>JAAUPS010000293.1 GCA_012033015.1 Phormidesmis sp. RL_2_1
GACGCGGCCGTTCCCGCCGTTCTGCTTGGCACTGTTGAGCCCCTGCCTGAACTGCCGGATCCGGCCAATGCGCCGAGTGCCCTGCGCCCGCTCGCTCCAACCTGCCCAGCTTAGAGAGCCGTTTCAATGACCTCGTCGGCCACTGGAGTGCCCCTTTTGTCGAAGCGCTAGCAGAGAAAAATCTTGTCAAAGGCTTCTTAAATGGCACGTTTCAGCCAGATACTCAAGTCACCCGCGCCCAGTTTGCCGCGCTCGTGGCAGCAGCTTTTCCCCAAATTGAGGACAATAGCAAGCCCAGCCGCTCACTCAGTCGTTTTGAGGATGTTCCTGAGGATTTTTGGGCAGTTCAGGCTATTCGTCAGGCCCAAGCCCAGGGATTTATCTCTGGCTTTCCAGACGGTTCCTTTCGCCCCAATGCGCCGCTGACCAAGGTGCAGGCTATCGTTGCCCTGGTCAACGGTCTGGCCTTAGGCAACGGGCGATCGCAATCGCTGTTGGTCTATCGCGATCGCGCCCAAATTCCCAGCTATGCCATTGAACCTATCGCCGCCGCCACTGACCGTCAAATGGTTGTGAGCCACCCTGATCCCTATCAGCTTCGGCCCCTAGCCCCGATTACCCGTGCCGAAACCACAGCCTTGGTGCATCAGGCCCTAGTCGCTGCCGGACAACTTCCGCGTCTGGCCTCTCCTTTTATCGCTGAAGCGGCGGTAACCGCGTCAAGTTTTACAGATTTGCCCCCTCAGCACTGGGCCAAAGCCTTTATCGATCCGCTCGTCCAAAAGGGATGGCTCAGTGGCTTTAGCGACGGTTCTTTTCAGCCAGATGCGCCCATGACTCGGGCTCAGTTTGCCGCGCTATTAGTAGGTGCTTTTAACCCTGAGCCGCAGCGGCCATCTGTGCGCTTTCGAGATGTCCCTGAGGATTTTTGGGCCGCCGCCGTCATTCAAAAAGCTTATCAGGCCAAGTTTATCTCTGGTTTTCCTGATCTCACCTTTGACCCTAACTATCCTCTGACAAAATTACAGGCATTGCTGGCGCTAGTCAGTGGCTTAGCACTGCGCTCGGCATCCCCCCCAGAGACCCGCTCGCTGGCCTACTATACCGACGGCTCAGTGCTTCCTAGCTATGCGCTCAGTGCGATCGCCACCGCCACCCAGCTAGGGCTTGTATTCAACTACCCTAACTTACGTGAACTGCGCCCCAACCGCGCTGCTAGTCGAGCAGAGACTTCTGCCATGGTCTATCAAGCCCTCGTGGTGTCAGGTGAGATGCCCTTTGTCAGCTCACCTCATCAGGTTTCGCTCGACTAAACGTTCAAAAAAATGAGAAACTATATATCTCTATTAACTCAACGTCATAAAAAATCATCATGGCTGAAATGCAGTTTTCTCGCGGTGTCAAAGAAGACGTCGTCCCCGATATTCGCATCACCCGTGCTAAAGATCTGTCCGATGGCACGGCAACGTTTTACTTTGATCGCCCCAAGGCACTGATTGAAGAAGGTGGTGAAGTGACCGGGCTATATATGGTCGATGAGGAAGGTGAGCTGGTCACCCGCGATGTTAACGGTAAGTTCGTCAATGGTGAGCCTGCCGGGATTGAAGCTGTTTTTGTGATGCGCGGACAGGCAGAATGGGATCGCTTCATTCGGTTTATGGATCGCTATTCTAAGGACAATGGCTTAGGTTTAACCAAAAGCTAGCGCGTACGTTGCTTGAAAAAAGCGGTTTTCGTTGTGACAGTTCAACCCCATGCTGATAGCGCTACGCCTATAACGGTGACCTGCGCGGTGCTTACCGTGAGTGATAGCCGCACCCCCACGACTGATAAAAGCGGCCAGGTGATGCACTCTCAGCTCGCTGCGGCAGGGCATCAAATCGGGCATTATCACATCCTTAAAGATGAGCCCGAACAAATCGCCCAGCATGTGCAAAGTTTGGCAAGCCGTGATGATATTCAGGTCATTTTGCTCAATGGCGGGACGGGCATTGCCCCTCGTGATACCACCTACGATGCGATCGCAGCCTTGCTGCACAAGCAGCTTCCTGGCTTTGGTGAAATATTTCGCCAGCTTAGCTATGCTGAAATTGGCTCCCGTGCGATCGCCTCCCGTGCGGTTGCAGGCATTCACATCAGCCCGCAAAAAAGCACCCTCATTTTTTCTGTGCCTGGTTCTAGCAATGCCGTACGCTTAGCAATGACCGCACTGATTATTCCAGAACTTAGCCATCTCAGTGCTCTTTTGCGAGCCGACCTGTAGGGACAGGTTTCGGTTTCCCGTACAGTCTTTTGCTCAGCTCAAAACGACCGTACCGTCGATAGTTCGGTGTATTATCTACACCTGACTGCAACAAATCTATCTGCAATGATAAGTGTGTTGGCAAGAGAGAACTTCCCTAATGAAACAACAACCTCAGAAAAAGCACCTTTCCACCGTCCTGCACGATCTATACCGCCAAGCGCTAAAGCACACAAAATACCGCTGGGTTGTCATTTTCGGCACCTTGCTGTACTTGGTTAGCCCGCTAGATATTTCTCCAGATGTCTTCCCCGTACTCGGCTGGATTGATGACGGCATTGTGGTGAGTCTGCTGGTGTCCGAAATTGGCCAAATGATGGCCGAGCAGCTCAAGCGCAAGAAATCTACCAATACTGCTACCGATACTGCTACCGATACAGTTCCAACAATTACAGTTGACGCTGTTCCTCTGAGCTAACTTTTCTCTTTTGCCCGCTTCTTTTTTCACACCTCTTTTTTCACACTTTTCTTCCGCTATAGCCTCTGTCGAGTGAGTGAGGACAAGAGTAACCGCTAGCAGTCTTGACGAGCAGCGGCTCACTCGACGAGCAGCGGTGAAACCCTGCGTTGTCGTACGGCGCTTTCGTTTCTATTTCTCACCTCTTTCTATTTCTCACCTCTTTCTATTTCTCACCTCTTTCTATTTCTCACCTCTTCTTTTGATCTCTTCTATTTCACAAGGAAACACCATGACTTACTCCACCCCAAACAACTTTTCGCCTACTGCTAATGCTGAAAATGCTGCACCGCAGCCTTCCACCGTTGAAAACTCAAAACGCTCAAAACAGAAACTACCGAGCGTTCCCAGCGGATCATCCACATTTTTCGTACAGCTTTTGCTGAGACGGTTGCTGAAGTGAAAGATGGCCGTGAGATCATGAGTCCCCTAGCCCAAGAAGTGACTGCTGAAACCGTTGCCACGGTTAAAGACAAAAGCCAACAGGCTGCCAGAGTCGTCAATCAAACTTGGCAGCAAGAGGCCAGCACTGAAGATTTGACAGAGCGCTTGATCAAGTTTTTGCGGGCGATCGCACAAACCACCAAAGCAGCACTTTTTCCTCAGGTGCAAAAACAAGCTAGCAAACTAGACGATATTCTCACACAGCGCTACGGCAGCCGCTACGAAAACATGAGAGAGAAAGCTAATGTCGCCCGTACATGGTACGCCGCATCTGAGCCAACAACGACTGAAACCAAGCCAGATGCCTCTTCAGAGCAAGCGGTTGTCATCGAAGTAAACAGTCAAGTCATCAGCTAGAACGCCTCAGCGCATCCTTGCCCAAAATCCTCACACATCCGAACTCGCAAATGAGAATCTTGTTCTCACTTGCGAGTTTTTTTTACTGTTTTCGTCCAAACTGCGCCTTCGCCTGCTGATAAACCGTTTCTGTAATTTCTGTTAGGCCATGTTCACGCGCATATTTCTCAATTTTTTTACGTGCAGCAGGACGCACAAAAAAAGGAATTTCCTTTAACAAGGTTTCTGCCTTTGAACTCCACGGTATTGAAGCTGTCATCAAACGTAAGCACTCCTCTTTTTTGGTTTATTTTTGTTGTTTTGGTTGTTTAACGCCAAAAACCCTTTAAGAACCCTGCCTCAGAAAATGGAAGTCTGTCAAGTATTGGCAGCTTGCCAAATAGAGATCACTTCATCAGCGCTGGTCGTAATCAAGGTTTTGCCATCAGCAGAAAAAGCGATCGCAACTACGCCCCAATCATGGGCTAGCTTTGCGACACACTCACCCGTCGTTATCTGCCACAGGGTTAGCACACTATCTTCAGTGCCCACAGCTAAGCAGCCATGGGCATTAAGTGCAAGTGAAGTGATGGGTTGAGGGGAGGTGTACAACAAAACAGCGCGGTGGGGATTGAGCTGAGGATCTAAAGTATAAATGTGTACTTTGCCTGCCGTATCGGCGACGATCATCTGCTGCTCTTGAGATTCATGGGCATGGCGCTCATCGGTACGGCCAGATTGAGCGAGATCATCAGTGCTGTTTGAGGCTACATGACTGCTTAAGGCTACAGGGCTGTTTGAGGCTACAGGGCTGTTTAAGGCTACATACAGTGGTTGGGCTATGCCCCGATGCCCACCCCTTTTTTCATCCAGATTCATCGTCTTAGACAACTGAGGAAGGCGCTGATGAGTAGTTGGCATTTTAGCGCTGGCCCTATGTTGCTGACCCGATTGCAGGCCGAATCGCCAAAGCTTGACGGTGCCATCGTCACTGGCACTGGCCAGTACATCACCTTCGGCTGATAGGGCCACCGCGTTGACCCGCTGCTGATGCTGCACAAGTTCTCCGATGGGCCTGAGCGTGGCAATATCCCACAGCACAATTTTTCCATCACTATTGGGGCTAATGAGCGTTGTCCCGTCAGCCGTAATGGTCAAATCCATTGGTGTCCAGCCAGCGGTTGGTAGGGTATTGAGTAAGCAACGCTCAGCGCTATCCCACTCTTTGATTAAGCCATCGGCACTGGCACTGTAGAGCGCTCGACCATCGGGATGAAACCTCAGGGCCGTAATCGCCCCGGTGTGACCGTCGCCGATTAAGCGCCGCCTGTGAAAGGTGTGGATGAGCTGACGACTCGGTAGATGCCATAGTCTGACGGTGCCGTGGGTACTGCCTGTGGCGAAAATTGGAGCGCGAGGGCTAATGGCAATGGCTTGCGTGATGCCGATGGGCCGCGTAATGCGATCGCGCCTATGCCATATTTGAGCAGCGCTTACCACAATCGGTTTTGTCGGTAAGGTGTTAGCGGGCAGCGCATTCTTGAGGGCAGGGATAGATTCTTTCGCCTTAGTCAGGAGCTGTTTAGGCGCGTACAGCAGTGGATTTTGGGAAAACTGCAAATCCAGCGCGACTTGATCCATACTTTCGTAGCGTTGCTGCAGAGAGCGGGCCACCATTTGATCGAGCAATTGAGCAAACCGAGGCTGAATGGGTTGAGGCAGGTAATCTTGCCAAACCCAGCGATCTTCGGCCATGGAATAGAGAGAAAAAGGATCAATTGCAGTGAGCAAGTGCAAACAGCTTAGCCCCAAACTGTAAATATCACTGGCAAACGTAGCCTGCCCTATCGATTGTTCAGGCGAAGCGTAGTCTGCGCTGCCAATGACGGTTTTGGCAGGTGCTTGGCGCACCCACTTGGCTGAGCCAAAATCTACCAGCACAGGTACATTTTTAGCGAGATCTAGATTAGAGTTCTTCAGCGTTTGGTCATCCGGCCCTGGCCCATCTGGCATTTGACCATCCAGGGCGTAGCCTTTCAAAATAATGTTCGCTGGTTTGATGTCGCGGTGGATAATATCAAAGCTATGTACGTACTGTAGTACAGGCACCAAAGATTTCAGCAGCGATCGCACCTGAGTTTCGGGCCAAGGCCCTGCGGTTTCTATCTGCGTTTCTAAGTTATCGCCAGGGATAAACGCCTGTACCAAAAACTGGCCATATTCAGTTTCTAACGCTTCTAACAAGCTGGGAATTTGGGGATGTTCTCCTAGCTGACGTAATCTTGCGCTGTCAGCTACAAATTCAGCCGGTTGTGTCAAAGCATGACCGTAAGTTTGCTTAATCACACAAGTTAGTGGCGTCTGATCTGCATGAGCAGTCAGCCGCTGGGCTAAAAATGTGCGGCCAAATCCACCCTGGCCCAATAGTGATACGAGCTGATAACGATTAGCTAACTTCAGCGGCGTGCCGCAAGCATTACAAAAATTAGCCGCTGCTGGATTCTGCGGCTTTGGGCAAACAGGATTGAGACAATAAGCCATGGCCCCACTATCGCAGAGAAAGGGTTGTGCACTATAGCAAAGTAAGGATGCATTCTGACTTTGTCTGGGTGAGCATTCCTTAGCGCCGTACGACGACGCAGGGTCTCACCGCTGTCTTGGTGAGCATTCCTTAGCGCCGTACGACGACGCAGGGTCTCACCGCT
>JAAUPS010000075.1 GCA_012033015.1 Phormidesmis sp. RL_2_1
ATCATATATAGCTTCTGTCAAGTGAGTTAGGACAAGAGTCATTCTCCTCAGAGAGGCTACGCCAACGCTAGAAGCCTTGACCAGCAGGGGTGAGACCCTGCATCGTCGTACGGCGGCTAGCGGTGAGACCCGGCGTCGTCGTACGGCGCTAGCGGTGAGACCCGGCGTCGTCGTACGGCGCTAAGGAATGCTCACCAAGACAAGGAATGCTCACCAAGAGAAGGAATGCTCACCAAGACAAGGAATGCTCACCAAGACCAAGTAAGAATGCATCCTTACTTACTTGGCGATAACAACAGAATCATCGGTAGTAGATGATCGGCGATAGATTATCGGGCGATAGATTATCGGGCGATAGATCATCGATAGTTGTTGTGACGACTTTGCTCTGATTCTAATTCTCCTACTTTGTCTACATCTCCTATTTTGCGATGATCGCCTAGCGGTGCTAAGCCATGGTCATGGTCATTATGGGAGCTTTTGAGATCAACATTACTCGCACTCAGCAAAGCCGGACGAGGCCGCTGCACCGGATGGCGCACAGCAGTTGCCCGACTGGCAATTAGCACATGATTGCCCTGTTGTTGAACAACCATATCGCCTCCAAATGTTTGGCTAAGCGTCTCTGAAGTGAGCACCTCAGATGGTTTCCCTCGACAATAATGCCTTGATTAAAACAGATGACCCAAGGCAGATGCGTGGCAACAGAATTCAGATCGTGAGTGGACAGCAAAATGCTGACGCCTTGATCGTTAAGATCCCAAAGGAGGTGAAGAAGTTCGTGCTGGGTTTGAATGTCAGAGCTACTGGTAGGCTCATCTAACAGCACAAGTTCAGGGTTTCCGACTAGGGCGCGGGCTAAAAAGACGCGCTGCTGCTGACCGCCGGAAAGCTCACCAATGGCCCGATGGGCAACATCAGCAGCGCCCACACGGGCAAGTAATGATGGGCGATCGCGCGATCTTGCTTTGAGGGCCATGGCCAAAAGCACTTGCGGCGATATCGGCCCATCATCACCACCTCAGCAGCAGTCACCGGAAAGCTCCAGTCAACGGTTTCTACTTGCGGGACATAGCCAACTTTAGGCAAGACTCGACCTAGCTTTGAGATGGCATTGAGCGATTGCCCTCGATAATAAATTTGGCCTTGCCAGGGCTGCACCAGTCCTAGTAGGGATTTTATCAGTGTGGTTTTGCCGGAGCCTGATGGCCCGACGAGGCCAGAAAATTGGCCTTGGTGAAGCTGGAAATTTAGCCCTGAAAATATCTTTTGTCCTTGATATCCACAGGATAAATCTCTTGCTTCTAAAAGAGCATACATGTAGGCGATTCCCTAATGATTGTTGCAGACAATAAATAAAGATCTTTAAGAGGAATTGCCAATCTGAAATAATTAGGTGACGTCTTATGGTGAATTAAGGCAAGCGATATGCCCAAATTCCATCTTATCCTAGCGGCCTTAATGACTTTTTGCTTTAACCATCACTCACTCGACAACATTTGTCACATCTAACGAGTCCACCAAGCTAGCATCACCGCCCAAATTATTCGCAAAAATGCGCAGGTTCTCCGCCATCATGCCAATGTAAGTGTGCTCATCGCTGGCCTGATTTTGCTCAACTAGCTCGGCATTTTCGATCGCATTGGCTGAGCCCTCTCCGGGCAAATCATCATCGGCTGTATTGTCTAGCTTGACGTTGGCCTCGCGGGCAATTTGTTCGGAAACTTTGCTGGGAAAGACTTCTGAGCCAAAAATGGCGGGGACTTTACTGGCACGAATTTGATCAACTAAGGCGGCGACTTCGCTGGCCGAAGGCTCGCTAAAGTCAGAAGGCTGCACCGCCCCAATCACCTCAAAGCCGTATTTACGCGCCCAATAAGGCCAAGAGTCGTGATAGGTCAGCAGCTTGCGATTACTAGCAGGAATGCTGTCCACCACAGCGCGGGTGACGCGATCAAGCGCTTCAATTTGCGCTAAAAAGCTGGCCAGGTTTGCTTCAAAGGTGGCCTTGCCTTCGGGATCTAGGGCAGTAAGCTGTTCGGTGGCTAGCTTAGCGTACGCAGCAGCGTAATCAGGGTTGACCCATAGATGAGGGTTGGGTTTGCCTTCGGCGGCTGGAAAGCTGTTGTCAAATAGCCACTGCTCTTGGGTGATGACGTTGGTGCCTAGCTCATAAATCTCAGTGTCTTCGGCTTTCACAGATGTTGCCATGGCGATAGAAGGCACTTCCAATGACAGCCCGTTGACCAAAATCAAATCGGCTTGAGCGAGCAGTTCACCATCCGACGGGCGTGGTTCAAAGGTGTGGGAGTTGGTGCCTTCGGGCACAAGACCGACAACTTTGATGCGATCGCCTGCGATGTTACTCACAATATTGGTAATAGGGGCAACGGTTGTCACCACCAAAGGCTGATTGTCGGCCACCTCATCGGTACTGGCCGCACTGGGATTGCCTGCTGAGTCAGGCGCTGGCACTGGCTCGGATAAAGTTTCGGCAACTGGCCCATTGGCGCAGGCTACAGCCCCTACCAACAGGCTAGTCGTAAGCGCTAGCTTCAGCACAGAACCCACGTGTCGAATGTGTCGTCTTACTGGCCAAGGCGTGTCAACTTTCGTCGTCATAAAAATTTACTGAAAAATACAAACAAAAAAACGTAACTGAGAAAGACACTGTCAATAAAAATCTCTCCTGCAGAAAGGATAGAACCCCCATCTATTAAATTCAACGATAAAGATCTGTCAATGATAGAGATTTCGACAGGGTTAAGATTGAGTTCAAAATGTCATTATCAATGTAAGTAGGTAGCCATTGATAAAAATAGTTATTAGATAACAGGGAATAGCCATCTCAGCTATTCATAACCATGGTTACTTACGGCTACCTACTGATTTGATGGTATGTGACGATATTTGACGAAATTGTTTAACCCAGTTGTCAGATCCCGTGCGGCAATTTTTAACCTCGGCTTAAAAAGATTTTGCAAAAACCTTGGCAAAAAGATTTTGCAAAAACCGCTGACCTGCGACCAGTCAATGGTTATTAATCTGGTATATCTATTAACTAAGGACTCATGAGGTATGAGCTATGTTATGACAGGATCTACCGATACCGTCAGCCTTTGCATCCTCTTTTTTAAGCGTTTCTTCCATGCCTTCTTCCTCCGGTGACTACTACCGCCGTCTGCACCTGTCTAGGAATGCCAGTCGCCGAGAAATTAGGGCTGCCTTTCGCCGGTTGGCAAGACAGTATCATCCAGATCTGCACTCCCACCGTCCGGGAGCGATTGTCAAATTTCGAGCCCTGCAAGAAGCCTATGAAGTCCTTATAGATCAAGTCCGCCGCCAGCGCTATGATCAGTATTGCGAACAGGGCGAGTCGTTTGAGCATCAAGGCTCACAAAATCAAGGCTCACAAAATCAAGGCTCACAAAATCAAGGCTTACAAAATCAAGGCTCACAAAATCGCCATATCCCCCTGACACCCCACACCCCGACTGACTTTTATATGCGGGGGGTGAGCTATGTGCTTGCTCGTCGCTATCGGGCAGCTTTGGGAGACTATACCCAAGCCATTGCCTTAGACGATGGTTTTGCCGAAGCTTACCTGCGACGGGCTGAAGTGCGCTATCGACTCAAAGATGATCCCGGCGTCCTCGCAGACTGTCAGCGAGCTATTGCACTCGATGCCAGCGAAGCCAAAACCTACTTTTTTCAGGGCATGGCTCGCTACCGCATGGATTATGTACAAAGTGCGATCGCAGCTTTTACCGATGCCATCGCCTGCGACCCAGAAGAGGCCCAGTACTACTATCGCCGGGGCATGGCTTACGAAGATTTACATGATGTCAACGCCGCCGCCAAAGATTTACGGCGGGCTGCAAAATTATTTTTTCGGCAAGGCAATGTTGCCAACCATCAGCGCCTCCAGCAGTATTTACGACAGTTTGGTTTGGCAGGGCGATCGCGTCCGGTTAAATTTTTCGGCCAGCTAGCCCAATCACTGACCCATTTAGTCGGTGGGCGATCCGCCTTAGGCCGACAATTTGAGCCCTTGCGGCCCATCCCTCAACGACGAGCTACCGATTTTCCCTCTCAAGAGTTTCCC
The DNA here is from genome assembly GCA_012033015.1 of Phormidesmis sp. RL_2_1. Taxonomy (GTDB): domain Bacteria; phylum Cyanobacteriota; class Cyanobacteriia; order Phormidesmidales; family Phormidesmidaceae; genus Phormidesmis. Next base: position 4,106 of record JAAUPS010000075.1, read on the forward strand.
TTTAAAAAAGATATCGCCGATCAGCAGACCACCTCCCATCCCTTAACAGAACCTAGCTCAACAGAACCTAGCTCAACAGAACCTAGCCCAAACAAACCTCACGGCAACAAACCTCACGGCAACAAATCTCACAAAAACAAAGAACCCAAAGAGACGCTGCCACCCAATCCCCGCAATCGCCCGCCCGCCCATCGTCCATCTATTCGCCCCTCGCAGCAGTCCGCTTGGGCACCAGGCGTGAGTTCTCGGCCCCGTATGGATCAGCGATCGCCCGAGCGGCCCGGTTCGTGGCGGCCCGGTTCATTACTCATGGTCGGCATGGGCAACCTGCTAAAACTATTAAGCAATCCAGGCGGTGAAATGGTGCCGCTATACCGTCAGCTATCATCACGGCAAGTGACATTAGTCGGATACGGCCTAGCCGTAATGGCCAACCTTTGCTGGGTACTAAGCGGCACCCAGTACTTAGAAACCCATAGTTGGCTAATCGCTTCGCGGCTGTGGGCCTCAGGCGGGCTCATGTTTGTAGCCATGGTTTTGGTCAGTGTGCTAGCCCGCGCTCGGTTGGGCATTCGCAGTTTATGGGTCGCTGATATTTTCATGCTAGGTGCAGCCCTGATGCCGCTAGGATTATGGGCACTCATCACCGTATGGGTCAATCAACAAACCACCCTCAGCGCTTTATCGATTGATAGTATTGTGATGATCACAACACTCTGGGCCTTTTCTCACACCATTCTCACGCTTTACAATGGCCTCTCTCGCATTCACAATTTACCCCAACCAATTTCGGCTTGGCTCACCCCTACCCTATTGTCCTTAGGAATCGCTGCAGGCATGGTCACTTGGCGCTTACTGGTCTTTTAAAAGATTCTTTTCTGCTATTTTTTACTATTTTCTGCTAAACAATAACAGGCTCTGGCTTACTCTGAGCAGCGTTCGCCTGCGGTAAAGACTGCTTATCTAAAGACTGCCTATCTAAAGACTGTCGAATTGGAATTTGAATCGTAAACTGAGTTCCCTCTCCACAGTTCGAAACGCACTCAAGGTTACCTCGATGCTTCTCGACAACAATGCTATAGCTAATAGACATCCCCATACCCGTGCCTTTACCCACAGGTTTAGTCGTGAAAAAAGGATCAAAAATACGGCTGCGGATATCCTCAGGAATACCGGGGCCATTATCTGTGATGGCAATCTCCACCTGCTGATCATCTAGTAGTGCAGTTTGGATGGTAATTGTATTGGGATTTTCTTTAATCTCTTCAAACGTTCGAGAGACATTCGTCATCTCTAGCGCATCGATCGCATTCGAGAGAATATTCATCAACGCCTGATTGAGCTGTCCAGCATAGCATTCCACCCATGGCAAATCACCATATTCTCGAATAATTTGAATTTCAGGCCGATCCGAACGGGCCTTCAGGCGATTTTGCAAAATAGTCAGCGTACTCTCAATGCCCTCATGAATATCGACCGATTTCATCTCGGCTTCGTCCATCCGTGAGAAATTTCTGAGCGACAGCACAATTTGACGAATCCGCTCAGTTCCCATCGTCATCGACCCGATAATCTTGGGAAAATCTTGATAGATAAAGTCTAGTTCGACTGCCTCCATCTCCTCCTTAATTTCAGGCAGCGGATCGGGATAATGCTGCTGAAATAGCTGCACAATATTGAGCAAGTCTTGAGCATGGTGCTTAACATGGCGCAGGTTACCGTGAATAAAATTAACCGGATTATTAATTTCATGGGCAACACCAGCAACGAGCTGCCCTAAGCTCGACATTTTTTCACTTTGAATCACCTGTAGCTGAGTTCGCTGTAATTCACTCAGCGTTGTTTTCAGCTCGCGCGTACGATCTTCAACCCGATCTTCCAACTCTTCGTTGCTCGCTTCTAGCGCTTCATTACTAGCTTCTAGCGCACTGAAAGACGCTTGCAATTGATCAGCCATATGGTTAAATGAATGGGCCAACGCATCTAACTCTTGAATATTGCTATCCTCGACACGTTCATCTAAATCACCGGAAGCGATACTTTCGCTCGCTTGATTCAATCGCTTGATAGGCAAAGTAATTCGTCGAGCAGTAACCAGCCCAACCCCAGTAGCCAAGAATAAGGCCCCAAAGCACAAGAGAACGGTTGTGCGGGTAGTCGCATAAACTTGCCCCATAAACGCACTTTGGGGAACGGCCACAATGGTGATCCAATTGAGCCCATACTCATCCTGCCAAGGCCGAGCATCGACAAGATATTGCTCATCGTCTATTTTCAGTTGCATATTTCGTTCTTCGGTTAGAGTGTCAAACCCATCCAAAGACTGTTGAAGCTGTTGGGCAATCTTGCGAATAATCGGATCAGAGCTATCGATAGCTTTGATTCGCATAATTTCACCATCTGTGACCTTGAAGGGATCATTCTCGGTGGAATTAGCAATCAGCAGGCCGTCTTGCTCAACAATAAAGACCTGGGCAACATGATTGGCGTCTAGATTTCGTAAAAAGTTACTAAGTTTTAGCAGGTGAATATCAGCAGCCACCATCCCTAGCAAACGACCATCAGCATTGTATATGGGTCGTCCGGCTGAGGCCGTAATGTAGGGAGAGCCATCTGGCAACAGCCAAGTATAAATGCCCGACCAAACCGGACGACCGGCCTTCACTGGTTCGGTATACCATGCCTCATTAAAGTTATCAAAATCAAACGGTTCACTGGCGACGGTGCGATTGCCCTGATCATCTGTTTCGTAATTGATCAAATTATTAGGGAGCTGCCCTGACCAGTCATCAATGGTCAGCGTTTTTCCATCGTAGCGGGCGGCCCCGCCCCCTTCTCCTGTCGTCAATCCAAAGCCAATATAGGTGAGATCGTATGCCTGCATTTGCTGCCAAAAGTATCGGCTCACAGTTTCGCGATCGCCCATATCTAACAGTCCTGTCTTGATAGCATCCGCATTGATTTGATTAATGCGATGGGGCACCGACAAATAGGCATCTAGATGGGTATCTACATTGAGAGCAACATCATCTGTCAACTGCTGGGCCAAATTATTTACCGACTTTTGGCCACCGCGAAAAGACAAATAGCCTACCAAGCTCACCGCTCCAAAAATTTGCAAAATGAATGGCACGATCAAAACAAGCTGAAGAGGACGGCCCTGAGACTTTCGAAATACTTTCATCTAAAATAATCAAACCTACATATTACTAAGCTTGGACTAGCAACATAAGAGTGCATTCTTACGTTGTCTTGGTGAGCATTCCTTCTCTTGGTGAGCATTCCTTCTCTTGGTGAGCAGTCCTTCTCTTGGTGAGCATTCCTTAGCGCCGTACGACGACGCAGGGTCTCACCGCTAGCGCCGTACGACGACGCCGGGTCTCACCGCTGCTAATCGAGTTAGCCGCTAGCTAGCGATTACTATTGTCCTAACTCACTCGACAGAGGCTATAGAGCGATTTCTTTGCCCTTAGCATACCCAGTTCGATTGATGGATAGCGCGTTGCCACCTAGCCCATAAACGCAGGCCATTTCAGGGTTTCGCCTGCCCCATCACGCCCGTAAGAACAACATAAAATGACAAGTATAAAAATCCATCAAAAAAACCCTCTTCTACCTAAAACGTAGAAGAGGGTTAAAGCTATCTAAGGCAAGGCACAGCCCAACCCGACAAATCAAGCCGCAACAGGACGTAAAACAGGTTCAGCACCCAGCAAATGCTCAAGTGCCATTATCCCTATATGACGGTTAATAAAATAATTTCCTAAAACATTCAACGAAATATCTTTTGCCCCTGAAATTGTCTTGAGACACTTATTATCACCACACAGGCAGGCAAAAGGTTCAGCCATTTCCCACTCAGTGCTCGGGTAAAAGAACGTCAAATCTTCACCGGGGCTAATATCGCGAATCGCTCTTAGCTCCATACGCGCCGTATCGACCACAACATTAGGATTACAGTGATGGTTGAGATGGGCGAGAAAGAATTCTTCAATACTGGACTCTGCAGTATTTTGAACGCTCGTATAGGTTCTTATGAGGGCAGGAGTATAGTCAACGATTTGATGAAAGACCTGACTGCGCTGGATCGCGGTAGTGGTGGTGAGTCTTTTGCCTTGGCCATCAGTCGCTGTTTGAACAATAAGCACGTTGAAATACCTCTAAAATGAGTCGATTAAGAATGAGTCGATTAAAAATGAGTTGAAAATCGTGACGTCAGGGACTTGCGCAAAAACAACATCCCAGAACCAAGCTAGGGAGAAAGAGGGGATAAAGGACGTAGCGTAATTAGGCTGCAAGCTCCCTGTAAGCTCCCTGCAAGCTCCTAATAACAAGCTCCTAATAAGTTGAGACGCAGTTGAAGCGCAGTTGAGATGCGTAAAACAAGCACCTCATAGGAATAAACTGCAAAGGCAGACTTAAGCTTAAGCTGCGGCCTTAAGCTGCAACCTTAAGCTGCGACCAACAATGTGGAAGCAGCTCTTAGCTCTTGCTGCACTCGGCTAAAGAATTGGGTTTGAATAGCAGCTAGTTGGCGAATTCCCTGACCTGCCCAGGCAATCACTTGAGCTTCCGATGCTGTCGAATAGCGCACAGCATAGTTCAACGCTTGAATCGCATCATCCGCATGACCCAATTCAACCCCTTCCGTTGCATCTGTTCCATGAATCACAATCCAGTACCAAGGACTCACTGTGCCTGCTTCGAAGCGCAGTTTGTGTTGCTTTATAAACTGCCCAAAACGCCCTTGACGCTGACTGCAAAACAACACCGCGTTAATAATGCTAAATTCATTGCCACCAATGGTTTCAGCGGCGGCGTGAAAACCCATCGCCCGCACCATATCAGCCAAATTGTTCGCATCAGCTTCGTAGCAGTTATGCACCGAGGCAACCATCTCTGCTAACCAGTCTTCAGCTTGCACCACATGCTCAACATCTGCTGCCGAAAGTCCGGCATATTCTGCTAATTGATCTAGCAGTGCAAAGGCCAGTGTCCGATGAGAGACATTTGTTCGCGGGTCACGAAACTCTTCAATCGCCGCCGAAAAGACTTTGGCAGCAACATCCATGGCGCGATCGGCGTTACTAGGAATGGCGGCTGCCGGATCAAGAAAACACTGGCTTTTGCCAATGGTGCCACATAGGGTAGGAACAGAATGACTGTAGGCAGCGCTGTAGCGGACAAAACGCTGCATGAATAGATGCATGAGTTCTGGCGTTGCGATCGCATCTTGGCAAGCGCTTTTCATCACCCGATTAATATCGTCTACAGCCAAAAACCCCTGAAGATCGTCCAATGTAATCACGACGAAATAAACCTCTCTTGTAAGACGACATAGTAAAAGATATGCAGTATCAACAGTCTGCCTGCCAGAAATCTGCCTGCAAGAAACCTGCTTGCAAGAAACCTGCCTGCCTAAAACATCCCGATGCGACATTCAACAGACACTCGGCAGGTATGAAATAATTTTCAAAAGATTTTTCCTAACAGGAGCGAATACCGCAAGGGGTAATATCAGACACCGCTGAGAAAGATTTGAGACAGCTTTGAAACAGATTTGAGAAAACACTCAAAGCTTGGTCGTCGAAGTGAAAAATAGTTTGAGGAAAGGTAGCAAAAAATTGCAAGTGACCGGCAATTACTCGACAGTTAATCTATCTTGAGATAATTCATCTTGAGATAATTCATCTTGAGATAATTCATCTTGAGATAATTCATCTTGAGATAATTCATCTTGAGAACAATCTTGAGATGACTAACAGAAAAAACCTTGCCTATGATCGTCAATATCTCCCAATCAAAATATCAATCGCTCCGATGTGAATAATCGCTTTGGCTTAGACCAGGAAAATTGATGATATTAGTAACGATTCCGAAATCTAACGCAGCAATAAGAGATATTACTTAGCACATTGTAATTTCCGAATTAATCTCCGTCAATACTTTCTTAATATTTCAGTAATTTCACGGATAACGGATGAAGCGTTACCATTTTGCAGTAACTGGCTCTCTTCGGCACGCTAGCGCTCTCAAGCTATAAGCTGCGCTATTTTTGAGCTATTCACCCCGACGTTTGGTAATACGTACAAAATTAGAGTCAACGATCCGAGGTTGGTCTGCAATCATTTGCACAGTGTAGGTGCGTTCTTCTTGTTGAGTACTGCCGTCTGGATAGAAGTATGTGTTTTGACCGCTCAGGGTCAAAGTCTCAGCCGTTTGGCCTGTAATACTCAAGTTTTCGACCGTTACCTGCTCAAATTGTTGGAAAAAGTTAGGATCGAAGGCGGCGGCTAGGGCATCTGAAAATAAAGTTCTCGCAGCGCCCCAACTGCCGTTAGAAACATAGTCGTAAAAGTCTTGAACTAGCGCGATCGCAACTTCTGGCGTTGGTGCTGACACTGGCGTCGGCTCAGGCTCAGGTGTTGGTTCAGGCTCTGGTGTTGGTTCCGGCTCAGGCGTCGGTGCAGGCTCAGGCGTTGGTTCAGGTTCTGGCGTCGGTTTAGGTTGAGGAATTAGGGTCGGTTCCGGCTCAGGCGTTGGTGAAACCGATACTGTCGGTGGCGGTAGGTCAGGGTCTTGGGTCACGCCTACGGGCGATCGCATTTGCCAAGCGATCGCCCCAAGTGCGATCAAAACCACACTGCCAATGCCGAGGCCAATAGGCAAGACCAGTTTTTGTATGGCGTGATCAGCGTTAGTCGTCGATGGGGCATTAGGGATAGGCGCGACGGATTGCCCTTGGGGCTGTGCCACTGCCACTGTTTTTACCGCTGTCGGCGACTGGGCTGGAACTGGGCTGGGCTGCACTGGACTGGGCTGCACTGGACTGGGCTGCACTGGACTGGGCTGCACTGGACTGGCTTGGAGATGAGTTCTCGGATCAATAGCAGGCACTGAAGCGCTGGCACCCGCCTGAGCCGAAGGCAGCATCAACTGACTTAATTGCGGCGGTAATAGCCTCAGGGCATTGAGGGCGACTGTCGCGGTGGCGTAGCGGGTACGAAAGTCGTATCGCACCATAGCATCGAGAAAATCAATCAATGCTGGATGGGTTTGGGGCGCAAGGCTGTGCCAGTCTAGCTCTCCTGTTTGAGCATTGGTCGGTAAATGGCTAGGATGATGACCCGTCAGACCTTGAATGGTGATCATGCCAATCGCATAAATGTCGCTACTGAAGTGGGGGCGACCAGAGAGTTGCTCGGTAGGCATGTAGCCTTGGGTGCCAATAGAAATCGTACGACCTAGGCTCGAATTTGCGGCAGCTAGCTGGGTGCTTACCTGCTTCACTGCACCAAAATCAATCAGCACAATGCGGCCATCGTCATCTCGACGCATCAAGTTCGACGGTTTGAGATCGCGGTGAATCACACGGTGCTCATGGACAAAAGCAAGGGTGCTGAGAATATCGCTCAAAAAGACAATGCTCTGCTGTTCGCTCCAAGCGGTATCGGTTAATTCAGCTTCCATGGCATGACCTGCCACCAGCTCTTGAGCGAGATAAAACTCTTCATTTTCTTCAAAATGGGCCAGCAATCGGGGAATTTGAGGGTGATTGCCAAGCTGGGAAAGGACATTGGCCTCAGTTTCAAACAGGCGGCGAGCAATTTGCAATTCCTCAGCATTGTTAACTTGAGGTTTGAGCTGCTTGACCACGCACTGGGGCTGACCGGGCAAGTGCAAATCGCGAGCTAAAAAAGTTTGGCCAAACCCACCAGCGCCTAGCTGATCGACAATTTGATAGCGCCCCCCTAGGAGCGGCGTAGCTTTTGGATCAGGCTGATTAAGCGGAGAGTTAATATTAGGGCCCATGAGGGTTTTGCTAGCAGTAGCAAGCTGAATAGAAAACATGGATCGACGTATAGGGATTTTAGGGCATAGCCGGTTTGATTGGCAGCGCGGCTGAATGGATTCATGAATGGAGCATGAATGAAGCATGAATGGGGCATGAATGGGTAGATAGGCCAACCCTTAAGCAGACGTTAGGATAAAGCAACAGCGTGAAAAACTGTTTTTCCGCTTAAAAGCCCGATAAACCGCCCGATGACCCGCCCGATTAAAATCCGATTGCCTTGGGTTAACAGCCATAACAAAAGGGCTGCAAGCTAAGCTTACAGCCCTTTTTAAGCTATCTAGATAGGTTGATCAATCTCTACTCAAAACCCAGCAGTTCAAAAATATCTCTATCTTTGAGCGGCTCAATTTCTAGGGGCGTAGCGTCTTCAATCATGGTTTTTGCCAGCTTTAGATACTCGTCTTGAACAACCTTTACCTCTGGATCAGACTCTTCCATTTCAAATACGGTGCACTTCTTCAGGCGGCTACGACGAATCGCATCAACGTACGGAAGCGCGCTAAGGTTTTGAGGCCGACCCGTTCGTTGTACTTGTCGATTTGGTCGGTGCCTTCACTGCGGTTGGCGATAATGCCGCCTAAACGCACTTTGTAGTTTTTGGCTTTGGAGCGAATGGCGGCCACAATGCGATTCATCGCAAAGATGGAGTCGAAGTCGTTGGCAGTGACGATGAGGCAATAGTGGGCGTGTTGCAAAGGCGCTGCAAAGCCGCCACAAACCACGTCGCCTAGCACATCAAAAATCACCACGTCGGTTTCTTCCAACAAATGATGTTCTTTGAGCAGCTTCACCGTTTGGCCAGTGACGTAGCCACCACAGCCAGTGCCTGCCGGTGGCCCACCCGACTCAATGCACATCACACCGTTGTAGCCTTGAAACATAAAGTCTTCGGTTTGCAGCTCTTCTGAATGAAAGTTGACACTTTCCAGAATGTCGATCACCGTGGGCATCATCTTTTTGGTGAGGGTGAAGGTGCTGTCATGCTTAGGATCACAGCCAATTTGCAAAACGCGCTTACCCAGATGGGAAAAAGCTGCCGATAGATTGGATGACGTGGTGGATTTGCCAATGCCGCCTTTACCATAAACGGCAATGACCAAGGCACCTGTGTCCATTTTCATCGAGTCATCCATATGGACTTGAACACTGCCTTCACCATCTTCGCCCTTTTTTATCGCGGGGGGACGAACGTTTGTAGCTACCACAATCAACTCTCCTAAAATTTATATCTGACGGATTTCTGACGGATTTATCTAAACGGATCAACGAAACTAGATGATTGGCGCCGATGATCGGCGGTTTCTCTATTTCCCAATCGCTGCTTTGGCCTCGTAAAGGGTGTCTACGGTGATGGCAGTGATGCCGCGATCGCCCGCAAACTTCTCTGTATTTCGCTTCACTTTACCGCGCACAAAGAAGGGAATCTTCTTCAGCTCAGCTAACCCATCTGCACTCCAGATGACATCTGATGAGTGACCTAGCGCCTCAGGTTCAGCGCCCATAGCCTTGGCCTCAGAGTTAGCCTCAGAGTTAGCCTCAGAGTGGGCGGCCTCCGTCGGCGCAGCGATCGCACCACCGCCATCAGCCTCAACCACACCATCAGCCTTAACCACACCATCAGCCTTAACAGCAGATAGATGGGGAGCCGTATGCAAATGGCTCATATGACCTTCAGCAAATTCAAAGTCCTCACGGAACATGCCTATTAGATGTTCCTCCAAACCCATCATCAATGGATGAACCCAGTCATCAAAAATTACATTTGCCCCTTCCCAGCCCATTTGAGGCGAGTAGCGAGCAGGCACATCTTGCACATGGATTGGGGTAGAAATGACAGCACAAGGAATGCCCAAGCGCTTGGCGATATGGCGCTCCATTTGGGTGCCGAGTACCAGCTCCGGGGCCGCTTCAGCGACAGCCTCTTCTACAGCCAGATAATCATCACTGATCACCGCTTCTAGGCCATGCTGCTGAGCCACTTCGCGCACCGGCGAGCAAATTTGCGGCTGTAGGTGCCAATGCCCACTAGGGTAAAGCCAAGTTCTTCGGTGGCGATGCGAGCCGCTGCGATCGCATGGGTAGCATCGCCAAAAATAAATACCCGCTTACCCGTGAGATAGGTAGAATCGACCGAGCGAGAATACCACGGCAGCCGTGAAGCCCCCACGGGCGCAGCAGAGGAAATCCTGGCAGCCCGCCAACCGCCCTGGGTGTCGGCTCGGGAGCGAGCTAAAGCCGCGCTGACATCAATGCCAGCCACCTCACCGATTTCGGCAATAAAGTCGCGCGTTGCCCCCACCCCAATTGGCACCGTTTTGACCGTGGGCTGGGCAAAGTTACGCTTGAGCCAGTCACAGGTGCTCTGGGCAATTTCTGGATACAGACAGATATTGAAATCCCCAGCGGGAATCCGCAGAAGATCTGCAGGCGTAGCCCCTAGCGGTGCCACCACATTCACCTCGACGCCAATTTCTGCAAGCAGCTTCATCACTTCTTGAATATCGTCCCGGCAGCGGAAGCCTAAGGCCGTTGGGCCAATCAGATTGGCCTTGGGGCGAATGGCCGGATCTCTTTCAGGTCGTTTGCTGCCAGGGGGTAGGGCTTGAGACAACAGGAGCGATCGCACCAAATGGTACAGGGTCTCACTTGCGCCCCAATTCTCTTTTTTGGAGTAAGCGGGCAGCTCCAAACTCACCACCGGCACCGGCAATCCCATACTTTGGGCCAGCGAACCGGGCTGATCTTGAATCAGCTCAGCCGTGCAGCTTTCACCCACCAGCATGACCTGGGGCTTAAAGCGCTCATAGGCCTCACGCACCGAGGTTTTCACCATTTCCGCCGTATCGCCGCCCAAATCACGCGCCTGAAACGTGGTGTAGCTCACCGGCGGTCGCTGATCTCGCCGTTCAATCATCGTAAACAACAAATCGGCATAGGTATCCCCCTGCGGCGCGTGCAGCACATAGTGCACCCCTTCCATAGAAGTAGCAATGCGCATCGTCCCCACATGGGGCGGGCCTTCGTAAGTCCAAAGCGTCAATTCCATAATTCAAATCAATTGATTGATAATTACTGATCAAAAACTATCCCGGCCGCCTAAATTTGGGCAATTACACGCTCAACCGCCGCCTTCGCTCTGACGATCGCACAAATAGCTCGGCTAAATCAGCCGCTTGGTCATAGCCATGCAGCGGTGAAAAAACCAGCTCAATCGACCACTTCGTCGAAAGCCCTTCAGCTTCTAGCGGATTCGCCAAGCCCAGGCCACACACCGTAATATCTGGGCGCGCCGCGCGGCAGCGATCAAGCTGCTTTTCCACATCTTGACCTTCCGACAGCGCCGTACCTGCGGGCAACAGCGCAATTTCAGTATCCATCAGCAGCCGATCAATATAGGGCGTACCGACTTCAATCAGCGTCATGCCACACTCTCTCGCCAAAAAGCGGGCCAAAGGAATCTCTAACTGAGAATCAGGAAAAAGAAATGCTTTACGGCCCTTGAGAACATCGCGGTAGCGCGCAAGGCCCATATTGGCACGGTTCACAGCAGGTGCGATCGCCGCTTCAAACCGCGCTTCATCCACCCCCCAAGCCTCAGCCGCCGTCTTCAGCCAAGCCGTCGTCCCCTCAATGCCAAAGGATAGGGCGATCGCAGCAGCTCAGCCCCACGGGCCATCAACAAGCGCGCCGTATCACTCAAAAAGGGCTGAGCCAGCAACAGCTTGGTACCCTTACCCACCCTTGGCAACTGCGACGCCCGCCGGGGCGGAAAAAAGGCAACCGGGCCAATCCCCAAGCTATCAAACAACCGCTGAAACTGATCTTCCACCACATCAGCCAAACTGCCGACAACCAGCAGCTCAGCCGTTTCATCTGGCTTAGGCGGCAGCACAGGCACCATCGAACCCAAGCAGGCATCTTCCCCTTGGGTAAAGGTCGTCTCAATGCCGCTACCCGAATAGTTCAGCACCCTTACCTTAGGAAAATAGCGATGATTGAGCTTTTCAGCCGCCTTGGCCAAATCCAGCTTAATCACCTCCGAAGGGCAAGAGCCCACCAAAAACAACGTACCAATATCAGGGCGACGACTCAAAAGCTGTTCGACCACCCGCTCTAGCTCATCGTTGGCATCCGCCAAGCCCGCCAAATCACGCTCGCCCAAAATAGCCGTCCCAAAACGGGGCTCTGCAAAAATCATCACCCCCGCCGCAGACTGAATCAGATGCGCGCAAGTGCGAGAACCAACCACCAAAAAGAACGCATCCTGCATTTTCCGGTGCAGCCATACAATACCGGTCAAGCCGCAAAAGACTTCCCGCTGACCCCGCTCTTTGAGCACAGCCAACTCCTTAACAGCTAGCGCCTGATCGGGAGCATCGGCATTGGCCTTTTCGGCAGAAACTTCTGTACAAGGCTGTAGCGCCATATTTTGCTTTCCTTTTATGATTCTCGGGGGGTTTCTCTGGCCTCATCTCAAAGGCCAAAACCCTAGCTGTTAAGATGCTATGCCCTAACTATTTATTTAGTAGGAAAATTTTCTTTTTATCTCCTTATTCGTAGATTTTGTTTACATTTGGCCATCAATATTTACTCAACAAATGTTTCTTCATCTTGCTTCGAGAAACACCATGCAACCCAACATCACGCAATCCAACATCATGCAGCCCAACATCACGCTGCCCTCCCGTCCGAGTTCAGACAAGAGGGCAGCCACACCTAAAAAAAATAGCTTCAAAAATCCAACAAATCATGGGCGCGCGCTGCTATCTTTTCTGCCGTCAGCCCGTTAAAGGCAAAGAGCTGAGTAGCACTAGCAGTCGTTTCGCCACGCTTCCAAGCCATCGCATCGCGAGGCAGCGGGCTACGCAGCATCAGAGGCTCTACCATCGCACTAGAGCCCCCTGTCACCCCAATCACCGCATCACCATCAAAGAGATCGGCAAATTCTGCATCACTCAAAAACCCACCATCTGCCTCAGAACAACTCTGCCAAGCGACATCGCTAGGGCGATACAGCCGCCTAGGACTCACAATAGAAATCACCTTAGAACCAATTCCTCTTTCGGCTAACGCCCTAGCAGCATCGATCACAGGAATCAGCATCATATCGCCGACAACACCCAATACAACAGTTTTGTTGCCGGGTGTTTCTTGCAGCACAATCGCACCTTTGGCCAAGGCTTCGCGGCCCTGTTCAAAACTGGTACGAATCGGCAAAGGAGACTTACTAGCAGTAATGGTAATCCCTTTATTTTGGGTAGAAACCGCCCAGTCATAACACACTTGAATGCTGTTGGCATCAGTCGGAAACAGCGGAAAAATATTGCCATTGCGCATCATGGCAGCAAAGTAATTCTCAATTTCTGGCCGCTGGTGCGTCCAGCCATTGCGCCCTTGCTCCAAAGCGCCCGCCGTAAACAAACAAATAGTAGACGGGGTAGGGCGACGTAGCTCAGCCATCGCTTGCGTCGTCGTTTGCCAAATCGGTAGCCCATTAATGGCAAACGACTCATAAGAGCACCACAAACTGCGCGCCCCCATCAGGGCCTGAGCCGCCGCGAGCCCCGCGCAGGCATCTTCATTGAGCGGCTCATACACCTGACCTTGAGGCCCTTGAAAGTAAGTGTCATCTGGCGTGGGGTGAATAATCTTCAGCGCTTGGTTAATGTTGTTAATGCCAGAAGCGGCATTGCCGTCAGCATTGGTCACCACAAAATTAGGATCTTGTTGACCAACATGGGCAACCAACAGACCCATGGCGGTGGTCGCCACCTGCTTATGGTCTGTACCAATGTCAAATTCATTGAGCGGCAGAGTTCCAAGATCTGCCAAGGGCAACACCGACTCAGTGACCGCAGTCACCGCAGCAGGGCCACCGTGGGCACGCGCAAAATTAGTGCGCACAATCTCCCAGCCCTGAGGCGGTAATGCCCGAGCCTTCAGCGCCGACACCACATAGTCTTTGTCAAGGCTATCGCCAGGATACAGGTTATGAGACTGGGAGCCTCTTTTATGCACACCTGCCCCTTTAAGCTGCTTCACAATCAGCACCGTTTGCGTGCCGCCAAGGGCCGATTTTGCCGCTTTGTCAGTGGCCTCTAATATCGCTTGGGTAAAAGCCAAGCGCTGCTGGATCGAAAAAGCTGTGCTATCGACATAAGGGCCACTTTGGTCAGCATCGTCGTAGTCTTTGGCATCGATCAAAATCACTTCTGCAAAGCCATTGCCGCTCCAGTAGGCGACCATTTGCTCATTGGTATAGGTAGAGACAATGCTGTGATGCTCTTGCGAAAAACCGTTCCACACTAAAATAGGCAGATAGTTGGTGACATGGGGGTAAATGGTATTGAAGTGGCCCAAGCTACTCATAATGTAGGGCTCACCCAAGCCGCCATCCCCAATGGTCACCGGAAAGAGCTGATCCGGGTGGAGCTTAGCCGCCGCCATGGCGAAGTGTTGGCCTTGTCCGAGGGGGCCAGCGGGGCTGAGCAGTCCAGGAATTTGCCCTGAGAGGTGGCCGAGCAGTCCGTGGGTTTCGCGAAATCTATCGCCCAATTCTTGCACAGTTTTAATGCCCATTTGCTCCAGCGACGTGTCCATAAACACGGTGCTGTAAAAGCCGGGGGCGTGGTGGCCGACCTCGGTAATCAGATTTTTGTAACCCAGCATCACCAAAGCAGCAATGGTGTCAGCAATACTGGCAAAGCCGCCAGGATGGCCAGATTGCTTGCTCGCGGTAATATGCAGCGTCAGGTAGCGCAGGGCATCGGCAGCGAGCAGGGTTTGATACACCGCAGCGGCATCTGAGGGGGCAGCGATGGAGTCTTGGCCTTCGCCGATGACCGCTGACTGGCCGTATTTTTCAAACTCGGGCGTGGGCTCGCTAAAATGCTGAATACCCTCGCAAAAGGCGGGCGCTGAGGTAGGTAAAGAAACGGCTGCAGTCATCAAAAAAGGCTCCGAACAATAAGGTCAGCTAAACGGGGTTAGTTTTAATAAACCAGTTACGAACAATTACAAAGTTTAATGAAGGGGTTGATGAAGGGGTTTGCGTGAAAATGATATCCCAGAACGAGCCAGGGTTAAGGGGGCGGGTGGTAGCTGATGAGACTACAAATGAGATTGCTAATTAGATTGAAAATAATCACTTAAAAGGGTGCTTAAGGAAAATTTCGATATATTTTGCGGTGGTGCAAAACATCAGCACAAATAAACGGATACAAATAGCGGGCGCAAATAACGGTCACAAATAAACGGTCATCAACAACGGGCACAAATAACGGTATCTTGCTCAAGCCAAAAAGCCGATGCGGTCATCTCCTACTCGCAAACCGCTATATTTTTGTGATAATCGCGTCACTAGCGGTGCTTTTATCGCGGCTTGCGGATGCATACTCTGCGAGCAGGCAGCGTCTACCCATACCGCGAGTCATTTGGCCCGTCGCCCTGTAAGGATTTTGCCAGTAAGCCTGTATTTAAGCCAAGTGACAACCGCTACAAGTGATTTCAAATCTTTAGATACAACTGGGCAGATATGCAACTTTCATCTAAAGTTTTGAGCAAAAGCTGATAGTTTTCTAGTCATAAAACGACCTTTTTAAACTTGACCGTTACTATCTGCTAAATACTATCGGCTAAATACTATCAGTCAAATACTATCGGCTAAATACTATCGATCAAATACTATCGGCTAAATACTATCGGCCAAAAATTCTTCTACAAATGAATAATCTGCTGATGGCAGAGAAGGCTTGGCAGGCCAATAGAAACAAGGGTGTTCATGGTATTACAAATTGTAGAAAGCTTGTTTATTGTAAATTGTTCGACGAGCAGATGATCGCACAACAACCCTATGCTGGCCATTGACTACTTAACAGGAGCAACCGGCTATTTGTGAAATATCAGCAAATTTTGGCATATTTTTAGGCGCTAGCCCGAATACGACTTTACCATCGTAAATAAACCTGCCCTCAACGAAAAATTAAGAGAAAAACAAGGGAAACGCCGTATATGGATATTTCGCTATTGGTCAGTTTGCTGGTGCCGTATTTACCGGGGCTGATGGGTTTTGGCAAAGCGGTGGGTAAAAAGGCCATAGAAACGGCGGCAGAAACGGCAGCAGTAACAGTAGCAGAGACAGCGGCAGAAACGGCAGCGAAAAAAGTAAGCGAGCAATCGGCAGTGCAGGCCAAGAAAATTTGGCAGCGCCTGTGGCCGCAAGTGGAGGCCAAAGCAGCCGCTAAAGAGGCAGCAGAAGATGTGGCCAAAGATCCTCACGATGCCGATTCGGTGGCGGCCTTGCGCAAGCAACTCACAAAAATATTAGCCAGCGACGAGGCGCTAGCGGCTGAGGTGGCAGCGCTACTGAAGGCGGCTGAGGTAACTGGGCAGGGCACCTGGATTCAGCAGTCGGTGACGGGGGACGGCAATCAGGTGATTGGCATAGTAGGTAAAAATTCGAAAGTGTTTGGCTCGGTGACGGGCGATGTAACGATTCACTAGAAACGATTCGCTAGAAATGATTCGCTAGAAATGATCCACTAGAAATGATCCACTAGATATGATCCACTAGAAATGATCCACTAGAAATGATCCACTAGATATGATCCACTAGATATGACAACCCACTCA
>JAAUPS010000076.1 GCA_012033015.1 Phormidesmis sp. RL_2_1
AGAAGAGAACCTGGAATATTTGCCCCTAATTCCACTGTAGCTCCAGGATTCGTTTTGGATATTAGAGTTGTTGCGAAATAGTGGAAAGAACAGGTCACCCCTCCCCTATCTTTTCCCTTCTCTCTACGCCGCCTCTAGGTAGAAGTTCCATAGCCCTGCTGCCGTTAACATCAAGTGGTCATCGAAGTCTTTCTTGCGATTGCGATAGATATCTGCTGCCGCTTTGTAGCGTTTTATTCCACCAAAAGCATGCTCGACCACAACACGCTCTGCACTGAACGAACGATTCTCTTCTTTCTGTTCCTGGGTTAGCTCTCCTCCTTTCGGTTTCTTATGAGGGATCTCTATGTTTTCATACTCCTGCTCAAAGCCTTGGAAGCCTAGGTCAACCTGAATCGGTATATCAATTGGGATGTGCTCAGCAATCACTGAGCAATCAAGCAAACACTTGTCATGAAAGCTGCCATCCTTGACTGGACTCAGCAGGAGAATCCGCTTGTCTTGATCGCTCATCCCCAAGTGCTTGCGGGTGTTTTGCTTTTTCTTTCCTGTGTAGGTGCTCTCTTGGCGCTGTTTATCTTTCGGCCTCTGAATCGGACGCTCTACGCCATCGAGGATAACGCGCTCGACCTCGGGGAAAGCGCTGATGAATTCAGCGACACTGCTGAGCTGACGTTGGGGCAGTACTAGCTCTTTGCCTAAGGCTGTTTCCAGGATGGGCTGTAGCCGATGTAGCCAGCGATTGGCTTGAGAGCGATCGAAGTCAAAGAAGATACCAGCCAGATCGAAGGTCGGATAGCACTTGAAGTAGAAGAGGACGAAGAAGAGCTTGTCTTCCATTTCTTCTAGATTGGCCTTTCGCCCACCACCGGGTGCCCGCCGCCGTTTAGGCGATATCGGGTGAGCGGTTTGGTAGGCTTCTGTGAAGCTGGGTAGAAGCTGGTCAAAAGCGGCGAGGTTCAACCCTGTGAGCGAGCGCATGAGGCGGTCATTTTTGAAGACGCGATTGAGATCCAGCATTGGTCAACAGGGGAGAACGAAGTTACAGGGGTTTCAGTCATTTTAGCGCTTTATTTCACAACAGGTCTAATAAAGATGAGCGGGTTTTACCGCACATTGGTTTCAAGTCTGTTTCAAACCCGACTGTTTCAAAGATCTCAGATTTGCCTTTCTAAAACCCAAAACACCTAAAATCATCAGACTCACGCCACTGCACAAGCCGCCCAATTTCATGGCAGGTGTAGCCTGGTATCGTAGCTCTACCGTGTAGGCTCCGGGTGCTAATGTCAGGCCAATGAGACCATCACTCGTCGTTTGAATCGGTGTAGCCTCACCATCGATATAAGCGTGCCAAGCCGGATAATTATAGGTGCGCACGTGAATCTCACTTTGTTCATCTACATTTACCGACAAACGGCGATACTCGCTCTTCCACTGCTCGACAACAACACTTGCCTGTCCACTGACAACTCTCACACGTGTCTGATTTTGTTGTGGCCGAGGGACGACACTTTGGGTATCGGGTAGCAACGGCAAGTACTCTGCTACATCGCCCAGCCGATTAGTGTAGGGATCATTCAAGGCAATGGAAATAGTGTCAAACGATTTTGCTTGCCAAAGGCCAGCCGCTCGCGCTTCTGTCAGATCGCCGGGCTGATAAAATCCTGGATGGCGAGTCGTCAAGTCATGGGAATATCTGATGTTCCATCCTAACAAAGCCACTAGTAGTCCTGCGGCCAGGAGTCTTTGCCAAATGGGCTGCTGCCGTAAACCCTCTCGATGCCCAGCAAGCAAGAGCACTTCTAAGGCAAACCCAAAGGCCCCAGCATAGATCAACGAGAACAGTCCCATTAGTCTCCAGGGAAATTGAATCATTTGCAGAGTTGGACTTGCTGCCCATATCAAATAAGCAGCAGGGCTCATCAAAAAACTGACTACACCCAAACTTATGAGCCAGAGTATCCCTCGCCTGATCCAAACCAATTGTGAACGGCTTACTCTATGAGAACTGTTAGAAAAACTGGATCTAGAGAAGCCAGTGGCTACAGCAATGGTCAGAAAAATGACCGTAGAGACAACACCATATCGAAAAATAGTAATGATGTTTCCTTCTAACTTGTGAACGTTGTTGCCAATCAGCGGTACTAGGTGTGCACCAAATCCGCCTGCGACCTCTCTCATAGAGTCTAGATTCACCAGTTTTTTCTCTAATACCGCCGGTATTAGATATATCGAACTTAGGCCAAAGCCCATGACCGGGGCCGTAGCCAAATAGAAAAGTCGTTTGAATGATAGACGCTGAGCCAAGATATATAGTGACCAAGCAATCACATATATTAGCAAGCTAGGTAAGTGGGTCAGGCTAAGTAGACTAAAGCAAACTGTCAATGCCAGCCAGCGCCGGTTACGATCAATCAATTCATCGGTAAAAGCCAGTCCGAAGGGCAAAATGCTCGTGGCTAGTACTTCGGCCAGGGCACCTCGATGGTAAGTGTTGTAGACGATGTAAGGTGCCGACATATAGGCCATGGCACCGAAAAGGGCGGGCATGGCGTGCCAACGCACTCGGCCAAACCTATAAAAGCCTAGCCCTGCTGCGCAGCTCATGAGCACCATTAAAGCTGCCATTGCCCGCTCGGCATTTAACCCTATTGCCTTGAGGGCTGAGCCCAAATATACGACGGCAGGCGGATAAAACACAAATGTAGGACTGCCATAGCCGTGATTTAACCCAGCTAGCCAGCGAGGATACCAGCTTCCTTCGGCCAACTGATAGGAAAAGTGCTGTAGCCACTTAATATG
Organism: Phormidesmis sp. RL_2_1; assembly: GCA_012033015.1. Classification (GTDB taxonomy): domain Bacteria; phylum Cyanobacteriota; class Cyanobacteriia; order Phormidesmidales; family Phormidesmidaceae; genus Phormidesmis. The sequence continues at coordinate 2,803 of JAAUPS010000076.1, forward strand.
TGCGTGTAAATCGTACGATTCAAAAACTATGCCGTAGCGCAATATTCTGAAATTGATAGCAAGTGCCACCATAAGCAAAATGAGCGCAACGAAGAGTTTTTCGCTCGAATTCACGATCGTATGATCTAGCTGTCCAAGACTTTGGAGCGCCTTACCTGGGTCTGCAGTTTGACTTGGATGGCTGGAATCAAGCTTATTGGCAATATCTAAAGGTTTTGCTTTTGGCAGCTTTATTTTTGGCAGCTTTATTTTTGGCATAGATATTTCATGGATAAAAGGGTGGAAAGAAACATCTTTAAAACATCTCTTACTGCAAAAAAGTTTGCCGTTTCAACCGCTTAGCCTTGAGCGATTTTGTTCTCGAAGCGAGATATAAAATGCCCAGGCAAATAAGACTTAGCCCACTCAAGAGACATCCTAACTTCATCGCAGGAGTCGCTTGGTATCGCAGCTCTACCATGTAGCTTCCAGGGGCTAACGTCAGGCCAATCAGACCATCACTTGTTGTTTGAATCGGTGTGGCTTTGCCATTGATGTAACCGTGCCAAGCTGGATAGTTATAAGTTCGTATGTGGAGTTCACTCGCCTGATTCACAGTTGCCATAAAGCGACGATATTCACCTTTCCACTGTTCGACCTTAATATCGGCTTGACCTGACGCCACGGTTACCGATGGCTCTCCCGGTGAGGGCCGCGGCACTACAACATTGGTATTGGGCAAGAGCGGTAAGTATTCAGCCACTTCCCCTAGCTTGTTTGAATAAGGATCGTTCAATATCAATACGGCTCGATCGTACGCTGTTGCCTGCCAGCGGTTCTCGGCTCGAGCCGCTGACAGATTACCGGGCTGATAAAAGCTGTGATAGCGACCACCTAGAACATAGGCATATTTCATATTCCAGCCGATGAGACACACCAGTAAGGCGGCTGTTAAGAATCCACCCATGTGCAGTACTTTCCGGCTAAAAACGCTACTTACGAGCCGACTAAAGCCCTTCCTTGGTCGTGGGTCAATGGGTTCATCTTCTGCGCTGTTAGATGGAGGCCAAAATCTTAAGAACAAACCCACTGATTCCACTGCAAGCCCAAAAGCCCCGGCATAGATTAAGGTAAATAGACCCATTAACCGCCATGGGAATTGCACCATTTGCAAAGTTGGGCTAGCAGCCCACAGCCCATAAGAGGCAAGACTCATTAAAAAGCTCACGGCTGCCAAAGCAATGAACCAAGGTAAGCTGCGCTTTAGCCAGCTTGCGGTCAGCCGACCTTGAATCAGCGCCATGCCCAAAGTGCCGCAGGCAACAACCACTAACAAACAGACGACTGTCGAGAAAAGCCCATAGCGAAATATGGAAATTAAATGGCCAGATAAGCCTTGCTGAGGAGCACCTGTCAGTGGCAAGAGGTTGGCAGCAAAGCCACCCGATACTCGGCGCATGTAGTCCAAGTTGACGAGCTTTTTCTCGAGTACGGCTGGGATCAGATAAAACGAACTCAGGCCAAAGCCGATGAGGGGCGCGGTCGCTAAGTGGAATATCCGCTTAAAAGATAATCGTTGCACCACAACATAGAGCGCTACGTAAATACTCCAAGCAATGACGTAAAGCAGTAGGCTAGGTAAATGAGCCAAACTTAGTGCTGCGAACAGGAGACTTAACGCTAGCCAACCTTTTCCTAGCAGTAGCAACCGGTCAGTAAAAAATAGGCCAAAGGGCAGTAGGCTGGCCGCTAATACCTCTGCTAAAGCGCCCCGATGGTAAGCGTTGTAGATCATGTAGGGAGCCGTCATGTAGGCTACTGCGCCTACCAACGCCGATACCGAGTGCCAGTGTAAGCGTCCGTACACATAAAATCCTAAACCCGCTGTAAAGGTCGCTAGCAGGAATACGGCTGCTAGCGATCGCTCGGCATCAAGACCCAATGCTTTGAAAGTAGAGCCAAGATACATGGCTGCAGGCGGATAAAACATGAATGTTGGGCTGCCATAGCCAAAATTGAGTCCGCCTAGCCAGCGCGGATACAGACTTCCTTCAAAGAGCTGCTTAGAAAAGTGCTGCAGCACCTGAGATGAATCAGTAAATCGTGACTGTCAAAAATGATGCCATGGCGCAATATTTTGAAGTTGATGGCAAGTGCTGCTAGCGCTAGTACTGCTATTACAGCAAGCGTTTCTACTGAAAAAAGAGTGCGCTCACGGCTTTGGAGGGCTTTAACGTCTAGTGATTTTTGCATAAGCCAATTTTTGAGCTTCAGAAAGGACTTCAATTTCGTACTGTGGGCTCAAGAGTTCAATGTCTTTTTTGGCCAAAATAGCGTCACCAGATGCGATCGCATCTAGCTCCTTGACATCTCTTACCCAGTAAATTGGCCGATTGCTATAAAACATCGCTGTCGGCACATAGAGATTTTCAGACAGTTTGACCACGATCAGACGTTCAGAGCTTTTCCCATCTGCCGGTACGGCCTGCCCTGCTTGCTTGGCAAGTTGAGGAACCGGATCATTGACAGCTAAGTATAAGCCTCGGATTTCTCTTAAGCCCGATAGTGCTAGCACGCCGCATAGCAGGAGCACAACTGCCCATCTGCTTTTGACCAACCGCAGCAGTACAGCAATCGCCAGCGCTAAGCCAGCTAAACCGACAAAAGCAACCAAGCTTTTGGCAGCAGGCGAGAGAAAAACTACTCGCTGAGGCGTCAGGACACAGACCAACGCTGAGACAGCCATTAAGCTGACCAATGCAGCCCAAGCCCTTTTTCCCCCAGCCGCCTGACGCAGGCTACCGCGACCAGCGGTTTGAATCAAATAGCCAATCCAAATCGCCAAAGCTGGATAACAAGGCACAATATACCAAACTAGCTTGGTGCCAGCGATTGTAAAACCGCCTAAAATCAACAGAGGAAGGATGAGCAAAATACGGCTATGGCCAATCGTATTGCCATCTGCTGTGCGGCCATCTGCTACGGCGTCATTGGCCATACCGGCCTGGGTCACCGGGCCATTCTTCATCAGAGCATTTTTTACTTGTAGAACAAAGGCTGCCGGTAAAAGCCAAACCCAAGGGAAAAAGTTTTTGCCTAGCTCTAAAAAATAAAAATTAAGCCCGCCGTCGTTGCCTTCAATGCCGCCTGTGGAGCGCTCCACCACGTGATATAGAATGTATTGGTTAATAAAGGCTTGACCATGCTGAAAAATCACAGCAGCGTGCCAAGGTAAGACAATCAGCAGGGCCAAAACACTCCCTAGCCAGAATGACTTGAGTCGGAGCGTTTGCCATAGTTGCCGGTCAACGGCAAGAGCGATAAAAGCAGTGATAGGAAGTATAAGTCCGGCCACGCCCTTGGTCATCATCGCACTTGCTGCTGCCGCCCAAAACAGATACCACCAAGCGTTTTGCTCGCTATGTTGATGACTACGTCCACCGTTATTTTCAGTGCGCCCTAAGCGATAATTGTCTGAGCTTTGGCGTTCTAGCAGTAGTTCTGTTGACAGTAACCCGGCTGGACGTGACGCTTCTCTCTTTGAGCGACTTGGGTTGTTGGAATGCTCGTTTCGAGGCCCTCTTTTACCGTCGATAGCTTGCAAATAGGCATAGATACCGAGGTAAATAAACAGCGTCAAGGTGATATCAGTGGTACCGAAGCGAGCGTAGTTTACAAAGGCAAAGTGAGTCAGTAGCACAACACTCGCGAATGCAGCCGAAACCCAACCATAAAGCCTTTGACTAATTAAATAAGTGCAGCCCACTATACCCAAACCAGACAAGGCCGACGCCGCCCGAGCAGAAAACTCATTAACGCCAAAGAGCTGATAAAAAGCAGCCGTCATCCACATGAAGAAAGGAGGCTTGTGAAACCAAGGGTTGAAGCCCCAGTGCAGCGTCAGCCAGTCTCCACTGTTGATAATTTCCTTTGAGATTTGCGCATAAATAGCTTCATCCCAGTCATTAAGTGTTCTGATGCCTAAATGGTAAAACAAGAGCACCGCGGCCACTGCCATGACGCCACAAAAGATCCATACATTATTCTTTTGTGATTGCTTGGCGACTGTTTTTGAAGCAGCGACGCTGACGCGAGGAGCACTAGATAGTGTCATAAAATCAACCCTGATTTAAACCCGATTTAAATGGCGGTTATTGGCGGCAAGTAAGCTAGGTATAGTCAATAACCTGTAGTCTCATAACCTGTAGTCAATAACCTATAGTCAATAACCTATAGTCAATAACTTGTGCGGCAAGTAAAAAACAGAAAGTAAGCAATAGACAAACAAATAACCTGCCAGAAGAAAAATACTTACGAACTCACGGAAAATACTGATGTAAAACTACTGAGAGTTCAACGGATATCGGCAAATAGGGGGTATCCTTAGTAAGAAATAATACTCAACTTGCGTTGGCAGTAGGTCAGGTTTGCTTAAAGAAAGCCAAGGATCGAATTAAGCTGGCATAAATTATCCGTAATTTTCGACGATCGCTAGGTAAAGCTATGCTCGCTGGATGCAACGCCAAACGACAATAGCGCTAAAGACGAGACAGAGCTAAATCGCAGCCTCTTTTCAGCGCTATGCAGTCAAAACCGCTACATTATCCGTCTATCGAGTTGCTTAGGGCGGTTTCATGGGCTGAAACCGTTGCTTAACAGCAGGCGACATCACAAGCGACACAAACCACAAGCGACACAAACCACAAGCGACACAAACCACAAGCGACACAAACCACAAGCGACACAACAGGCGGCTCAACTTTTAGCGCTGTAGGCTAGCCGTTAGCGGTCTGGAAACTAGCAGTCTGGGAGCTAGCAGTCTGGGAGCTAGCGATCACCATACAAATTTTTGTAGTAGCCTTGGTACTCTGCTGAAAGCAAAGGTTGCCACCAGTCACGATGGGTCAAATACCATGCCACAGTTTGCCTAAGCCCATCGGTAAAGTTATAGACAGGCGACCACCCTAAGTCTCGCTTAATTTTAGAAATATCCATAGCATAGCGACGATCATGACCGGGCCGGTCGGCAATAAACGTAATCAGCTCACGCGGCGTCTTGGGTAGCTCAATCCCGTTGGCTGGGGCCATCTCACCCATCAGTTCGCAGAGCTGATAGACAATATCAATATTTTTGACCTGATTGTTGCCGCCAATGTTGTACACATCGCCTGGCTCCGCTTGGTGCAATACCTGCTCAATCGCTGTGCAGTGATCGCTTACATGTAGCCAATCACGTACATTTTGGCCGTCGCCATACACTGGCAGCGGCTTACCCAGCATAATATTGAGACACATCAGCGGAATCAGTTTTTCAGGGAACTGATAGGGGCCGTAGTTGTTAGAACAATTGGTGATGAGTGTTGGCATTCCATAGGTATGAAAATAGGCTCGCGCTAGGTGATCGCTACTGGCTTTGGACGCTGAATAGGGGCTGTTGGGCGCATAGGGTGTGGTTTCGGTGAAGGCAGGATCGTCTGCTGATAGGCTACCGTACACTTCGTCCGTAGAAATGTGGAGAAAACGGTAGTGGTGTGGTTTGCCTTGGGTTTGCCAGCGATCGCGAAATGCTTCTAGCAGGGTAAAGGTACCCACCACATTGGTTTGCACAAAGGCAGCAGGGCCAAGAATTGAGCGATCCACATGGGACTCAGCGGCAAAGTGAATGACGGTATCGATCTGTTCTGTTGTGAGCAATTCATCGACCAAGGCGCGATCGCAAATATCCCCTTTTACCAAACGAAACCTTGCTTGATCCTCTAAATCTGCCACATTTGCTCGATTACCTGCATAGCCCAAAATGTCGAGCACAACCACTCGCCCTGTATGCCTTTGACACCAGTGACGTACAAAATTGGAGCCAATGAATCCAGCCCCTCCCGTAATCAGCACCTGTTTTGGCATAGCGATTGAAATCATGAGGATTGGTCAAATAATCAGCATCGGCGCAAGCAGATTGGGTTAAGTTAGCTCAAGTCAAGCTAGCTCAAGTTACGTTAGCTCAATGGTAGAGTCATCTCCAACCATAAATCTGAGCGCTTTAGGCCGATGCTCACTGACCGTGAGCTTAGCCCGTTCGCCAATCAAACTATCGACAATGCGCCGATGAATACCTGAGATATTCGCGCCTTTGAGCACAACACTGTGATCGATTTCGATATTGCTCATACTGACGCTATCAGCAATGCTGGTATAGGAGCCCACAAAGCAGTTCTCCAATTGGCAATTTTCACCAATCACGACAGGGCCGCGCACGGTACAGTTCACTAGCTGTGACCCTTTACCGATGACCACTCGGCCACTGACCTTGCTATGCTCATCGACCTTACCCAGCACATTCGGCCTCAGCACGTACTCATCCAAAATGATCCGATTGGCTTCTAGCAAATCGTCCTTTTTACCGGTATCTAGCCACCAGCCGGTCAGTTCTTTCGCTTCAACGGGCTGGTGCGTGGCAATTAACTGTTGAATAGCGTCGGTGATTTCTAGCTCACCTCTTGCCGAGGGTTTGATCTGTGCGATCGCCTGATGAATTTCAGGTGAAAATAAATACACCCCTACCAGCGCCAAATTAGAAGGTGGGTTTTGGGGTTTTTCGACCAGCTTAATGACGCTGCCATCAGCCGCAATTTGGGCGACCCCAAAAGCAGTCGGATTCACCACCTGCTTGAGCATGATGATGGCTCCGCGAGGCTTTTGCTGAAAGTCAGCAACAAAATCAGCAAGCCCATCTTGAATCAGGTTATCACCCAGATACATCACAAAGGGAGCATCGCCTAAAAAAGGCTGGGCGATTTTGACTGCATGGGCCAAACCATCTGGACTAGCCTGATGAATGTAGGTAATTGTGGCACCAAAGCGATCGCCCGCTCCAGTTTTAGCTTCAATTTCTGCGCCTGTCTCAGGGCTGACCACAATGCCAATATCGGTAATACCTGCTGCGACAAGGCTTTCAATGCCATACCAAAGAATTGGCTTGTTAGCAACAGGCACCAACTGCTTCGCGCCTGTGTAGGTCAGCGGTCTCAGCCGAGTCCCTTTACCGCCGGAGAGGATCAGTGCTTTCATGGGCTTTGCATTATCTACTGAGGTTTGCAAGTGAGGTTTGCCAGTGGAGTTTGCCAGTGGAGTTTGCCAGTGGAGTTTGCCAGTGGAGTTTGCCAGTGGAGTTTGCCAGTGGGGGTTTGCCAGTTATGGGGTCGGAGGCGTTGGAGGATGTTCCTGGTGGTGGATATATGCCGTCAGCATGGCCCGCAAGCTGGCCTGCCAATGGGGCGCACTGTAGCCTAGCGTTTGCGTGATTTTTGGCAGTTCAAAACAGAGTAGGCGGGCCTTGTTGCAGGTGTCGGATAGTCAGCGGTGACAATGGGATTAACCCGTTGAACCTCCAAGGGGATAGCCAAAGCTTTGGCTTCTTGGAAAATGGCTACAGCAAAGTCGTACCAGCTTGCCACCCCACTGTTGGTGTAATGGTAAAGACCGGGATGAGCGGCTGCATTTAGGCTCAAAGCCACGATCGCCTCCGCCAAATCATAGGCCCACGTTGGTGAACCGACCTGATCGGCGACCACATTCACCTCACGGCGATCTTTGCCTAAGCGCAGCATCGTCTTTAAAAAGTTACCCTTTCCTTGGGTGCCATACACCCAAGCTGTGCGCAAAATAATGTGATTGCCTAGCACTGCGCGAATCGCATCTTCCCCGGCGATCTTAGTGTTGCCATACACACTGACCGGATCGGTAGCATCCGTTTCACAGCGCGGTGAGCCCACCTGCCCGGAAAAGACGTAGTCAGTAGAAATGTGGACTAACTGCGCGCCGCACTCAGCCGCCGACTGGGCCAGAACTTTAGGGGCTTGAGCATTAATCAGATGGGCTAGCTCAGGTTCGCTTTCAGCTTTGTCAACAGCCGTGTAAGCAGCCGCATTAATGATCAGTTGGGGTTGTAGAACTTTCACGAAGGTGGCGATCGCAGCCAAATTCGTCAAGTCCAACTGCTGACGGCCCACCGCCGTCACCGGCCCCCATTTTTCAGCCAATGGTGCCAACAAGGGCAACAGCGCCTGACCCACCTGACCCTGCGCACCTACCAGCAAAATGCTCATGGGCGTGCCTCAGCAGCAATCACAGCCGGATCAATGCGCTCTGATATTTGCAATCCACCAGCCGCCGCATCTTTGCTCGACAGCAACGGCTGTTTACCTGCCGTTGGCCAACGAATTTTAAGGGCCGGATCACACCAACTCAAGCTGCGCTCATACTCAGGGGCATAGAAATCCGTCGCCTTATAGAGCACATCAGCCACTTCCGAAAGTACATAAAAGCCATGGGCAAATCCAGGCGGAATCCATAGCTGCTTCTTATTTTCGGCGCTGAGAATTTTGCCCACCGACTGGCCTAACGTCGGTGAGCCCTGGCGCATATCGACCGCCACATCATAAATACTGCCAACGCACACCCGCACTAGCTTGCCCTGCACATTTTTGATCTGATAGTGCAGCCCACGCAAATATTAGCCTGTGACCGGGAGTGATTGTCCTGCACAAACGCATAGTGCTGCCCAATCGCCTGATCAAAGGCTTTCTGATTAAAGCTCTCTAAAAAGAACCCCCGCTCATCTTGAAACACCTGAGGTTCGATGACCAACACATCAGGAATTTTGGTCGGCGTAATTTTCATAGCTGAAGTTTTTCTGAGCTGGTTGACCTCAGTTAGCCCTACAGCTTAGAAGCTTGCCCGAATCAGGATCATTTATCAAGTGCCCCATCCCAAGTGCCCCATCCCAAATGCCCCATCCCAAATGCCCCATCCCAAATGCCCGGCATATCTTAAATGAGCCATATCAACCCTCACCCCAGCCCAATTAACTTAACCTACATAAACATTTTGAGAAGAGTTGATGCAGCCCCAGCGATCATGGCCCCCCATTGACGTAAAAATGCCATAAAGATGCCATATAGCGGGAAATCTAGATTACAGTTTTGAGAAGAGTTCTGCTGACTTTAGCTTAAGGAAATTTCCATGGCCAAGCCCTTCCTTTCCATCGTGGTACCCATGAGAGAAGGGTTCTCGACCCACTGGTTCGAAGAATTACTCAAGGTACAAGGCGATGTCGAGTTTATTTTGATCCATCCACCGGGCGTTCAACCTGAGCCTTGTGAAGATAGGCGTATGCGCCAGTTAGTCAGCCCTTTTCGCGGCGAAATTATTCAGCGGCTCAGCGGCTTGATCAATGCCACGGGCCAGTATGTTTTGACATTTAACTGCGATGAGTACATCAATCCAGAACTCCCAGCTTTGACTAAACGCTACTTCCAGCAGTTTCCAGATAGCTGGATGATGCGTCTGTCAAAACAAGATTTTCCCTATGGCGACGAAGCTGCTTTTCATCAGCCATGGATAAACCTACCGGAAGATCTCACCGCCATTCCCGTATGTCGTAAAGATGACAACAATCTGCGGCTATACGAAAAAGAAAATCGGATGATGGAAGTTCCTATTGCGCCGATGCATAATAAATTTGACATCGCCTGTATTCTAAGAGGCCGCCGTGATCATTTTGGCCCCCATGCCGAAAACTTTGATAAAAAAGTGTGGATTAATGCAATGGTTCAAGAGACCCTGCAAGACATTATCGGCGGCCTCACCCTCACCGGCCCAATCAAATATTTACCCTTTTGGTGTCTAGATCGGCTGCTGGGATTGTCGCTGCAAGCTAAGTTTTATGACAACCGTAAACCTGATCAAGTGATTGGTCACAAGCTGCCCTACCCGGCCCAGCTACGGGTAGAAGACAACCCGCCTGAATACCGTCGTCAAGGCCGCTTCTACATTTTTGCAGAGATCATTTTGCTGCGTCTATTTCCCCAGTATGGCTACATCTGGAACCTGGTGATCCATCAAATACGTGAGTTCCCCGTACGCGCTCTGCTCTCCTTGCAGCGCAAGTTCGTATCCACACCCTCTTAAGCGTCACCCCCCTGATTAATCGTAGTTTTTGGATAACGAGAGCCTCAGTCATGTCACCTTCCAACCAACCTGTCAGCTCACCGCTCACCCAATACACTGAAGCTCCAGCTACTAAGGTATTGGATTTGTCATCTGCAGGAATCAAAAAGTTGATGGATTTTGGGGAAGATCAGCGCCAGCAATACCTCAATAGCACCCCGTTTCCCCACATCGTTATTGATAATTTATTCGACCATGAACTCCTAGAAGCCGTTCGACAAGATGTTATACAGCTCGATCAAGTTAGCCTCGCATCTGACAGACGTGATCCTCACTGCATGGAACCAACTGCTCGAAGGTTTTTGTTGGATTTGTGCTCAGCACGATTTTGTCTTTTTTTGGAAACGTTAACGGGAATTGAAGGATTAATCCCAGATCCCTACTTTGAAGGGGGTGGGGTTCATCGGGTGGCTGCGGGAGGATCTTTCAAAACATCCATCGGTTCTAGCTGGCATCAGCGGCTGAAGCTAAATCAGCGCTTGAGTCTGATCATTTATCTCAACCCAGATTGGGATGAACGGTGGGGCGGTCAATTTGAACTGTGGGATAGTGATGGTCTCAACAACCAACGGGTAAGCGTTTTACCTACCTTGAATAAAACAGTCATTTTTTCGATTACCGAGCAGGGTCAACATGGCTACTCTAGTCCGCTTAAATGCCCTGATACCGTGGCACAACGCTCTTTGAGTCTGCATTACTACGTCAGCAAGCTTTCTCAGCCCATTCCCCTATCGCCTCCTTTAGCTCAAAGTAGTATAGAAAACTTTGAGGGTATACCTTATCCTGCTCAAGGGAGTTTTGCCCCTTCGCCTAGGGGCGACAGGTTCACAAGGGTCTCTAAACCTGCTCGGCGAAAACTACCCACAATATTGCCAACGGCATTTCAGAAATCGCTTAAAAAGTCAGTGCCGAAATCCTTAATGAACCTGTATCGAGCGGGCAAGCGGTCATTACGAGGCTAAGCGGCTCAACGGCAATCTATACCATGGCTATCAGTTCTTTGATTTGGGTTTCTAGCGTAGTCGTACCAGAGAGCTGTGGATAAAACACTGTCCTATCGGGAAATTGGGTGCTGAGGCGATCGCCTAGTGGGGCCGTTGCGGCATAGAGCAAGTCACAACTTGCCAATAAGCCGGTTTGCGCTTGGGTTGCTGTTGCCATTAAGCTTTCATCCACATGGCAAACGGTGGCGATGTTTTGCGCTTTAAACAGGGCGGGCAGAGTCTCACTATGGGGCTGATCATAGGCGATGAAGAGGGCGATCGTAGGCTGAATGTCTGCGATGATTTGCTCCACTAGGGCCGCAGCCGAGCGCGAGGCTGTCCACTGCTGGATGGCGGTGCTCTCTAGGCAAAAACAGGCCAAGCTTTCGGCGCTGTGGAGTTGTTTGAGGACGTTGTAAAACGCTTGAAAGCTATTGGCCTTAGCACTACTGACGAGAATCAGAATTCGCGGACGCTGGTAGGGCGATTGAAATGTCCATGCATAGCTCGGCGAATTGGGCGAAAACGGCTCCGCTGGCTGAGAAAGTGGATCAAGCGACTGTCCGAAAAGCGATTTAAAGGGATTCATAAGCATCTTAGGTGTCCAAAGCACCCCCTTTGATTTGAGGCTGAAGTTCAGCCAAAGGCCAAGACATGGTAGCGGAATTTGGCCCATTGTGCCTTGATGATGACCACAATTGAGAGCCGCTAGCCAACCCTGTCAGCGAACCCTGCTAGCCAACCTCACGCGTCAGTCACTGAGAAGCGGCCTAACCTGATAGACTGATGCACCGATTGAATCTTCTTCTACCCTGCCGATGGGCAATCGCTATGAAAAAAGTCGCCATTGTCCATGAGTGGCTAACCACCCACGCTGGCTCCGAAAAAGTCGTCGAGCAAATGCTGCAAATATATCCTCAAGCTGACCTTTACAGCTTGGTGGACTTTTTGCCCGATGCGCTGCGATCTTTCATTCAGGGCAAATCGGTTAACACGTCATTTATTCAAAATCTGCCGTTTGCTCAAAAGCACTTTCGCAATTACCTCCCCTTAATGCCACTGGCGGTGGAGCAATTTGATCTTTCTGCTTACGACTTAATTATTTCTAGCAGTCACGCGGTTGCGAAGGGCGTTTTGACCCGACCTGATCAGTTGCATATTAGCTATGTGCATACGCCTTTACGTTACGCTTGGGAGCTGCAGCATCAGTATTTGCAGCAGGCGGGACTCACCCGAGGGGTGAAAGGCGCTCTGAGCCGAGTGATTATGCACTACATGCGGATGTGGGATCTGGCGAGTGCGCACCGGGTGGATCGATATTTAGCAAACTCCCATTACATTGCCCGCCGCATTGCGAAAACCTACCGCCGCACGGCTGATGTGATTTATCCCCCTGTCGATACAGGGCGGTTTCGCGCTGACTGTCCGCGTGAGGATTTTTATCTGGTGGTCTCGCGCTTTGTTCCTTATAAAAGGGTTGATCTGCGATCGCAGCGTTCAATCAATTAGGGTTGCCTCTGGTGGTCATTGGCGATGGCCCGAATGGCAAAGCCATGCGCCAAATGGCTCAAGCGAACATTCGCTTTTTGGGGCACCAGCCCGATAGCGTTGTAGCCGATCATATGCAGCGCTGCCGAGGCTTGATTTTTCCGCCAGAAGAAGATTTTGGCATTACGCCAGTCGAAGCACAGGCAGCAGGTGCACCGGTGATTGCCTATGCCAAAGGGGGGCAAGCAGAAACCGTAGTAAACCAACGTACAGGTTTACTGTTTGAGCATCAGACAGTTGATAGTTTGGTACAGTCGGTCAAACAGTTGCATGATAGTGTGAATCAATTTTTACCAAGTGTACTCAGTGCACATGCTGAAAAATTTTCCATCCGACGGTTTCAATTACAGTTTGAACGTTGTATTGAAACTGTCTGGGCGGAGTTTCAAGCAGAAACGGCCTTGCCAGAGACCGCTCTTACCGGGAAAAGCACGCCCAAAATAACCTTGTAAGAAGGTATTTTGCCGACCGACTAGCTCTATGATGACCCATGGGTTCCGCTGACAGAGAAATAAAACAGGCTGCTGTGACCATTCATCCCTCTTCAATGCGAACGAATGACAGTTCGCCTAGGCTCAAACAGTTGATTTCTCATGTGCCGACGTGCCCCTGGATGACAATAACGGCACTCGTCGCCACTGATGTGCTGTGCTTGGTGCTAGCAGGGATTGTGAGCGTTGGGCTGCGTCTTTTATTCGATGGTGCTTTCCATCCCTCTTTGTACTGGCGGCTATGGCCAGTCTCTCTAATTTTTGTGTTTACCTATGCCTTGGCTAGTTTGTATCCAGCGACAGCCATGAGTCCGGTGGAGGAGTTGCGCCGTATTACCTTGATGACGACGCTGCTTTATACCTTGCTGGGATCTTCTATTTTTCTGTTTAGAGAAGTGGCGATTTACTCTAGAGCTGCTTTTTTGATGGCGTGGCTGTTATCTATTGCATTTGTTGTGCTTGGGCGCTACGGCATTAGAGCGCTGTGGGCACGGATGCCTTGGTGGGGCTATCCGGTGGTGATTATGGGCGCGGGCAAAACGGGGGAAATGGTGATCCGTACGCTGCAACATCAGCCTAGCTTGGGACTTAAGCCCATTGCTGTACTCGATGACGATGTGAGCAAGCATGGTTCCTTGGTAGGCGTACCGGTGATCGGCAGGCTTTCTATGGGTTCGGCGCTGGCTCAAAGGTACAAAATTCCCTATGCCATTATTGCGATACCAGGGGTTTCGCATCGCCGCCTATCGCAAATGCTAGAGCGCTATGGCCGGGTGTTTCCCCATGTGATGATTATTCCTGACTTATTTGGTGTGGCTAGCCTTTGGGTGATCGCGAAGGATTTGGGCGGGCTGTTGGGGTTGGAGATTCGCCAGCAGTTGCTTTTGCCTGGGCCGAGATTACTCAAGGCTTGTTTGGATAAGGGGCTAGTTGTGGTGATCGGGTTGCTTTGTCTGCCGCTCATTGGGTTGATTAGTTTGCTGATCGCGCTGGATTCTCGGGGGCCTATTTTTTACTGCCAGTGGCGCATTGGTCGAGGTGGGCGCATGTTTAAGGTGTGGAAATTTCGCTCAATGGTGATCGATGCCGATGTGGCCCTCGCGAGGTATTTGGCAGATCACCCGGAGCTACAACTGGCTTGGGAAGCGGATCAAAAGCTCAAAAACGATCCTAGAATCACTCGGATGGGACATTTTTTGCGGAAAACGAGTCTAGATGAGCTGCCGCAGCTTTGGAATATCTTTCGCGGTGAAATGAGTATGGTGGGGCCTCGGCCGATTGTGCGGACGGAAGTGTGGCGCTATGGGGATAAGTTTGCTTTGTATTTGCAGGTGCTGCCGGGGCTAACGGGCCTATGGCAGGTGTCAGGCCGGAATAATGTGACTTATGAGGAACGGGTCAATTTTGATGCGTATTACGTGAGGAACTGGTCGGTATGGCTGGATATCTATATTTTGATGCGAACAATTAAGGTCGTTTTGGCGGGTGATGGGGCCTACTGAGCGTAATACTGATTGAGGCTGATGAAACGGCAAGTGAGCTTGGGTGAATGGCAAGGCTGATTCACGGCTGCTTAAGCTTTAAAAAATAGGGTGGTGTAGACAGGTGGGCAGTGGAGTATTTCGGATCATCAGACGATATCGTCGCCTCGGCGGGAGCAGCTCTGGCTAGCGAGTTTTATTGTGTTGCCCTATGGGAGCTATGTCGGGCTAGTGGTGATGGCGATACTATTTGTCGCGGCACTGGTGCAAAGAGGCCGTCAGGTTTTGAGGGGGTGTGCTCAGCAGGGGTTTGGCTGGCTGGCGGTGGGGCTATTGCTTAGTGCTAGCTTTGCTATCAACCGAGGTGATGCTTTTTTACAGCTCACTTAACTTTTGCTTTTTTGTTTTCTTTGGGGCTAACCATTCTTGAAGCGGTGGTGATTCGGGCTTTCTGCCAATATTGTGTGGTTTCGGCCGTTTTGGTGGTGATTTTGTTCGGCCTGGCGCTGAGCTATTGGCGCAGCGTTAAGGTAGAGGGGGCTTAAGATGCGTCTGGAGTTGGTGAAGGATTGGATGAGTCGGGATTTGATTACGGCCGTTCCCAACATGGGGCTGCTCGATGCTGATGCACTCATGCGGGATAACAATATTCGTCGCTTACCTGTGGTGGAAAACGGCCGTCTCGTTGGCATTGTCACGTACGGCGACATTCGTGAAGCCAGACCGTCTGCCGCCTCTTCGTTGAGCACCTGGGAGATGAACTATTTGCTGGCCAGCCTGAACCTGGCCGAGGTTATGACCCGCCAGCCCAAATCAATTTCGCCCGAAGCCACCATTGGCCAGGCGGCGGATTTAATGTTGACCCACCGCATCAGTGGTTTGCCAGTTGTAGACAATCGTGGCAGCCTGGTGGGCATCATCACGGAATCAGATATATTCCGCATGGTGGCGCACCAGTGGCGGCAAGCTGTTGAAGAAGATTCCCCCAAGCCATATACGCACTACGATGGCGATTAAGTAGCTGCCTGTTTACCTTTGCGTTTTTGAATGAAATTCAATGACAACTCTTTTCTGTACCCAAGCGGCAGCGGCGTTTGCTTGTTGACGCAGCGAATCAGCAACAGTATACTAGCATGTCGTTACGCAATGCGGGGCGTAGCTCAGCTTGGTAGAGCGCTCGGTTTGGGTCCGAGAGGTCGTCAGTTCAAATCTGGCCGCCCCGACAGTCGGTAATCGGTATTCAGTAAACAGTCATCAATATTCATCTTTTCAACCGATTACTGTTTACCGCCCACTGATTACTGAAATGCGGCAGTGGTGTAGGGGTAACACAATAGCCTTCCAAGCTCTTGTCACGGGTTCGAATCCCGTCTGCCGCTCTTTTACGATTTAATAACTCAGATTACGCAGCATCGATTTCAAAACTCTTGTTTCTCACTGGTGATAAACGAATTGTCTTGAAGACTTTTGAAATTTTTTGAGGTCGTAAAAGTTCGGGCCTGTAGCTCAACGGCAGAGCAGTCGGCTCATAACCGATCGGTTTCAGGTTCGAATCCTGGCAGGCCCATTTCCCCATTTTTAATCCTCGATTGTTATTTCACCCAAAGGAATCCAGCTGGAACGGCCGTAATTCGTTCATCTAAAATGGGCAACGGCCGATTGGTAAAGGCGTCGTACAGTACCAGCAGGGCAGCGGCCGTTTGGCGTCCGTGGCGCTGTTGTCTACGTACAGGATCGGTGCGCCGGGAGCTGGTTTTTCACTTTGGCAGAAGCCGCTGAAGCTGGCTGGTTCCGTGCGTGGCGGGAAGACGATCGTGCGCGGCGACTGCACCTGCGAGCCAGAAATCCATTTGAGCGTGGGAATGCCGCCCATCGCCGGAATGCCGTCCACCAAATCACACCAAACCCAGGTGAAATTGTCCTCTGCATATCCGACCAGCCGGGTAGAAACCACGTAATCTCGCAGTTGGGGACGGCCGTTCATAAACCGAATCGGCAGCGCAACTGAACTGTTGGGGGAAAGGTTATCCTGGATGTCCGCCAGACCACTGCCCGTCCAGACGAGGCCGCCACCCAGCGGCACGTAATGCGCTGCTGGAGCTGACTCTGGCGGTGCCCAGCCTGCCTGGGGAAGGCCCCAGGCTCCAGCGGTGGACGGCAGCAAGTTGGCTAAATTATCCAGGTTGGGGGTATCGTATCGGGTATGCCAATAGCCAGCTTCATTTTGCCAATGCAGGTAAAGCCGCGTTTGGTTAGCGAGGGTTTTATCCCAATCATAGCCAACCAGGGTTTGCCCGTCGTTAGCTGCCAAAACTGGGCGGTGCAGCCGATTTTGGGTAGCTGGCGGCAAGCTGTTTAGCGTGACGCTCAGTTTGCCAATCTCGCTAAACTCTGGGCCGCTGCCCAGCCGCAGGGTGAATTCGCCCGGCCCCCGGCGCGGCGTCAGCCGGAACTGGGTGAGGCTGATGCCCTCCGGTTGGGGAACTGCCGGCACGTCTGCCTGGGCCACGATGCTGCCCGTTTCATCCAGCAAATGCACAAAAAATGGGGTGGCGACTGAGCCTCGCCAGGCCAGCGTCAGGCGGGCTTCCAGGCCGATTTCCACGGCGTCTTGCGCCAGCGCATAGCCAACAATTTGGGCGTTGTTGGTAAAGTTGAGGTTTAGCGGAATGAAGTTGGCAGGTAGTTCCGTGCGGGCGTTTGGCGGAACAGCAGCGCCTCGCCCAGCGGTTCGGCCGCGGGGAGAGCGCTGTAGGCGGCTTCGTCTAGGTAGGTGGTGATGACGGTACGGCCGTTTCCCAACCCTTCCTCAATTTCGCGCACCCAGGTCTGGCTGTAGGGGCCTTCGCCGGGGGCTACGTACTCAATAGTCACGTCCGGGCGCTGACCTTCCACCGTTTGCAAATACCAGAGCGGCGTTGCCCAATGCCAGTTGGCCAAAATCAGGCTGTCCGGCGGAGCGCCATCGAGTATGGTCTGCGCGTAGTCACGGGTATCTTCGTTTTTGTGCAGCCAGCGGAAGCTGGGCCAGCGTTGCCAGCCTTGGATGAGTGTGGCGGTGAGCAGGACGGCCGTTCCCAGCAAAACCAGCCCGCGCCACGAATCTGGCCTTTGGGCCGCAAAATCCCGCAAATAGCCGCAGGCCAGCCCCACACCGATGGCCACCGGCAGGTAGGCGGGCAGCATGTACTCCACCGGGTCCTCGA
>JAAUPS010000077.1 GCA_012033015.1 Phormidesmis sp. RL_2_1
CTCAAAGATACAGAAAAAGCTAAGTAGGCTACGCATGAATAAGCTATGGCTTCATAGGCTACGGATTCATTAGGCTATGGATTCATTAGGCTATGGATTCATTAGGCTATGGATTTATTAGGCTATGGATTCATTAGGCTATGGATGAATGCTGTTGCCATAGGTCATGTTGCCATAGGTCATGTTGGCTGTTGACTGATGGCTTTGATTTTAGGTGTTGATTTTCAGGGGCTTGAGCCCAGTACAGTGGCTCAGCCCTATAGTTCGGGAACCCGTACCGGGTGGCCTGTTGCTAATATCGCTACAATTTCGATAAATTAGCACTCAACAGCAGAGAGTGCTAATGCCTGTTTGGGCTAGCCCCTGTTGGTCAATGAGGCCCTGCAAAGCGAATAATAATGCTCATGATGATGGCAGAGCGTTGTGATTCAGCTTGGTTTGCTGGGCTTTAGTTATGTCATCAGACTCTATGAAACTTTCACCAGTTTTGGGGTCGTCGCCTTGAGCCAAGGCATTTGACATGGTCAATTCGGTATTTTTGGATTCATTTCGGAGAACGTAATTAATTATGGCTGCTATCTCTCTAGGTAACTCTAATCTCAAGCCCTTGGGCGATCGCGTCTTTATCAAAGTCAGTGCGTCCGAAGCGCAGACTGCTGGCGGTATCTTTTTGCCTGATGCTGCCAAAGAAAAGCCTCAGGTTGGCGAAATCACGGCTGTCGGCCCCGGTAAGTTTGATGACAACGGCACCCGTCGCGCCATGGACGTCAATGTAGGCGACAAAGTGCTCTATTCCAAGTATGCCGGGACTGAGATCAAGCTCGGTGACGATGAGTACATCTTGCTCTCTGAAAAAGATATTTTGGCCACCGTTTCCTAGGCTACCGTTTCCTAGGCCACCTGGCATTGGCCACATCCATCGGTCAGCTTATATCGGCCAACTTTAATATATTCGGCTATATTCGGCCAACTTTTAGGATTGACGCGTGACCTTCAGTCAATCCCTTGAAACCACGACAACCTGACACCCCTACAACACTGATTCACTACTATGGCAAAACGCATTATCTATAACGAAAATGCCCGCCGCGCGTTAGAGCGTGGTATGGACATTTTGGCCGAGGCTGTGGCTGTTACCCTTGGCCCCAAAGGACGTAACGTCGTTTTGGAAAAGAAATTTGGCTCACCTCAAATTGTCAATGATGGTGTGACGATTGCCAAAGAGATTGAACTGGAAGACAACGTTGAAAACACTGGCGTTGCCCTGATTCGTCAGGCCGCTTCTAAGACTAACGATGCGGCTGGTGATGGAACCACAACAGCTACTGTATTGGCCCATGCCATCGTCAAGGAAGGCTTGCGCAATGTGGCGGCTGGTGCCAACGCGATCGCACTCAAGCGCGGTGTTGACAAAGCAACGGCTTACCTAGTCGGCAAAATTGCTGACCAAGCCCAGCCAGTGGGTGACTCTAATGCGATCGCCCAAGTCGGATCGATCTCAGCCGGGAACGATCCTGAAGTGGGTGCCATGATTGCCAGCGCCATGGAGAAAGTCGGCCGCGAAGGCGTTATCTCCCTTGAAGAAGGCAAATCGATGACCACCGAACTCGAAATCACCGAAGGGATGCGGTTCGACAAAGGCTACATTTCCCCCTACTTTGTCACCGACACTGAGCGCATGGAAGCCGTTTTCGATGATCCGAAAGTGCTGATCACCGATAAAAAAATTGGCCTCGTTCAAGACTTGGTTCCCGTACTCGAGCAAGTTGCCCGCAGCGGTAGCCCCTTGGTGATTATCTCTGAAGATATTGAAAAAGAAGCATTAGCAACGCTGGTGGTCAACCGGCTGCGCGGCGTCCTCAATGTGGCCGCCATTAAAGCACCTGGATTTGGCGATCGCCGCAAGGCCATGCTCGAAGACATTGCTGTCCTCACCGGCGGTACGGTCATTACCGAAGATGCTGGCCTCAAGCTTGACGCCGTCAGCCTCGATCAGCTCGGTTCTGCCCGCCGGGTCACCATCACCAAAGACAGCACCACCTTGGTCGCAGAAGGCAACGAAGCCGCAGTGAAAACGCGCTGCGATCAAATTCGCCGTCAAATCGAAGAATCTGACTCTAGCTATGACACCGAAAAGCTGCAAGAGCGCTTAGCTAAGCTTTCCGGCGGAGTCGCTGTGATTAAAGTCGGTGCTGCCACCGAAACAGAAATGAAAGATCGCAAGCTGCGCCTAGAAGATGCGATTAACGCCACCAAAGCTGCTGTAGAAGAAGGCATCGTGCCTGGCGGTGGCGCCACCTTAGCGCACCTTTCCCCTGGATTGGTGACTTGGGCCAACGACAATCTATCCGGCGAAGAGCTCGTAGGTGCCATGATTGTCACCCGCGCACTGACAGCGCCATTAAAGCGCATTGCTGAAAACGCTGGCCAAAACGGCGCAGTGGTCGCTGAGCGCGTGAAGGAAAAAGATGCCAGCATCGGCTACAACGCAGCCACTAACGAGTATGTCAACATGCTCGATGCGGGTATTGTGGATCCGGCCAAAGTAACCCGTTCCGCCTTGCAGAACGCCGCTTCGATTGCCGCCATGGTACTTACCACTGAGTGTATTGTGGTTGACAAAGCCGAAGGGGATGATGCTTCAAGTAGTAGCATGGGCGACTTTGGTGATTATTAAGGGCAGTTGACTGGGTGATAATAGCAAAGTTAAGGATGCATTCTGACTTTGCTATATGCAGCATCAGCACCTGTAAACACCTCACAAAAAGGCGGTCTGTCTTTGGGCAGTCCGCCTTTTTTGTGGCAACTGCTAGGCTATAAGGACGATGCCTCAAGAGATGTTTTGAGAGGGTTTATGGCACCTGATGAAATTACAACGGCTTTGCGCGATCGCTTTGGCGAAGAACATTATCAGCAAGTTCCACCCGATGCTTGGCAAGTAGACAAAGACGGTATCCGGCTATTGGTCATTTCTGCTGGCGACTGGATCAAGCTCATGACACCGATCTTACCGATTAACGAAGCTCAGCCGTTTATTCCACAAATGATGGAGGCCAACTTCGATCAAACCCAAGAAGCCCGCTACGCTTTCCATCAAGACGTCGTTTGGGGCATCTTCCAGTACGACCTAGCAGCGCTCGATGTTCCCCGCTTCGAGAGTGCCATCAATCGGCTCCTCGCTTTAAACACCGACGGCGTGGACGGCTTTTTGCCCAATGATAGAAACCCAAGTCAGCCAAATTATTGTAGCTGCCAAAAAGCAAGGCCAAACTTTAGCAGACACCCTCAAAACCTTAGATCGATTTTATGCAGAAGGCATGATGGGCGATATGGGCTCTGGTGGCAGCGACTATCAGCAGAGCGCGTTAGCCGCATGGCAACGACAGCTAGAGCGTCTATGGCCGGTCGTCAATGTTGAATCATCTTCATAGGGCTACTGCCGAAGAAAACGTGCTGAGACCACTCATGACCATTATTAATCATGACCATCATTGACCATGACCATCATTGACCATGACCATCATTGACCATGACCATCATTGACCAGTTAAAACAGGACTACGCGCGCTTTCCCCAACATCAAACCTACAGCCTCTATGCAGAAGATGTACAGTTCAAAGATCCCTTAAACCAGTTCCAAGGGGTTGATCGCTATCGCCGCATGATTGACTTTCTAGCCCGCTTTTTCAAGCACATTCACATGGATTTGCACGCCATTGAACAACCCTCCCCAGCACTGATCACCACTCGGTGGACACTCCATATGAATGCGCCCCTACCTTGGGCTCCTCGGCTTTCGATTACAGGTCGCAGTGAACTCAAGCTCAATGAAAAAGGACTGATCAGCTCGCACCTTGACAACTGGAACTGCTCAAGATTCTCTGTGCTGATGCAAGTCTTGGGTCGGTAGCGCCACGGCTTGAATAGCAGCCCCTGTGATGACTGTATGACTGAGCCATTGAGGCTGAGCAGTCGGATAATCACTGCGGTAGTGGCCGCCTCGGCTCTCGGTGCGAAAGGCAGCGCTTTTGAGAATGAGGGCTGCGATCGTCAATAAATTTCTCATCTCACCCCATAATCTCACGTCACTTGCTGTGACGGTCGCTGGTAGCTTGACTTGCTCACCAGGCAAGAGCTGTAGCGCTCGGCTGATAGAGAGATGATCAAATTCTGCTTGCCACTGCATCACCTGGGCTAATGCCGTATCCATCAACCCCTGCTCCCGGCAAATGCCCGCACTGTGCCAAATGAGCTGGGGCAATTGAATGCGCCAATGCTTCAGCAGGTTTAGCCAGTCATCTGTGAGCAATTCCTCGTGGCAGACACCAGACGGTAAGGTAGCTAACTCAGGCGCAAGCTGAATGTGCTTAAGCTGAGCGCCGTACACCAAACACTCCAGCAAAGAATTACTGGCCAACCGATTGGCACCGTGCACACCTGTGCTGGCATTTTCACCCACCGCATATAGGTAAGGAATACTGGTCTGGCTATTGAGATTGCAGATGATACCGCCCATCCAGTAGTGAGCCGCTGGCGAAACAGGAATCGGCTGATGAAAAACATCAATGCCCCAATGCTTACAGACGCGAACAATATTCGGAAACCGATAGCGAATGCGTTCCGGCTCAATTGGAGCAAGATCTAACCACACTTTATCGGCTGGGGATTCATCCGTTTGTAAATGACTAAATATTGCTCGACTGACCACATCTCTGGGGGCCAACTCACCCTCTAGATGATAGTCAAAGGCAAAGCGACGACCTTTGCTATCTCGCAAGTAGGCACCTTCACCTCGCACCGCTTCACTGATCAAAAATCGGGGCGCTCCCGGTTGGCTCAGCGCCGTAGGGTGAAACTGAAAAAACTCCAAGTCCCGGAGTTGGGCCCCCGCTCGCCATGCCATGGCCACACCATCGCCTGTGCTAGCGGCTGGATTGGTCGTTTGTGAAAAGACCTGAGCGCCACCCCCTGTCGCGAGTACCACGGCGCGAGCGGGAACCCACCGAATCTGAGGGCGAGCCAAAGGATCATCGTCAGGCACGCACTGGGATAAACAAACCCCTTTACAGCCAGATGCGTCTATCCACAAATCTATAGCAAAGGTTTGATTAAAGACCTGAATGTTGTCTCGTTTCAAGACCTGCAGCGCTAAGGTTGAAACAATGGCATGACCAGTGGTATCTGCTGCGTGAAGCACCCGCTTACGTGAGTGAGCTGCTTCTAATGTCATGGCCAACTGCTCGCCTGATCGATCAAAGGCAACCCCCAAATCGACCAAAGCCTCTATGCAAGGACGTGCGTCTTCTACCAAAAGCTTAACGGCGTCTGGTTCGCACAGCCCCACGCCCGCCTGCAGGGTGTCGGCAATGTGCAGTACAGCAGAATCATCCGGTGCGATCGCGGCCGCAATTCCCCCTTGGGCCCAATCGCTCGCCGACACCATCAGATTGTCCTTCGTGATCAAGGCCACCTGCAGATGGTCTGGCAAACAAAGGGCCGAATAGAGACCTGCCGCACCGCCACCAATCACTAAGACATCAAAGCCTTCAGAGTGGTCTTGAGGAACAGACAAAGAACGGTTTGAATGGGTTGGAAAAGAAGCAGAATCCAACAAAAAACGCTCCTGTCAATAAATAAGGGCAAATATCAGAGCAGGTAAAAAGTCACAACTGAAAGATGAGAAAGAGCGCCGTAGAATTGCTTGATGCCCTATAGCACAGTAAGGATACATTCTTACTTTGTCTTGGTGAGCATTCCTTGTCTTGGTGAGCATTCCTTAGCGCCGTGCGACGACGCAGGGTCTCACCGCTGTCTTGGTGAGCATTCCTTAGCGCCGCCAAGCGACGCAGGGTCTCACCGCTCAGGATAAAAAAAGCCACGCCAAGTGAGTAATCCACTCAAAAAGAATACCTCCGGCTAATGGGTTCGCCGGAGGCACTTTGCTTATCTCTACCTTTTCATCGCTCAAACCCAAAGCGAAAGTCCTTCAAGCAGCACTCTCAACCCACATGTTTTAACTGATGTCAGGTTTAACTGATGCCAGGTTTAACTGATGCCAGGCTTTCAAAGCCACTGCTTTTACAGAGACTACTTACAGAGACTACTTATAAACACCATTGTTGAAGCGATCAGCACCTTCCACCAAGGCCGGATCAGGCGGTGAAATCGTGAAAATATCAATATTTTGCTTTAGGCGATCTTTCTCAATTTGGCTCAACCCAGGAATTTCAAAGATATCTTCAATCTCGTCATAGGGCGCATTGGCAACGACCTTACCGGCA
The DNA here is from genome assembly GCA_012033015.1 of Phormidesmis sp. RL_2_1. Classification (GTDB taxonomy): domain Bacteria; phylum Cyanobacteriota; class Cyanobacteriia; order Phormidesmidales; family Phormidesmidaceae; genus Phormidesmis. Next base: position 6,282 of record JAAUPS010000077.1, read on the forward strand.
ATGGTGGGATAGAGGCCACGGAACTTTCTAAAAGACGCAATGTTAGTGTTATTGACATCAATTTTATTACCGTACTCTGTCGCTAGCTTATCATCGACAGAATTACGCAGCTCTCTACCGCCAGCATTGGCGAGCAAGGTGATTTCAGGCAGCGTAGCCACCTTCAAACTAACATCACTGAGCGCCATTGCTGATACGGGTTGAACACCCAGCAGGGCAACGCCCAGTAGCAGTGAACTCATCAAAATTCCGATGGCTGCGCCAATGGCCATGAAGCCACTCAGCGTTTGTTTAATGACTCGTTTCATCCACTCAAACCCTCTTGTTAAATCTACTCTCAAGCATATGTCCAGCATATTTAATTGAGGATATCATTTTTGCGGGACGCCCTATACCCGCTCAATGCTTTGATTTTATCAACGGCATGGATGTCTTTATCTGGGCACGGGTTAATCTCAAGTCTTGCTCACGAGGACTTGGTAGATAGGGCCTTGCGGCCTCAACCATCATCGCTATCGACGATAAGAATTCAAAAATCTATCCAAATCTGAAAAAGCGCAGCCGTGAGTAATCAGAGGATGCTCGTAACCCTTAAGATTGACCGAATAGCGCTTGAAGGTTTGTTCGCCCGCACCGAGCTGCGCCAAGGCTTGGTAGGTCGTCTCTCCCACAGAGAGATCAAGGCCGAGCTGTTTGGTAGAATTTTCAAATCTGAAAGCGGCATTGACCGTATCCCCTAGCGGCGTATAGTCAGGGTGATCGCCACTGCCAGTATTACCCACCATGGCATAGCCAGTATTTAACCCAGCCCCAATACGTAAGGGAAAAGGCAGGGGAAATTCTTCATGGAGTTCACTGGTCATCCGATTGAGTTCACTCATAGCTTTAGCGATTTGATGCATTGATTCACCAGTCACTTCTTGAGTGCCGTGAATCCACACAGCCATGACTGCATCGCCAATGTACTTGTCTACCCAACTGCCATGGGCTCCGATAATTTCTCCGGCATAGCGAAACCAAGTGCCAATGGCTTCAGAAAGAACTTTTTCATCTAACTGACGGGTCATGATGGTGTAGTCACGAATATCCACGACAAGCACCGAAATTAACCGTCTGACATGGAGCGTAGCGGTTGGCATAAGATTGATGCCATCTCCATACTCTACGGCCTCAGCAGGCTCTAAGGTGGGGCAATAAAAGTTGAGCTGGGTTTGACCAAAGGTAATGGCGTCACCATTGTGCAAAGTTACCGGTACACTCACTCGCCGACCGTTGAGAAAGGAGCCATTGCGGCTGCCCAAATCGATCAGATAGTACTCGCCGGTATCCATATGCTGTAGCATGGCGTGGTTGCGAGAGATCCAGCGATCGCACAAGACAAAACTATTGTCATCACTGCGGCCAACTGTCCAGCAGTTATTTCCAGCCAAGGGCCAGCGTAGCTTACCGCCTTCTGCTTTGAGCACCAAATGAGGGCCAAGTTTTGGGGTGTTCTCAGAAGTTGCCACAGTTCTCAGGAAATTAATCAGAAAATTAATCAGAATTTATGTAATTTTGCCAGCACACCCAATGGTGATTAACCCAGCCATCAAATCACACCCATGCAACCCTGCCCATTAGCCGAGAGCAATGGCAATAGCCTATAGTCATACCCCACGTTGACACCAACGTAATTCTACTGAGTAATCCTAACTACTCTATTGACCGCTAGCGCTTCACATCGCGTATTGTGCCGGTCAATAGGCCAATACTCAATACGCCAAAATGCTAGCATTTCCGGCAAAAAATGAGTCATCCCCATGGCCATGCTGCGATGAGCACATCAAGCTAAGATAGCCGCCACCAAAAACAGACTATCGACCAAAATGGTGCTTAAGATAGCCCCACTAAAGGCCCACCATTTGGTACTGCTAGCACGCATAGGAATAGTACCCAACATAATCAAAAGTGATAAGAGCACAATGGCGTAGCCAACACCCTCGTAGGTTTCCATACGCAGTAGGGCGCTGTGGAGAATAGGGCTCGCCCTATCCGGACTGAGCATGAGCTGCCGCCAGTAGGGAATTAATCCGACACAGTAAAAGTACACGTCGGTAATGGCGGTACCGAGCAAAGAACCCAGATAAAAATAGTTACCGATTTTAGCTTTGCCATAAAACATCAGCACCAACACAATAGGCAAACTAATCGCTTCGAGGGGCAAATGGATGTAGGGATTTGTCCGAAACCATCCCCAATAGACAGAGCCAGCCAGCCAAGTCCAACTAAAGCCAACTAGCAAGTCTCCCCATAGATGAAGATTGGGCTGCTTTATCCATCGATAGCCCAGCCATAGCCAAAAAGCGGTGATGGCCAAACTGATAGTAGGAGCGAGCCTCACCAGCGGCGCTTGAATAAACACGGGAACTGCCACCAGCAGGGCTGCAGCGACAAAAGCCCGATGACGATTAGCTTGAGAGTTCTCAGCCAGATGCATCATCGCAAAATACTTTTTGCGCAGTTGCACACCAGCACTGAGAATGGCAGACGAACCAGACGAGCTATCGCCCGAAGCAACGGCTGAGACAATTGAATGGGGGCTTCGCAAAGTCTTGAGATCCTTGAAATGTGGCGCGGGTTTCTTAAGAACTTGCAAGGCTTTTCTGAGATGGATTAACCATTCTTAACATAGCACGCTTTACAATAGCTGAATTCAGCAACGTGGCGGCCTATCCATAATACTGGTCATTATTACTATGGCCAGTAATAATGACCAGTTAAATATCGACTGTTTTGCTCAGTCGATGAAAAGCATGGATTCCGATGGATAGGAAAGGGCTTGCATGAGGGGCTTATTAAGGATTAGCTTGAAATTTGCTTTTTGAAGTTGCCCTGAGTTTAAGACTCGCTGAGTGGCATTCGCCCGTTATTTTAATATCCTCTTTACAATTGTAGGCTCATCAAATTGTAGGCTCATCAAATTCTAGGCTTGATCGGGATATCGACAATGGTATGGATGTAGAGGCATTTGCGAGCAGGTTTCTGAGGCTGCGGTGAGAAAATGTCGATCAATCAGTTGATTCAATCACCTACTTCAATCAACTGACTCAATCAACTGACTCAATCCACTACTGATCAATCCACTACTGATCAATTGATCAATCCACTATTTACGCAATGACGTTGGACAGTATTTATGTTTGAAATGACGGGTCAATGGGTGCTGCTCATGGCTGGCGAGTTAACAGGCGAGTTAACACAAGTCATGGCGAAGGTCGATCCGCTTCTGCTGGCTGGACAGGCTATTGCCCAGACCACCACACCGTCTATTACGCTGTGGCACGCGATTGTGATGGGCATTGTGCAGGGGCTGACTGAGTTTTGCCGATTAGCAGTACGGCCCATGTCAAGGTAGTGCCGGTGCTGCTGGGCTGGGGTGATCCAGGCGTATCGTTTACGGCGGTTATTCAACTGGGGAGTATTGCTGCTATTTTTTGGTATTTTTGGGACGATCTTTCATCGGTGACGACCCATTTTTTACGAGCGGCGCTGAAGCAAAATTTTCAAACTGCTGACTTTCGCTTAGGGCTAGGGATCATCTTAGGCACCGTACCGGCTGTGATGGTGGGCTTGCTGATCAAGGCGTTTTTCCCTGGTTACGATAATTCTATTGTGCGCTCTACAGCAGCGATCGCTATCACATCGATCGTCATGGCTTTGCTTTTGGGAATCGCTGAATTGGTCGGCAGCCGCCAGCGTGATTTTTCCAAACTGGGGCTCCGCGACGGTATTGGGGTGGGTTTGGCTCAGGCGCTAGCGATTGTACCGGGGGTGTCACGTTCGGGCTCGACTCTCACGGCGGGCCTATTTTTAGGGCTCAAGCGGGAGACTGCCGCCCGGTTTTCGTTTTTGCTTGGCACGATTACTATCACGCTGGCAGGGCTTGTGTCGTTGCCTGATATGTTTGGGGCCAATAGTGAAGTGGGGCTTGTTCCCCTAGTTGGTGGGCTGCTGGCAGCAGTGGTGTCTTCGTATTTGGCGATCGCATGGCTGATAGAATTTCTCAAGCGGCACAGTACTTGGGTCTTTGTCTGGTATCGCTTGGCGTTTGGCGTGGTGCTTTTGATAGCGATCGCGCTTGGCAAACTAGAAAATATCTAGATAATAAAATCTCTAGATTGCTCAGATTCTGCTCAATCGGATTTGGGTCAGGTTTAGGCCAGAAAGTTTAGGGTGAAGCGCGTTACTCTAAAAGATACTGCCGTAAAAAATGGCACCGTAAAAGATGCCACCTGTGATTTGTCTGCGCCATGATGCCAGCTTCAAAAACCACTACCATTTCCCCGGCGCTGATCACCAGCGTCGAACCGGGCTCCATCGCTGAAGAAATTGGCTTTGCAGCAGGCGATCGACTTGTGGCCATTAATGGCCAACGGCCCCGTGATTTAATTGACTACCGCTTTTTGTGCGCAGATGACCAATTAGATCTCGAAGTACTCGATGCCAAAGGGGTAGCCCACCGCCTCGAAATCGAAAAAGACTATGACGAAGAGCTAGGTCTAGCATTTGAGACGGCTTTGTTTGACGGCCTGATTCAGTGCGTTAACCGCTGCCCGTTTTGCTTTATCGATCAGCAGCCGCCGGGTAAGCGAGAAACGCTATATCTCAAAGATGATGACTACCGTTTGAGCTTTTTGTACGGTAGCTACCTGACGCTAACGAATATTCCTCCGGCGGAATGGGAGCGGATTGCACGGCTGCGACTGTCGCCTTTGTATGTGTCGGTGCACGCCACTGAAGGCGAGGTGCGATCGCGCCTACTCAAAAACGAGCGGGCCGCCAAAATCTTAGAGCACCTCGCCTGGTTCCAATCGCACCGTTTGCAAGTGCACGCCCAAGTCGTAGTGTGTCCTGGGATTAACGACGGCTCCCACTTAGTGCAAACCCTGCAAGACTTAGCCAGTTTTCACACCGGAGATGTCCCCGCCGTAGCCTCCGCTGCGGTAGTCCCTGTAGGGTTGACTCGTTTTCGCCCAGAGCAAGATGAGCTAGTGCCGGTGACCACCGCCAAAGCGCAAGAAGTCATTGCCCAAGTCCAGGCCCTTCAGGCAGAATTTACCCGCCAGCTTGGCACCACCTTTGCATGGCTAGCCGATGAATGGTTCTTAATTGGCCGCCAACCGCTACCGCCAGAAAGCCATTATGAAAACTATCCCCAAATCGGCAATGGCGTAGGATCGATTCGCTTGTTTTTAAAAGAATTTGACGCGATCGCACCGACCTTGCCCTCCCAAGTATCGCCGCCTCGAACCTTGACCTGGGTTGTAGGCAATGCGGTAGAGCAAGCGTTTGCGCCTTTAGCCCTGCGGCTGAATCAAATTGACGGACTCACCGTCAACCTCACACCTATTAATAGCCACTATTGGGGACAAGACATTACCGTAACCGGTCTACTCACCGGTCAAGACATTGCAACTCAGCTTGCAGAGGTAGAAATTGGCGATGGGCTTTTGCTGCCTGCGCTCATGCTCAAACAAAGCGACAGCCAGCACCCAGAGGAAACCTACTTTTAGACGACATGTCCGTCGCACAGCTTGCAAGCAGACTAAACTGTTTAGTACTATCCATAGAAGATCTCACAGCTTTGATAGCAGCCTGTACCGGCCCGCACCTATCTCCCGCATCATCCTTCTAGCATCATCATTTAAGCTTCTAGCATCATCTTGAGCTGCTAGCATCATCTTTCTCTAATGGGCAGAAAACTAGTTTAATGGCCAGAAAGCTAGGGAAAACACCCCCGTTCGGCAGCCATCTATCGTATGGTAATCGGGGGCGTATCGTCATCAGGGCAGCTAAAGCCTATCATCCTGATTGCAACACTGATATGGCGGCCAGTCGCTGTATATGTACTTGGATATGTACTTGATATGTACTTGATATGTACTTGCCAGCGTGATCGCCACGTCCTATGTCATCTGCTTGTCTTTCACTTGCTTGGCCTATGGCGGGCGCTCAAGAGTTTACCTGTGTAGCTGCTTCCCACATTTCGTCCAAACCATTGCCTTAAAATCCATTGAAGTCGAAGTCATCAGCCCTATGCGATATATCCAATCTGCTGCGTTTCTGCTACTAACGGTGAGCGGTTCGATGTCTTTGCGATCGCAGGCAGCGATGGCAGTAGAAGCGCCACGTGAACCGCAGGCAAATCTCCAAGCCCTCCTCGCAGGCGCGCAAGGTGAGCCCAGCGCCGCATTACGCGCATCGGTCAGAGCATCATCACCCCAGGCAAAATCACTCGCACCTGTGGCGATCGCAAGTGGAGCACCACCGCGTTTTGCTGACACCAGCCCATGGCAGACACAGCCAGCCACGCAGCACAGCGCAGAAACCATACCCTTGCTGAGTCAGGCCCAAAAGCAAGACCAAGACTCTGACGGCAACACTCTACCGACATTAGACTCTCCAGCCCCGACTGAACCAGCCCCGACTGAACCAGCCCCGACTGAACCAAATCCGACTGAACCAGATCCGACCCAAGAAACACCAGAAGCACCAGAAGCACCAGCGCTGATGGAAACGCCCCCTGAGACCCCTACCTTGCCTACTGCCGAACCCGAGATTGGTGATCTACCAGATATTTTGTTCGCTGATCCCAATCCGCTGAGCTTTCCCACTAGCCCCGAGGAAGTAGAGCTTGATCAAACGCGTGAGATCACACTAGAACAAGCTATAGAGTTGGCTTATCGGAACAGTCCCAGCCTGCAATCGGCATTACTCACCTTAGAGCAAGCGCAAGCCGTACTAGATGAAGCCAATGCTGCTCGACTACCGACCGTTTCGCTCAATGCTGATTTGACCAATTCTCAAAGCGGCAATAGCTTTGCTGGCAGCGGCGATACCACAACCTTAGGCGGCGATTTGCAGGTCAGCTACAACCTGCTGACAGGGGGTTCGCGGGCAGCCTCGATTCGAGCAGCAGAATTACAGCAACAGGTCAGCGCTTTAGACGTCGAAAACCAACAGGCACAAATTCGGTTAGATACAGCCAATGCCTACTACGCATTGCAAGAAGCTGGTGAGCAAATTCGGATTAACCAATCGTTTGTCAACGAGGCCGAACGGAACCTGCGCGATACGACCCTGCGTCAGGAAGTAGGCGTAGGCACTCGTTTTGATGTCCTCAGAGCAGAAGTACAATTTGCCAATGCCAGACAGTCGCTGATTCAGTCTCAAGGGAACCAGCGTATTGCCCGCCGAGATATTGCTCGGTTGTTAAACTTACCGCCCACAGCAGGAATAGAAACCACACCTGTAGCCGTCGCTGACAACTGGCCACTCACCTTAGAAGAGAGCATTGTGCTGGCCTTTCAAAATCGCGCTGAGCTAGAGCAACAGTTACTCCAAGCCGATATCAGTGAACAGCAGCGTCAGATCGCATTAGCTCCCTTGCGTCCTCAAGTGAGTTTATTTGCCAACTATGGCGTTCAGCAAACACTCTCAGGTGGCAGTGCTTTTGCAGATGACTTCCAAGATAGCTCCTCAATTGGCGCGCAGTTTAGCCTAACGCTGTACGAAGGGGGGGCGGCCCGCGCCAGGGCCAGACAGCAAGAAATTGTAGGGGCGATCGCGGAAGAAGGGTTTAGCGAAATCCTCGATCAAGTCCGATTTGGCGTCGAGCAAGCCTTTTTTAACCTACAGACCAACCAAGAAAATATAGCCACCTCGCGCGTCGCTGTCGCCCAGGCTCAAGAAGCACTCGAGCTAGCCAACCTCAGACTACAAGCTGGTGTAGGAACCCAGCTAGAAGTCCTCACAGCCCAAAGTGAACTCACTCAAGCGGAAGTGAATAACGTGACCGCTATTTTGAACTACAACCGGGCCCTAGCCGCGATTGAGCGAGCAGTTAACATTACAGACGCTGCGCCGTAGTCATGGTTGGCGCGCTTGTTTGAGCTGTAGTCGTTGTGTCTGATCCAGCAGATGGATCATCTGCTGGGGTCGCTGCCTGAAAAGACAAGTTCAAAATAGTTTGTTCCTGACACAGGCGCTCAATCGTCTGTTCGGCTGAGAGCAAGCGCTTAAGTACCACTTGTCCAATGGTCGTTTGGTCAGTATCCGTAGGGGTCACTGATTTTGGCACGACTTCAACCATCAAAATGGCATCTTCTACCTCATATAGACAAAGCACTTCTTCGTCTTCTTGAATACATAGCGACTGCTTTTGCAGATAGGGACGCCGACGTCTAGCTTGCTCGTTCCATAGCCCGCCAAACTCCCAGACCCTACCGGTTGTCCAACTGTCGGCCAAAAAGAAATATTTCACAGCGCTAATATCCCGCGTAAACAATTCATCGGCTTATTATGACGTGAAAGTTTTACCGAGTTGGTTTAACCCAAGACAGTTTTTACATTCGGCATTGACACTCGGCGTCTATATAGCTTTGGTCGCTTGAGCTTTGATCGCTTAGCTGAGGTACAGTTCTCAGGCTGAAAGTTTTATATAGCAACAGGCCAAGCGACTCGCGTTGCTCGAATGCATCCGGAAAAACACTATATTTTTGCCCGGATTCATGCCATCTCAACAGAAGTAATAGGTGGTAGATGCACCCTGATAAAACGCCTCAATTCTCAGTTTCTGATGAATTGAGGGCGTTTTTTTTTCTTATTTTTTATCCCCTTTTGGTTCGTTTTTATTCATTGAGTGAGCTTTTCTACAGGGCTCTGAGCCGTGATAGGCTATCGCCTAGGGTAATGACGACACATGGGGCAAAAAGCTATGGCTATGCGGGTGGGTTTGCTGTTTGGGGGACGTTCGGGTGAACATGAGGTGTCTATTCGCTCAGCCGGTGCGATCGCCCAGGCGCTGTCCACAGGCACTAATCAAACCAAATACGAAGTTGTCCCCACTTACATTCGCAAAGACGGCGGCTGGATCACCGGTGAACTCGCCCAGCAGGTGCTCAGCGCAGGTCAGCCCCTAGCCGGTGACCATAGCGATGGAGCTGAGCAAGCTGAACTCACAGAGGCCGAACAATTGGCCCAACGCCTACCGAACTTAGCCAAACTCGGCACCATCGATATTTGGTTTCCGGTTTTGCACGGCCCCAACGGAGAAGACGGCACCATACAAGGCTTGCTTGAGGTACTGCAAATGCCTTACGTAGGCTGCGGGGTTTTAGGCTCCGCCCTAGGAATGGACAAACTGGCGATGAAAAGTGCCTTTGCCCGAGCAGGTCTGCCTCAAGTGAAATATTGCGGTATATCCCGCGCGGAAATTTATTCCAATCCCTGCGTTTTTCCAAAACGATGTGACGATATTGAAGCGCAGCTCGGCTATCCCTGCTTTGTCAAGCCTGCCAACTTAGGTTCATCGGTCGGGATTACGAAGGCGACTAACCGCAAGGAGCTAGAAGCCGCATTAGACAACGCCGCCAGCTACGATCGCCGGGTGATTGTCGAAGCAGGTGTCGTCGCCCGTGAGATCGAGTGCTCCATTCTCGGCAATGACCATCCCAAAGCGTCAGTGCTCGGTGAAACCAAGTTCAGCACTGACTTTTATGACTATGACACCAAGTACAGTGAAGGCGGCGCGGCGCTACTGATTCCCTCACCTGTGCCAGATGAGGTGCGCGATCGCATTCAAGAAATGGCCCTCACCGCCTTCAAAGCCATCGACGCTGCAGGCATCTCCCGCGTAGACTTCTTCTACATTGAAGCGTCTGGCGAAATCTTGATCAACGAAATCAACACTATGCCCGGCTTTACTGCCACCAGCATGTACCCCATGATGTGGGCAGCCTCCGGCGTTGCCTTCCCTGAGCTCATAGACAAACTCATTCAGCTAGGATTAGAGAGAACGGCAAAGCAATAGTTGATTGCAAATGATTGCTTTGCTGGTAGACGAATTTTCGACTGACCTGATGCTTGTCTGCTAGGTGGCTGATCAGTGTGGTGCGTGCGAGGGCTTCGATGCCGATTTCTTTACGAGTAGTAGAGGATAGATTGGCAGCGACAGAAATGGCTGGACTCATGAGAGCGATACTCCGAAGGAGTGGCTTTGCCATCGCGAGGGAAGATGACGACCGAGGTTTAGACACGCTGATCGGGCTAAAGTGTCACCCTATTTTGAACCAGGCCGAGTTTTGCATCCAGTTGCCACTCGAATAGTAAGTTGAGTCGTTACAACTAGACTTAAGCGATTGCCATAGGAGTTATTGCCATAGGGCTCAGGTTTCCACTCAATCGCCAGTCAAGGTGCCTAGTTTATCCTAATTTCACATTTAGATAAAGGGACACGTTAGCCCCTTCAATACGATGGGCAATACTGAATATAACCTTTGATTGGATCGCTAAAAGAATGTTCGTCTCCAAGCAACTCGGGCGGCTAAATAACGCTAACACGCCATTAAGACTTATCTTTGTTATCCCATTTGTGGTGCAAGTTGTCGCGTCAGTAAGCTTAGTGGGCTATCTCTCTTTTAGGAATGCTAGAAATGCAGTCGATGATCTGGCTATGCAGCTCCAAAGCTCTGTGGCTTCCAAAGTTCACCAAAAACTCAACTCTTACCTAGATATTCCTCCATTAATCAATCAAATTAATGCCAACGCATTTGAAACTGGGTTACTCACAATTGATGATGCAAAAGGAATAGAAGACTTTTTTCTCTCGCAAGTCAAAGCATTTGAATCAGTCAGCTATGTGTTCATGGGCAATACAAAAGGGGCAATTACTGCACCGGGCCGTAAGCTAGATGGTTCACTGGTGATGGAGAAGACCGATAAATTTAATGATTTCGCCGCAGGAGTGGAACCTTATAATGTCTATGCTCTCAGTGATGCAGGGGTTCAAGGCGAATTATTAGATTCTTACCCGAACTATGATGTGCGCACTCGCCCTTGGTACATCAGTGCGAAAGAGAAGGGGCACCCTATCTGGTATGACGCCTATGCTTTTTTTGGACGACCTGATGCTCTAGCGCTTCCCCATGCTCATCCGATCTATAGCGAAGATGGCAATTTACTCGGTGTCTTGGCAACGGAAATTGTACTTGCCGAAATTAGTGAATTCTTAAAAACGTTAGAGGTGGGAAAAACCGGAGAAGTTTTCATTATTGAAAAGTCCGGGCTGATGATCGCCACGTCAACAGACCAACAACTGGCTTATTTGGATGAAGACAGCCAAGAATCAGTTCGTCTTCAGGCGACGGAAAGTGATGACCCTCTGATTAAAGCGAGTGCAGAACAGTTGGCAGGGGCATTCAATGATCTGAGCAAGGTCGATAGCAGTCAAGTCTTGGAATGGACGCTGGATGGCGAACGACATTTCCTTCAAGCATTACCCTTTCAAGATGAGGAAGGGCTGGACTGGCTAATTGTTGTGACGCTGCCAGAATCAGATTTCATGGCACAGATTAATGCCAATACTCGGACAACAGTATTGCTCTGCTTAGGCACTTTGCTCCTTTCAATTGTTGTCGGATCTTATACTTCAAAATGGATCACTAAACCCATTCTAAGGTTGAGTCGTGCTTCTGAATCAATCGCAAGTGGTAATCTCAATCAAAGAGTAGACGTTTCTGGTAACAATGAATTGGGCGTCCTAGGACAGGCATTTAATCGTATGGCCCAACAACTACAAGATTCCTTTGTTGCCCTCGAAAAAAGCAACGAAGCGTTGGAACGCAGGGTAAAAGAGCGTACGGCTGACCTCCAAGAGGCTAAAGAAACCGCAGATAAAGCTAACCAAGCTAAAAGCGATTTCTTAGCTAATATGAGCCATGAATTACGCACTCCTCTCAATGGAATTTTAGGTTATGCCCAAATCTTAGGACGTTCAAAAGTACTGCCTAATAAGGAGCGGGATGGTGTCAATATCATCCATCAATGTGGCTCACACTTGCTGACGCTCATTAACGATGTCTTGGACCTGTCTAAGATTGAGGCTCGTAAGTTGGAATTGGTACCCGTTGGGCTGCATTTACCGGCACTACTTCAAAGTGTAGTGGAAATGTGCAAAATTAAAGCGGATCAAAAGGGTATTGATTTCATCTACCAACCCAGTTCCCGCTTGCCGGAAGGCATTGAAGCCGATGAAAAGCGCTTGCGGCAAGTGTTGATCAATCTATTAGGCAATGCTATTAAGTTTACCGATGCCGGTTCTGTTACATTACGGGTAGATGTGTTGGAGAAATCTGATACCCAAGCCTCTCTGCTCTTTCAAGTTATTGATACTGGCGTAGGCATTGCAGAAAATCATCTAACCAAACTGTTTGAAGCCTTTGAGCAAGTCGGCGATCAGAAGAAGCAATCGGAAGGAACTGGGTTAGGTCTTGCCATTAGCCAGCGGATTGTTCAACTGATGGGCGGTACCATTGAAGTGAACACTCAATTAGGGAAGGGCAGCGAGTTCTCCTTTAGTGTTGACTTACTGCTAGTCGATGACTGGGTGCAACGCAATGCCATGGCTGGCAGCGATTTCATCATTGGCTATGAGGGCGACCAAGACTATTCTATCTTGGTCGTGGATGATCGATGGGAAAATAGAGCCATTATTTTAAATCTTTTAGAGCCCCTTGGCTTTAAAGTCCTTGAAGCTGAGAATGGCCAGGAAGGCTTGGAGAAGCTAGAAATGACTCAGCCTGATTTAGTTATCACAGACTTGGCAATGCCTGTGATGGATGGGTTTGAGTTTTTGAGTCAAGTTCGGAGCCAGGCCGATTTCAAGTACCTCAAGGTGATTGTGTCGTCTGCCTCTGTTTCCCTAGCTGACCAGCAGCGTTCTTTGGATCAGGGGGGCGATCATTTCTTACCTAAACCCGTAGATGCCCAAATTCTGTTCCAGCTAATCAACGACTGTCTGCCTATCGAATGGGTTTATGAAACAGCGAGCGATGAGGGTGACTCATCGGATTCAAGGCCATTCACTCTTCCGCCTACTCTAACCTTGGAAAAACTGTTGAAGCTGACTCAGGACGGCCACATTCCAGAGCTACGAGAACAGCTAGAGCAACTGATGGCAGAGGACTCAGCCTATGTGGCCTTTGGTGAATCGATCATCCAACTGGCTAGGCAGTTTCAGGTGGAAGAAATTGAAAGTCGTTTGCAATCCTATCTAGATTCGGGAGCTGCCCATGCAGGCTAAGGCGGAAATTTTAGTGGTGGACGATATGCCTGCAAACCTGGAAGTTGTTTCTGAGGTCTTGTCTGTGGCGGGTTATCGGGTTGCGATCGCAACCAACGGTGAACGGGCGCTCAAACAACTCCAACATCGACTCCCTGATCTGATTTTACTGGACATCCAAATGCCCTGTATGGATGGGTTCGAGGCCTGCAAAAAAATTAAATCTGATCCAAACCTAAGCTCGATACCCATCATTTTTCTGACCGCACTATCCAATACTGAGAGCATTGTTAAAGGATTTTCTCTAGGTGCTGTTGACTATGTTACTAAGCCCTTTCGAGAGGCAGAACTCTTGGCTCGGGTGCAAACGCACCTGAGTCTTCGGATTTTAACAGCGCGGCTCGAAGATCAAGTTAAGCATCGTACAGCCGAATTACAGAATACACTCGAAGAGTTAAGGCAGTCGCAGCTCTGGCTCATCCAAAATGAAAAAATGACAGCGCTGGGCGGCTTGGTCGCCGGGGTGGCCCATGAGATTAACAATCCTGTGGGCTGTATTCTGGGCAATGTGGGGGCAACCCAAAGTTATATAAACGACCTACTGGGCTTGCTAGATCGCTATGCAGAGCAATTTCCTGAGCCCGGTTCAGCCATTGAAGACGAATTAGAGGAGGTTAATCTAGATTACGTTCGCACCGATCTACCCAAGCTGATTCGTGCGATGAAAGATAGCGCGATCGCATCAAGTCTATCAGCAAAAGTTTACGGACATTCTCTCGGGCTGATACCGATACAAAACAGCCTTTCAATCTGCATGACGGGATTGATAGCACGGTGTTGATCCTGCGCCACCGTCTGAAAGCTAATGAACAAAGGCCTGCGATTGAGGTAAAGACGGATTATGGCAACCTGCCTGAGATTGACTGCTTCCCTGGGCAACTAAACCAAGTGTTTATGAACATTCTGGCCAATGCCATTGATGCCCTAGATGAAGCCCGCCAACACCGAAGCTTTGCCGATATTAAAACCCATCCA
>JAAUPS010000078.1 GCA_012033015.1 Phormidesmis sp. RL_2_1
GGCGGGCCCGCAGGTTATAGGCCGCAATTTTTCAGCCATCATCTGTTTAAGCCATCATCTGTTTATCAGCCATTGTTTATTAGCCATCATTTATAGGCCGTAAAGCCAAATCGCTAGCGGCGGCGTGATAATCGCCATAATCAGGCTCAAGGGGCCGCCGACCCTTAAAAAGTCAAGGAAACGGTAGCCGCCAGCAGCATACACCATGGTATTGGTCTGATAGCCGATGGGTGTCATAAAGCTGTTGGAGGCCGCAAAGGTAATCACAAACACCACACTCAGGGGGCTAATGCCAATGGTGCTAGCGACTTGAGCACCGATTGGCAAGAGCAAAATTACCGAGGCATTGTTGGATAATACAGCCGTTAACAGCATGGTCAGGATATAGACAAAAGTGAGCAGCCAGTAGCCAGAAAGATCACCGCCTAACTGGGTGAGCTGAGCGGCTAACCACTCCGTTGCGCCAGAGTTTTGCATGGCGGTGCCCAGTGGAATGAGACAGGCCAATAAAAATATCACATCCCAGCGGACTGCTTGATACAGTTCGCCCGGTTTTAAGCAGCCCGTCAGAACCATCACCACAACGCCCGCTAGCGCAGACACTAAAATTGGATAATCGGTGATGGCCGCCACGATCACCACAGCTAAGCCGATGGCCAATGCTAAGCTCGCTTTGCCGCTGCGCAGGGTTTCTAAATCGCGCTGTTCTAGCAGCAGCAGGTCACGGCTGGTTTGAATACCCACCAGGCTTTGTTTAGGGCCTTGCACAAGCAGCAAATCACCAAATCGGAGGGGCACTTTTCCCATGCGATCGCGCAATAACTCCTGGCCTCGCCTGATGGCCAGTACCGTGACGTTGTATCGCTGCCGAAAGCGCATATCTTTAAGGGTCGAGCCAATCATATTGGAGTTAGAAATCACCAGCGCTTCAGCAATCCCCTCTTCCTCTCCCATATCTGCCTGCCAAGATTTTTGGCCAAACTGTACATCGGGCAATATCTCTAGCCCTTCACTCTCGCGAATTTTCAGCAGATCTTGCTTGCCGCCTCTAGCCAGCAAAATATCACCAGCAGCCAACGTTTTATCGGCAAAAGGTTGGGGAAAATGGGTATTGTTGCGCAGCAGCTCTAGCACGTCTACATCAAACCGTCGCTGCAATTGGCTACTCTTTAAAGTCTGACCCACCAAGCTAGAGCGCGGCGTGATCACCAGCTCACTGACATATTCTTTCATGCCGTACTTTTGGCTGAGACCGCGATCATCCACTTTACGGTTAGGCAACAGTCGAGGTGCGACCAGCGAAAGATAGGCCAGACCGACAGCAAAGGTAATCAGACCTAAGGCACTGAACTGAAAGAGCGAAAACTCACCTAGACCCAAGTCAGCAGATAGCCCACTGGCTAAGACACTCGTTGACGTACCAATCACGGTCATCATGCCGCCCAAAATCGTCGCAAACGACAAGGGCATGAGCAGCTTAGAAGGAGACATGCGGTGCTGCTGACAAAAGTCTTCAACAATCGGGAGAAAAACAGACACTATCGCAGTGTTATTAATCAACGCTGACATCGGGCCGACAATCAGTCCTAGGGTCATAATTTGCCGACTGAGCCGTTTACCACCCCATTGAATCAGCCAGCCACTGGCATTTTGCAATACGCCGGTGCGGGCAACCCCTGCACTGAGTACAAACATTGCCATCACAGTAATGGTCGCAGGATTACTAAAACCGGCAATGCCTTCTTGCGGGGTGACCTGCTTTAGTAAAATCAGCGCCACCATGACGCTTAGTGCTGTGATGTCTGCAGGAAACCATTCCATCGTGAATAACACTAGAGCGACCACTGCTACGCCAAGGGTTAAAGCAATGCTCATAACGTTACGATGTGAATGACGGCTCTCAAAAGTAAATACAGCAAATACAGTAAATACGGCTCAATCAGGCTCTGTAAGCAGGGCTCTCAAAGGCTATCTGGCAGGATCTGAGAATTTACCGCTTTAGCCACCTCAGTAAAACCCTCAGTGGAAACCTCAGTGAAACCTCAGTGAAAACCTTAGTGAAACCTCAGTGAAGCCTCAGTGGAAATCTCAGCGGAAATCTCAGTGAAACCATTGATACAGATAGTGTTAACTGGCTCTTTAGGGCACGAAGGCATCTGACGTCAATGAATCACATTGCCTCAGTGAGTGTACTGATTGAACGGGTGATGTGCAATTTTCAAGGCGTAGGTTTATCGCAAGTTTGTGCGGGTTCAGGCAATTCTTTATACCAGCTTTTTGTCATGAATTGGTCAAATATTGGCCTAATGCACAATCACTGGCTCTGAAGCAGTAGCTTCGGGGGCTTCTTTTCGGAGTTTGGGCTGTACGTACAAATTTTCTAGCAGGACGGCTGCACCGGCTACCCACGGCGGAACGATCAAGGCACCAATAATACCGAGCACTTGAGCGCCGCCAAGCACTGCTAGCAGTTGATAGAGCGGATGAACATTGACAGAAGAGCCGACAATGAGAGGATCCAGCAGATAGGTTTCAATATTTTGAATAACGGCGTAAAGCAAAATAATCCATAACACCGTCCAGCCGCCTTGGGGAATGGCAACCAAGAGGGCGGGAATGGCCCCCAAGATGGGGCCGAGAAAAGGAATCAGGTTGGTGACCCCGGCGATCGCGCCCAAACCGACAGCAAAGTCTTTGAGGCCCAAAAAGCTCAGTCCTAGGCTGGTAGCCAGTGCTAGCGTAGCCGAGACGATAAACCGACCGCGAATATAAGTGCCCATTTTATCGGCGATCTCTGGCAACTGTTCGTTGACCCTTTGATCCCAGGGCTGGGGCAGCAGCCTGACAAAATTTTTGCTCAGCGTGTCACTGTCGGCCAGCATGTAGCCTGAGATAAAGACAGCCAGTACCAAGCTCAGCAATGTGCCTAAAATGCCTGTGGTCACATTGAGCGATCGCAGGGCAATTTCACGGGTGGAGCGAATCGCCCAAGCAGCAATCGCTTGCACATCAAGCTGATCAAAAACCTGTGAGGTAAAGTCAGGGCGCGTGTCGTTGACGACTAACAACCAAGCTTCTAGTTGGGTAGCAGCTTTTCTCAGCAGTAGGGGCAGTTGACCTATCAATAGCTGGATTTGATCGAGCACCGTAGGGCCAATCAGCAAGATCACCCCCACCAACGTCGCAATAATCGTCAAATAGGTGAGCAGCGCGCCCAACCAGCGGGGGACCCGGTACTGTTCTGCCCAGTTCACAATCGGGGCAATAGAGCAAGCCAGCACGACCGAAATCATCACCAGCAACAACAGACCCCTGAGCTGCCAGCCAATAATCGCGGAGGCGATCGCAGCAAATACGACCAAAACGCCGCTTAAAGAAATAGATACTCGCTGTTCTGAATCCATGAAATATGCGGCAACAGATGAGACCAATTGGCCGAGGAAATAACCGGCCTATAAGACGAGTGGGCCGAGAAGATCACAGCCCCAGGAAACAGCCCAGCTCGAAGCTGAACCAAAGACCAAACTAAAGCAGATCACGCCAAGCAGATCAAACTAAAGCAGATCAAACTAAAGCAGATCACGCTAAAGCAGATCAAGCTAAAGCGTATACCGAAATTGGTCTATCAACATACCGGGCATCCACATGCCACCCAGCGATCGCCGATCGTAGGTGCCCACCGACGGCAAAAAGATTTGACGATTGGTGAGCCCCAACAGCCCCTCACCCAAAAAGCGATAAAGATCGTCATCAAACCGCAAATTTTCAATCGGTGCCACAATCTCGCCCTCCTCTACCCAGAAGCAGGCATAGCGAGTCATGCCCGTAATTCGCCCCGCCGTCAGATCGCTCCAATTGAGATAGTGCAAATTAGAAAGATAAAGGCCCGTCCCCAGCGCTGACAGAATATCTGCTTCGCTGAGCTGACCGGGAGCCACAACAGGGGCACGCATACCTTCTCCAGCATTGGCTGCATTACTGGCTTTGCCATATTCCTTAGCGCTGCGGCTACTCACCAGTGAAGTCACCCACTTCCCCTGCTGGATAATCGGCAAATAGGCGGGTGCAGCTTCTCCATTATGGTTAAACTGCGGCACCCCGCCGCGCTCAAAATCCTCACTGAGACTGAATTGGTTGCAAAGGCTAACCTCACCTTGCTCTAACTTGGCAAAGGCGCTATTCCCCTGACGCAAACTTGCTTCACCCAAACCACCCCAAATAATCGCATCCATCATGTCGCCTACAGCCGCTGGCGCAAAATAGGTGCGATAGGTGCCTTTAGGAATGGCTTTGGCCGGGCGCGACAGCAAGGTGAGCTGTCGTTGACTCGCGGCTATGGTGCTGGCATAGTCACCAGGCTGCCACTGGTGACCGGCAAGCGTGCCTTTTACCGCTTGACCGACTCTAGCGCCAAACAAGGAATAGTCTAAGGTGAAAGACGGTGTCTCAAACCAATGCCGCTTACCGGCTGAATCGGCATAGGCCCGGTAGGCCATCCCACCGGCATACAGCCCTGAAAAGTCCAGCGATTGCACTGGCGCGAGCAGCGTTTGCGCCACCGTTTGAGGGGGCAATAGCTTGCCACTGCGAACCGTGCGGCTGCGGTCTAGGTGAGGATTTTGCTCGCCGCCGAGGGAGGCTGTGGGCATGACAACGTAGGGATCGACCGGGAGTTCAGGCAATTCTGCCTGGAGCTGACTTAGCGCGGCATGGGCGATCGCCAGTCCAGATCAAAATCTCCCACAAACGGAATCTGCGCTGCAGTCGTCCGCTCCGAGGTCAGCAGCGTGAGCTTGAGCTGAGCGTCACGCACTTGGCCGCTTTGACGCACTTTTGAACCATTAAAGCGCGTAAACTGACTATCTTCTCCTGCCAGCGACAGCCTGAAATGGTAGCCAGGAGACTGGCCTAGGTGGTTGCCAATCGCTTCTGCTAGGCGATTAAATACCGTTTCAAATGAACTGCGAGGAGAGTGGCGTTGCCCAGCAGCACCTGCACTCCCCTCGCTGATATGCTCAGCCCATGCTCCATCAGCCGATGCTTGTGATGAAAGTAAGCTCATGAGCTGGCCCCCCCCGAAGACTTCAATATTTTCAAAGGCACATACCGGCGAGGCATGGCCCACGCGAATGAGCTGATTAGGCTCCCCTTTGCCACAGTAGGGCGTGCCATAGGTGGCCATCGTTGAACTATCGCCAACCTGGGAAAGGCTGCCCCAAAATTTGGGCGTGGTGGCGCGGTAGTTGGGATTTTTCAACAGGGTTGTCAGCTTACCGTTTTCAATTTTGCGGGCGTACTCACAGCCAAACTGAAACTTATGCCGCTGGTCATCAATGGACCAAGAGCAGTTCGATTCCATATACACGCCTGCTTCTATAGCGCCGATGATGGCGTCGAAGTCACTTTCCCCTGGCTCTAAATTGATATTGGCCATGCGATCAATGGGGGGGCGATTCCAGCTACAGGCGCGGGCGCAGGCCACACCTGGAACATTGAGACGAGCCTGACTTTCTAAGCCACCGAGACCCCGTTCTAGTACCCCGGCGCGAATCAGATACTGCTTTTCAGCCGGGGTGCCTGTATCGTCAAACCGGTAGCTGGCCAGTTCGCCCACTTGGGTTGCATCGAAGGTGACATTCATCAGCGCTGAGCCATACACCAAGCGGCCAAAATCTTCAGGCTGCACAAAGCTGCCGCCTGCATAGTTGCGCTCATCGCCCAAAATCCGATCGAGTTCGAGCGGATGGCCCACGCTTTCGTGGAGCTGAAGCATCATTTGATCGGGGGCAAGCACCAATGTTGTTGAGGTCTCTGGGCAATCTGGAGCGCTCAGCAGTGCAACCGCCTGCTGACCGATGCGCGCTGCTCGCGCCCACAGCTCTGGGCCGTGAAATTTCTCCCAGCCCCCTTGATAGCTGTGGGCCAAATAGCCGTTGTCTGTGCGCGCTTGGGTGACGCCGGGAGATTGGGCGATCGCACCCAAATGACTCTCCACCATCATTAGCTTTTGGTGCACTTCGGAGCCATTGCTGCTGACAAACCAGCTTTCGACCTCATGGGTACGAGCGACTGCGCTCGTGCGCACCACCTCAGCCGATACCTTGAGCTGCTCGCACAACTGGCGTAAAAGATCATTAATGTCGCCAACAGCCAACGTATCGAGGGCTTGTTCGTAAGGCGAAACATACGACCCTTTCACCCTTGGGCGAACGGCTGCGGTAAAGCGATGAATCGCCCAGCGACTGGTGGCAATGGCCTGATCATAGGCGCGCTGAGCTGCCGCTCTGATGGCTTCGGGGCTGACCTGATTGGTGGCGCTATAGCCAAATTGACCTTGCGCCAAGACTTCTACCATCGCCCCTTGGCTCAGCCCCCGTTCATTTTGCTGCGGGTTTCCGTCACGCATGGCCCGCCAAGTGCTAGCCTCCTGCACGGCTCGAATACCAATCCAATCAGCCGGAATATCAATTTGCGCCAGAGTTGTGGTTAAGTGCCCAATCATAAGAATGTGTGAGATGCGGTAGATGCTTAGGATTGTTACTTATTTACCCAAGATTCAGGCTTTTAATACGTAGATTTTTCAAAATTCTCACCAATACTTTTTATTTCCAAAAAAGGTAAATATCTAATTGTTCAAACGAAAGAAAAGAAAAATCTATATTTCACCTTCTAAAATGAATTAAAATTCAAATTATATTTTCCCAAATAAGTTTTATGGGCTTAGACGAATTGGATGGCAAAATTCTGGCCGCCTTGAGTCAAAACGGACGCATACGGTGGTCAGCCTTGGCGGAGCAATTTGGCGTATCTGCCCCGGCAATCGCCGATCGCGTCCGTCGATTAGAAAAAAGCGGCGTTATCGAAGGCTATGCTGCACAGCTCAATGCAGAAGCGTTAGGGCTTTCATTAACGGCCTTTGTAACGGTGACATTGCAGCATCCGAGCCATCGGCAAGGCTTTCTCGACTATGTTCGCGCCCATAAAAATATTTGCACTTGCCACCACATCATCGGTGAGGGCGATTATCTACTGAAAATTTGCTGTCCATCTACGGCTGCTTTAGAGCAAATTCTCAGCGAGGAAATTAAAGCGCTCCCTGGTATTCAGCAAACCCGGACAACGATTGCCCTGTCGAGCGTGAAAGCAGATGCCGGGTTACCGATTGATGTAGATAGGTTGATTGATGTAGGCAGGTTGAGCGATTAAGCCATGTTACTGCTGGTGTGGATCAAAGGGGTTTTGATGGGAATTGCGATCGCAGCGCCCGTCGGCCCCATTGCCGTTCTGTGCATTCGGCGCACCCTGACGCAGGGGCGGCTCATCGGCTTGGTTACCGGCCTTGGAGCCGCCACAGCCGACGGTTTTTATGGCATGGTTGCCGCGTTTGGGCTCGCAGCCCTCTCGGATCTGTTGATGAATCACACAGACCTTTTACGCATTCTTGGCGGTCTTTTTTCTGTGTTATTTGGGGCTCAATACCTTTTTCTCTGGTACCAATCTCTCTGGTGCCAATCTCTCTGGTACCAATCTCTCTGGTGCTGAGCCAAAGCCGCCTGCACCCATAGCGCCTGTCAGACTTCTTGTGGCTTATGGCTCTACCCTACTGCTGACCTTGACCAACCCGGCTACTATTTTTTCCTTCATCGCCATTTTTGCCGGACTCGGTATTACGCAGACTAGCGAATCAAGTTCTGTAACCCTTGTATTTGGCGTATTTACGGGCTCAATAGGGTGGTGGCTGGTGCTAGTGTCAGGGGTGACTCATTTGCGCAACCGACTGACGCCTGAGCGACTGACCCGGTTCAACCAGTGGTCAACCAAGGTATTTGGCGGACTAATTTTGGGCTTTGGGATTGCGGCTTTGGTGGTTTAAAGAGTTTCTCAGCAGGTCTCAAAACAATGGTTTCGCGACATCCACGCTGGCAAAAATATCTTAGCTTTAGCATTGGCCTTATCCTTATCCTGGGGATCTTTTCAGGCCAGCTCTTTTCAGGCCAGCTCTTTTCAGGCCAGCCTGTTCACGCCCAGACCCCCTCCTCGCCAACGCCCGCTGCAGCACCCACTGCAACCTTAGAACAACTGCGTCAACAGCGCGATCAAATCGATCAGCAGCTAGAAATTCACAATAAAAACGATCAGCAGTATCAAAAGGCCGAAAATCAGGTCAATGAGCAGTTGCGATCGCTGTCAAAAACCATTCAAGGAACCGACGCTTGGATCACCAACACTGAATATCAACTGGCTGCTGCCGAACAAAACCTCCGGCAGTTAGAAGCTGATTTGGAAAGCAATCAGGCCGTCTATGAACAGTCCCGCACGGCGGTGGTAGGCAGGCTGCAGTTTATGCAGCGCCAGCAGAGTGCACAGGGCTGGGCGCTACTGCTACAAAGCAATAACCTCAACGACTTTTTAGATCGCCGCTACCGGCTCAAACAGCTTTACCAAGCTGATCGGGCCACCCTGGTCTCGTTAGAAGAAAAATCAGCCGAAATCCTAGCGCAGCAAGAAGGCGTAGAACAGCAAAAAAACGCCATCTCCCTCCTGCGGCAGCAGCTACTGGCCAGTCGCGCCGAGTCCACCGAGCAGATGAAGCAACAGGCCACCACCATGGCCCGCCTCAAAGAAAACAGAGGCGCACTCTCAGCCGCCATCAAACAGCTTGATCAAGATTCCGACAATATCACCGCCTTAATCTTAGAGCGGGTAGCAGCCAGCAATGCTGCCGATAGCCAAGTGGCCCGTGAAGAAGCCCTACGAGCTGCTCGCACCTCAGGCAAAATGCTCCAGCCCAGCCAAGGCCCCATCACTAGCCGCTTTGGCAATCGCTATCATCCGGTTTTGGGCTACAGTCGCTTCCATGCAGGTACCGATTTTGGTGCCCCCCATGGCAGTCCTATTTGGGCAGCCGAAACGGGCGTGGTGATTTTCTCTGGCTGGTACGGCGGCTATGGCAACGCGGTCATTATCGATCATGGCGGCGGGCTCACCACGCTCTACGGTCATGCCAGCAAGCTGCATGTCAGCGAAGGCCAAACCGTTAGGAAAGGCGATATCATTGCCAATATTGGCACAACCGGCCTATCTACTGGCCCACATCTGCACTTTGAAGTTCGTCGCAATGGCGAACCGACTGATCCGATGGCGTTCCTCTAGTGGCTTGCTGAAGCACGGTTAAACGGCTAGGTAAAACGGCCTCTGCTAAATGAGCTGACTTTTCATGGGTAGGCAGCTAGTCTATAGGCTATGAAACACCAAAATTGGATAGTTGGCGCTCTCAGTGCGATCGCCTTTCTCGCCCCTGCCGCTGCAGCTAACCCATCAGATCTGCCTGCCAATTTACCGTCCGATCTGCCTGCCGATTTACCGTCCGATCTACCTGCCGATCTACCGCCTGCACCGCTTAATCTGACCCCCGAGGTAATCGAGCAAAGTCCTGTGCTCCAGCGCTGGATAGAAGCTGTACCGAACGTACGCGTGGATATTCGCAACGATCCGAGCTTTGTAACGCGGTTACAGGTGGGCTATAGCTATTTCCCTTCCAGCGACGGCACCAGTGGTTTTGCCGTGGGTATAGAAGATCTCTTTATCGCCGAAACGCCCCTGACCGTCAGCGCAGATTATCAACAAACCTTTGATGGCGATCGCCTGACCTACGGGGCCGATCTGCACTATTACGTATTGCCCCTTGGCGGCTACTTCAACTTAGCCCCGACCGTGGGTTATCGGGCTGCCAAGTCAGATAATTTCTACGATATCAACGGGGCCAATCTTGGAGTGCGCCTACGTTTTGTCCCCTCTCGCACCAGCGCTGCCGATATTACGCTAGATCAATCCTGGATTGTCGGTGATAGTCAAGGGCTCAGCATCACGCAAATCAACTTTGGATACGCAGTCACTCAAGATTTACGCCTCTCTACTGATCTGGAATGGCAAAGTACGGCGAGCAGAGGGGATAGTCGTGTGGGGATTAATCTGGAGTGGGCTCTGTAAGCGCTAAAAAAATTTAGAGGCTGCAAGCTAGCTGCTGCAGTCATCAGGCTGCAGAGAAACGGCATAATGGAATTAAGAGAAGACATCTTGATAGAGCCATGGCCAAACCGACCCAAGCCCACATTTCTAAGACCATTTCTAAAGGTGAAAGCCCTTTTTTGCGCGATCGCACCCTCAAGCAAACGGAATACTACATGGGTGCAAAACTTTTAGAAGTAGGGGTCAACCCCAATAAAGGCGTCATCTACCGCTGGAAAACCGTGGACAAAGGCACCAGTGAAGAATGGACTTACAGCGCCTATTGGGGCGACTCAAAAGCCAAACTTGAAGCTGAAGAAGCCTAAGGCTTGATCACCCGCTTTACTACCGGCCTAAACCTTGCCCCGCCCTCCAGCTATTCCGTCAGCACGCTTTGTGATTCTGCAAGTTCTCCTATGAGCTGCTTTGCCAACTGGGCTGCAACCGGTTGATGATGTAGCACCATCGTCGTCGTACTATTGCGCTCAAAACCAATGCGCTCATAGAACTTTTGCTGATGGGTCGTCATCAAATAGGTGCGCTCTACCCGGCTCATATGGGGATGGGCGATTAGCGTTTCAACCAGTCTGCGCCCCAATCCTGCACCTTGGTAATCAGGATGAATCACCACATCCCAAATGGTGGCTCGAAACACCCCATCAGAGGTAGCCCGCGCAAAACCAATCATTTGTGCCCCATCCCAAGCCGTCACGACGGGGTGGCTGTGGGCGATCGCCTCTGCCATCGCCTCTGGCTCACGATCTTTCGCCCAAAAAGCTGCCATTTTAAACAACTGACAGAGCTGCGCAATTTCACTCGCACCAAAATTCTCCGTATAGCGAAACTGAACGTGCCGACTGTCCATAAAAGAAACGCCCTCGTTAAAGATCTGTGCAGATATGGCCGATAATACGAGCCAAAGACATAAAAATCTACACATAAAAATCTACATTGCTAAACAGGATAGCTGAGTTTTTCTCATGCTCCATGGGTAAAGTGACGTTTTCATGACTTTTTGCTAGTTACCTACCCGCTACAGCCCAAGCCATGTTAAATCTTCCGTGAAAAGCACCCGATCACAAACACCCCATAACCGGCCATGACCAGCAAACACCTGATCGCTCGGTTTCATTTTGGCTTTAGCCCAAGGCTCAGGGCCAGCCT
This sequence comes from Phormidesmis sp. RL_2_1, assembly GCA_012033015.1. Taxonomy (GTDB): domain Bacteria; phylum Cyanobacteriota; class Cyanobacteriia; order Phormidesmidales; family Phormidesmidaceae; genus Phormidesmis. Next base: position 11,173 of record JAAUPS010000078.1, read on the forward strand.
CAGCCTCTGGTTCACGATTGGCTTAAGTCTTGGCTTAAGCCTCTGGCTAGGGATGGGATTTGCCCATGCCATTGAAGATCCCTACGCCATGGTCGATCCTATTGATACCCAGCATATCGCCAGCTACCAACGCTACATAGAGCGCTGTGCAACCTGCCATGTAGCCCTTCCCCCGGCTGTACTACCGACTCAAACATGGCAAGTTTTAATCCATGATTCAGCCCATTACGGTGTCACCTTGCCCCTGATGTCTCATTTCGATCAGCGCCTCATCCTCAACTATTTACAGCCCTACTCATACCCTAGCCAAAGCCGCAGCATACCCTTTCGACTCAAAGACTCCGCTTACTTTGGAGCTCTTCATCCCGACGTGGAACTGCCTGAGCCACTCAACCTCAGAAGCTGCCTCGAATGCCATGCCGGTGCTGGCCATCAAAATTACCGAGCTACAGACCACCCAGCCTAGGGTTGCCCAGGCCATATTCATGCCAAGCCATATTCATGCCAAGCCATATTAATTCCAGTCCATATCCCATATCATTGGTTGATGCCGCTAGGGGGTGCTACCATTCGCAGTGAGATTGATCGGCAGACTGCGTGCGCTAGGCCTCACAGGGATGCTGTAGGGGTACCCTGCCCGGAATACCGCCCGACAAAGCGCAAAGACCCTACGTAAGATTCAGATAGAATTAATGGTAGGGTCAGTGCTCTCAAGAGCTTTCCTTCCTTCCGTCGTTTCTGTGCCTTGACATGTTAAGAAGATTTTTAGGCGATCCCAACGCCCGCAAACTCAAAAGATATCAACCCGACATTAAAGAGATTGCGCTGCTTGAAGAAGACATGCAGGCACTCTCAGATGCTGAGTTGACTGCTAAAACAGTTGAGTTTCGCCAACGCCTAAACAATGGCGAAGACACAGACGACATTTTGCCTGAAGCCTTTGCCGTCGTGCGTGAGGCCGGTAAGCGAGTTCTGGGACTGCGCCACTACGATGTGCAAATGCTAGGCGGTATGGTGCTCCACGACGGCCAAATCGCCGAAATGAAAACCGGTGAAGGCAAAACCTTAGTCTCCACTCTGCCTGCTTACCTCAATGCCATTTCTGGTAAAGGTGTTCACATTGTCACCGTCAACGACTATTTGGCTCGGCGTGATGCTGAGTGGATGGGACAGGTTCACCGTTTTCTCGGGTTAACGGTGGGCTTGATTCAGCAGGGTATGAGCCCTGCTGAGCGCAAAAAAACTATGCCTGCGACATCACCTACGGCACCAATAGCGAATTTGGCTTCGATTACTTGCGTGACAATATGGCTACGCAAATGGAGGACGTTGTCCAGCGTCCTTTTAACTTTTGTGTGATTGACGAGGTCGATTCAATTTTGGTGGATGAGGCCCGTACGCCTCTGATTATTTCAGGCCAAGTGCAAAACCCTGGTGAAAATTATGTCAAAGCTGCTGAAGTAGCGGCTCAGCTTGAGGGTAATGAGGTTGATTATGAAGTCGATGAAAAAGCCCGTAACGTTTTATTGACTGACGAAGGCTTTGAAAAGGCTGAGCAACTCTTAAAGGTCACCGATTTATTTGATCCGAATAATCCTTGGGCGCACTACATTTTCAATGCGCTAAAAGCTAAGGAGCTGTTTACAAAGGATGTCAATTACATCGTTCGCAATGGCGAAGTGGTGATTGTTGATGAATTTACCGGCAGGGTCATGGCCGGTCGTCGTTGGAGCGATGGCCTGCACCAAGCCATTGAAGCCAAAGAACGGGTGGAAATTCAGCCCGAAACACAGACCCTTGCTTCTATTACTTACCAAAACTTCTTTTTGCTATATCCCAAACTCTCAGGGATGACGGGTACGGCCAAAACGGAAGAGGCCGAGTTTGAGAAAATTTACAACCTAGAAGTGACGATTGTGCCGACAAACCGGCCATCTCAGCGCTATGACATGCCAGATGTGGTGTATAAAACTGAGAATGCTAAGTGGAATGCGATCGCCCAAGAATGTGCCGCAATGCACGAGACAGGCCGCCCGGTATTAGTCGGTACGACGAGCGTCGAAAAATCCGAAGTACTGTCGATTCTGCTGAAAAATCTCAACGTAGAACACAACCTGCTAAACGCTAAGCCCGAGAACGTCGAGCGCGAGTCAGAAATTGTGGCTCAAGCCGGACGCAGCGGTTCGGTGACGATTGCCACCAACATGGCCGGACGCGGCACCGATATTATTCTCGGCGGTAACGCCGACTACATGGCACGGCTAAAGGTGCGCGAGTACCTGATGCCACGCTTAGTCAAGCCTGAAGATGACGATAAGTTTGGTCTTGCCCAAGTTCCTGGGGTTAAAAGCGGCGCTAGAAATAGCATTGCCGCTCAAGGCTTTGGAAATGAAAAAAAGAAAAAAACTTGGAAAGTCGCCCCTCAAATTTTCCAACCGACCTTTTGCCAGAGACCCAAACTGCGCTCAAAGAAGCTGTTGCCTTTGCCGTGCAAACCTACGGTGAACAAAGCCTTTCAGAGCTAGCTGCAGAAGATAAAGTTGCGATCGCATCTGAAAAAGCCCCTACAAGCGACCCAGTCATTCAAAAGCTGCGAGATGTTTACAACCGAGTGCTCAAAGAGTACGAGGTCATCACCTCAAAAGCCCACGACGAGGTGATTGCCCTTGGCGGTCTGCATGTGATTGGCACCGAGCGCCACGAATCTCGCCGAGTAGACAACCAGCTCAGAGGACGAGCAGGCCGTCAGGGCGATCCGGGTTCGACCAAGTTTTTCCTTAGCTTAGAAGACAACCTACTACGAATCTTTGGGGGCGATCGCGTAGCCGGTCTGATGAACGCATTTCGCGTCGAAGAAGACATGCCGATTGAATCAGGCATGTTAACCCGCTCACTCGAAGGCGCTCAAAAGAAAGTAGAAACCTACTACTACGACATTCGTAAGCAAGTCTTTGAATACGACGAGGTCATGAACAATCAGCGCCGTGCCATCTACGCCGAACGCCACCGAGTATTAGAAGGTGAAGCTTTAAAAGAGCTGGTAATCGGCTACGCTGAAAAGACCATGGACGACATCGTCGAAGCCTATGTCAATCCCGAGCTACCCGCTGAAGAATGGGACTTAGCCAGCGTTGTCAGCAAAGTACAAGAGTTCATATACCTCTTAGCCGATCTGACCGCCGAGCAGCTTGAGAACCTTTCCATGGGCGAAATGAAAATGTTCCTAGCAGAACAAGTTCGGATTGCTTACGATCTCAAAGAAGCTCAAGTTGATCTGATCAAACCCGGTCTAATGCGCGAGGCCGAACGCTTCTTTATCCTCCAGCAAATCGACACCCTCTGGCGCGAACACCTCCAACAAATGGACGCCTTGCGTGAGACAGTAGGCCTGCGCGGCTACGGCCAAAAAGATCCGTTGATTGAATACAAGAGCGAAGGCTACGAAGTCTTCCTAGACATGATGACAGGCATTCGTCGTAACGTAGTGTACACGCTCTTCCAGTTCCAGCCCCAGCCCCAGCAAGTGGTGAGACAGTCCGAAAAGGTATAAAGCCCCGCCCGCCGCCTGAGGCAGCCATAGCAGCGGCCGTATACCCTACGGACACTGACAAGCAACAACTTCATGAGACCACAAAAGAGGGCTCTGACCTAAAGTAACCAGTGGGATGATTAGAGAGAACCTTTCCGCCTACCCCCCCATATGGGTAATTATGTGGAAAGATTCTCTCTCATTAACAGTTAGATCTGCGTCTCAGCATGAGAACAAATAATGACATAGCGCGTTGCTTGGCCCGTTGTCTCACGTTATGGTTTCAGCCAGCACGCTGTATCTCAGCCTAGCGATCAAGCTCTTTCATTGAGGCTGCGATCGCGCTTTTCAGTGAAGGGAGATAGTTCCAAAATTGTTCCAAAATTCTTTCAAAATTCTTCCAAAATTCTTTCAAATAGGCAACTCAATCACGAACTTGGTGCCTTGACCAGGGGTTGAATCACACAGCAATTGACCACCATGTTTCTCCACAATAATCTGATAACTAATGGCCAAACCTAAGCCAGTTCCTTTACCCATCGGCTTAGTAGTAAAAAACGGATCAAATAGCTTAGACACTATCTCATCGTCAATACCAGGCCCATTATCGATAATAGTGAGCCTCACTCGACTATTGTCAGCGACGCGGGTAATAATTTGAATGACATTGGGATTGGCCTCAATCTCCCCAAACGACCGACCTTGGTTTTGTTCATCCAAGGCATCTACTGCATTAACCAGAAGGTTCATGATCACCTGATTGAGCTGGCTAGGATAGCAATCAACGAGCGGCAATTGCCCATAATCGCGAATAATTTCAATGTTAGGACGATCGGCGGTCGCTTTTAATCGACCGCTTAAAATCACCAGCGTGCTCTCAATGCCCCCATGAATGTCCATAGCTTTCTTCTCAGATTGGTCGAGGCGAGAAAAATTGCTGAGGGAGCGCACCAGTTCTTTGAGCCGACTAGTTCCAATCTCTAAGGAGTCAAGGAGCTTGGCTAAGTCTTCTTGTAAAAAGTCCAGATCAATGTCAGCAACATAGTTTTGAATCTCAGAAATGGGTTGTGGATAATGGGTTTGGTATAAATCGATCAGCAGTAACAAATTCTGAACATAGTCTTTAGCGGGTTCGAGATTGCCATAGATGAAACTAACCGGGTTTTTAATTTCATGAGCTAACCCTGCCACCATCTGTCCTAGGGAAGACATTTTCTCACTCTGCACAAGCTGCATCTGGATCTGTTGCAGATGGGATTGATGGGCCTTGGCTTCAGACGCGGCTTTGAGCGTTTTTTCCACCGTTGTTGCCAGATCTTGAAAGTTGATCGGCTTGGTTACAAAGTCAAATGCGCCCCGGTTCATAGCTGCCCGGATCTTATCCATGTCTCCATAGGCCGAAACGACCACTGTTTTGGGCGGTTTTACCAGCGCATTGAGCCGAGAAAGCAGCTCCAACCCATCCATGACCGGCATGTTAATATCGGTCAGAACCATATCGATATCAGGGGTTTGAGTAATCTGGTGATAGGCCTCTGCCCCATTGCAAGTAAAGGTAAACTGATATTGACCCTGACGAATTTCGCTCCGAAATTTTTGAGTAATCAGGGCTTCAATATCAGGCTCATCGTCCACAACTAAGATATGGTCGGTCATAGAGCGGTTGGGTAAATTAATTAACTCGAAATAACTTGCTAGCTAGCAAGCCTGAGAATATCTTGCTTAAGCTGATTAAAATTAACTGGTTTGTTGAGAAATCCGCTGGCACCGTACGCTAGGGCCGTCTGCTCGCTGCGCTCATCACCGTAAGCCGTCACCATAAAAACGTTTAGCTCAGGATAGTGTTCTTTAATCACCCGTAGCAGCTCCAAGCCATTCATACCGGGCATGTTGATGTCTGAAAGAATCAGCGTAATCTCTGCCTGTGCAGTGGGTGATTTTAGGTAGGTCAATGCCTCTTCGGCAGACAGGGCAAAGTCAAAGTCAATGGTTTGGGCTTTGATTTCTCGACGAAATTTTTGCCGAAACAGCATTTCGACATCTGATTCATCATCGATAACCAGGACACGAATTTGGCTCATGACAATTTTGGGGATATCTACAAGGCATCTACGAGATTGTTGCCGTATTGGTCTAAGTGAGCTTACTAGAGAGGGTACCCTGCTTTGGCAATGTGATCACAAACTCGGCATAGAGACCGGGCTCAGAAACAACATCCAGGGTGCCGTTGTGCTGCTCAACGATGATGCTGTAGCTGAGCGATAGTCCTAGCCCTGTGCCTTCACCGGTTGGTTTGGTCGTGAAAAACTGATCAAAGATTTTTTCCCGCACTTCGGTTGTCATGCCGGTGCCATTGTCGCGGATGCGAATCTCAACACAATCATTCTGATTGCGGGTGCGGATTTTGAGCATTGGGCTAAAGTCGCTGTCTGCCTCTAGCTGGCGCTGATAGACGGCATAGCAGGCATTGCTAGCAATGTTGAGAAAGACCCGATTGAGTCCTGCGGACAGCCACGAATCATCCCGATGCTGTCATCGTAGTCGTTGTCAAACTGTAGGTTAAAGTCTGACTGCTTGGTTCGCATACCGTGGTAGGCAAGATTGACAGCCTCTGCGACCAGATCATTGATAGCCACATCTGTCCAGTCGCCTGTGTTTCCTCGAGAATGCATCAGCATATTAGCCACAATTTTGTCAGCTCGTTTGCCGTGATGTTCGATTTTACTGACATTGGTTTGAAGCGTTTTGAGGATATCAGTCATTTCTTCAACCCACTCAGGGGCCAGATCGGCTTGATGGGCTGCGAGTTCTTCGGCCAGTTCATCGGCTAGTTCAATGGAAAGCTCAGCAAAATTATTGACAAAGTTAAGCGGGTTTTTGATCTCGTGGGCAATGCCTGCCGTTAGCGAACCCAGCGAAGCCAATTTCTCTTGAACAATCATTTGCTGCTGGGTCGCGATGAGCTTTTCATTGGTTTCTAACAGGGTTTGAGTGCGCGCTTCATTTTCTGCAAAGAGGTCTTTGACACGCTCAATCAGGTGGTTAAAAGCTCTGGTTAAGTCGTTGATTTCGCCTGTATTGGTCACGGGAGCTTGCAGATCAAAGTTTGTTTCTTGAGTAACTTTCCGGGCAAACTGAGTGGCTAATCGAATAGGACGGGTGATCATTCGACTAATCGAGGCGGCCAATACAATAGAAAGCCCGACGGAGGCAACAATGCTCAAGGCTATGATCTGGTTACGTAAGTTTGCTGCCTCTATAACATTCTCCCAGGGCTATTTCATTCTAAAGATGCGCTTGAGCGTGCCTAATCCAAACTGGCAGCACCGCTGGGCTTGAGCCATGTTGACAAATGCATTGTCGCGATAGATGTTGAGGGCAAAATTACGAGCTACGGCAAAGATTTGCGGGAGCTGGTACATTCGGATGCGCGAAGCATCTTCGCCTTGTGTCACATCTCGAACATAGTGAACTTTGTTTTCCACCCCCCAGTAACCGCGAATTCTGTCGGCAATCTTAGCAATAGGTTCGATGAAAGAAGCGACATAGTAACGCGTCTCTTTAGAATAACGCTCGTGACCGCCGACTTTGAAACGACGTTCGCTCTCTACCCGAATGAGCGTTTTGAGCCCTGGCCAAGGTCTGATGTTCTCTATCTGCTGGCATAGGCTAACCACTCGTTTCTCCCAGCGTCCGTGACCTTCGCTCACATCGATATGGACTTGTTGTGGGACAAAGTAAGCCTCCACAGCTTTGAGTAAGTTGCCCTGATTACCTTTGAGCGCACCGAGGTAGTGATTGCCACTCTCAACAATCATCTGACATGTTTTTTTGTGTGCTAATCGCATCAAAAGCTATCACCACCCCTTTGAGCGCAAGCTGTTCAATAAACTCAGGTAGGGCTTTAATCTCATTCGTTTTACTATCGACCTGATGCGGTTCAAGGATTAGTCCGCGTTCAACGATGTAGGCGCTGACCAATAGGATGGCCGGGTGCGGCGGCGACTCTGGGTTGTTCGTTTCTATCTGATACGACCCGCGCAACTGTTTTCCATCCATCGCTAGGGTTTCTCCCGGTAGCGGCTCAACCTCAAAGAAGCGAGCGAGCGCAGCTGAGTATGCTTTGTAGTCCAGGTGCAGTAGCACCCGTCGAATCGTACTGTAAGAAGGCAGTCTCCGTTTGGGTGGATTGAATAGCTCTATGAGTTCTACTTCATAGCTCTTGAGCCAGTCTCCTATCGCTAGAAAGCCTTGGTTCCCGGCGGCAATGGCTAGCGTAAACAGGGCCAAACACAATGCGATGTGATGCCGCTTGCCCAAGCTATGGCGCGTATCAGGAATCTCTGAAAAGGCCGCTAGAATCTCTATTTGCTCAGATGATGAAGTCGGTTGATTAGCCGCAGATATAGTCGCTGTAGATAAACTCATGTACATGCCGACGAAAAAGCTAGATAACCTACTCTAGCTCGCTTCGCCGAAAATGAAATAGCCCTGGATTTTCATATATTTTAGACCTCTTTAAACTTGGAGTAATACAAACGACTCCAACATTCCTTGTTGAACTGGGTTTAGCCAACCTGGTGATAATAGAGTTTCTATCTATCAGCTCATGCATCAGAGAAGGGATTAGGATCATCTTCTCTCCTGACCATCTTTCGTTATCACAGGTCAAAGGAGATTCGATGGCGCTAGAATCTAGCCCTAAGCCTTTCACAAAGAATGAATCGTTCTGAGTTGTCGCTGACATAAATATTCTAGACTCAGCCTTAAACGAAAGACCCAAACTGATTGATTGGATTGATGTAAGTGGATATTTCTAACCCTTTTCCACTAATAAAGCATTGACAATTCTCAATATCGTCCTTGATAAGAGGCCAAGTGAACTTCACAGCATTATCTTCAGAAGAATACTTAAGAATGATTTCGGTTATGCTAGTTCGGTTATCAATCCAGCTCCAATAAGGCACTGGAAGAAAAGTGCCTGACTCTCCTGACTTTATCTCCAAAAAACTTCCCTCCCCCTGTTCTCTAAGGGCATTTGAGAATAAAGCTAAGAGGCTCTTATATATTCCATGGTCGCTGTCTACCTTTATTTTGAAAGAATCGTTTAGGATATCTACACAGGCATGAGAATCATCAAAAACAATGGTGTTAACTTTTTCAAATTTTCCCCTTATACCAAATTAGATTTGCCATTAAAGACCTTCTGAATGTGAGTAACTAATATCTTTTCTGAATTAATAAAACTCATCTGGTAAAGAGCCATCACTTTCGACTTCGACACAGGGAATTCCGAATTTGTCCGCGTCCTTACATGTCTGCTTAACTAAAGCTTTAGTAGGGCAGATATAAAGGCATGGTCCTTTTTTAGCGTTGAGTTTCGACTGCAATATCAGCAGTCCAATAGCGTTTTTCCTTTTCCTGTGTGTAATTTTACGATCAAGTCTTTGCTGTCTGTCTTACTAGACCACCACTTCAGCAATATCTCTTTCTGTTCTTCGCGTAGCAAGCTGCCGATCTGTTCCGCCTGGTCCTGGATGAA
>JAAUPS010000079.1 GCA_012033015.1 Phormidesmis sp. RL_2_1
GGCTGTTTACCCTACCCGATGAGATTAGGGTATACCCGGCCCATGACTATCGGGGTCACACGGTTTCGACGATTGGGGAAGAAAAGCAGTGGAACCCTCGATTTGTCGGGCGCGATCGCGCTGACTATATCGACTTTATGAATAATCTCAATCTTCCCGATCCCAAAAAAATGATGGAAGCAGTGCCTGCGAACGAGCGCTGTGGTCGGCCTGTTGTTGCTGCATAGCCATATTCTGCCAGCCTACGCTGCCAGCCTACTCTGCAAGCCGTACGCTGCAAGCCGTACGCTGCTGAGACGTACTTCTTATAGTGCGGTTTTGCCTGTAATATCTCATGTACAGTTTAGGGAGAATGACCCATGAATTTTGCTTCTGAGTATCAGCTTCAAGAAATCGATGTCTCTACCCTGAAGCACTGGCTAGATAGGCAAGAAGTGTTGCTCGTTGATGTCAGATAGCCCGGAGAGTATCTCTCTGAGCATATTCCGGGCGCGCAACTTATGCCTTTAAGTCGCTTTGATCCGCATCAGCTCAAAGGCGAATCAACGCAGAAAATTGTCTTGCAGTGTCAGTCGGGTAGTCGCTCGGTAAAGGCAGCTCAAAAAATGTTTGAAGCTGGCTTTTCGCAGGTGATGCATTTACAGGGCGGTCTGCCAACTTGGAAGGCGGCGGGCTATCCTACCCAAGTCAACGGTCTACATGACCTATCTCATGGGCGAGGGTACTGGCGAGCTGAGCCTCGTTATCTGCCGCTCGTATCAGCCCGGTATGGACATACACAAAACCGCCTAGGGTTGCCAAGGCATTGATGGTGTCATTTTCAATCACTTGAAAGGTATAGGGAATGCCGGGGCGCTCAACCCCTAGCACTAATCCTGCTCCAATTTGATCAATATAGTTGGTGATAGCTGGATTATCGTACAGTCGAACATCTTGCAAAATTTGCGCATTAATCTGTTGGCCTAACTCTATTTCTTTGGCCTCAGACAGATTGGATAGTTCAACAATGCGAATGCCTTGAAAAATAATCTCGAATAGGCCAGCTTGAACCGGAGGCGCTGTACACAACACCCTGGCACCGATGAGCGTAGCCCCTGTGATGGCATACCAGCGAGGGTGATGTAAGCGCTTGGGGTGGGGATGCATTCTGTTCATGCTTCCACTGCATATGTTTATGCTGCTACATCCGTCCATGTATGCTCACAATTTTCTCAAGTCTTTTTTGTAGGCTAAAGCCAAGAGCAAGCAAAAGGCTTACTCTTTTTGCTCAAAGATCCTGACCAAAGATCCTGGCCAGAGATCCTGACCAGAGATCCCGGCCATAGTTTCGCTGCTTTTATAGAGGAAAACGCTGATGGACAAGCCTCGATTGAGAGCCTATTTGAACCTTATCCAAAAATTGTTAACCTGCCCCCACGGCGAGGAATGGATACATCTCAAGCAGCATGAAGATTTGGTGGATGCCGAGTTTTTACAAATGATGGAGCAGATTGCCATTCAGATTGGCCAGGAGGGCGATCGCAATTCGGCAACTTTTCTGCACAACTGGGCTGCAAAACTACACCACATTTTGTTAAAAGAAATTAAGCCAACAGCCCTAGAAGCAGATCGATCGGCTGCCTACTTGGACTTGATTCAACAGTTACTTGCTTGCCCTGAAGGACGAGAAGAACAGTTGCTGATTGCCCACGAAACCTTAATTGGGCCGGGGCTGGTAAACAAACTTAACGAAGTGGCCAAACAGCTATGGCAGCAAGGAGAGAATGAGTCTGCTCAATATTTAGCGTCGATTGCTGATGAGCTGAGTCAGGCATGGTTGCAGGAACATGATTTTGCCCCACAGATCCAAAAACACCCTAGCGGTAGAGCGCCCGCGCCTTATTCTCAGGCTTATGGTGCGGCCTCTTCGGAGCCAGTCTCAGTGCCAACTTCAGGGCAAAGTCCGCAACCATCAGTTCAGTTAGAGCCTACACCCACCAAATCTCCTGCTTCTGTTCCCAATCGCGTGCCTGAGCCTGCACCTGTCGATGAGGGCGATGAGGGTGATGAGTTAGATAATCCCTGGTTTTCTGCCGAAGATTTTACAACGCCTGCTAGCTCTGTTCAGCCTCCCTTATCCTCTCCTGCTCAATCAAGTTTGGAGCAACAGGCTGAATCGCTATCTGCATTGGACGCTGAAGTTGGGGCTAAAGAGGGTTTTGAGAATACTGTGGCAGATGAGGCTAAGACGGGTTCTATGGCGATCGCAGCAGGCTTAAATGCGATCGCCGTGGCGCTAGAGCAACTTACCCAAACGCTAGCATTGCAGCAATCGCCAAACCCTTTACAGCATTTAGTCATGCTAGAACAAGCCTGCACAGCGCAGTGGCAGCTCACCACTGAAGAAGTCGAGCAGCTATTGGGGGTGAGGCCAAAGTGTCATGTCCATGAGACGACGTTTTACAGAGGAGAGTGGTGCTTTACCAAGGTTGGCAAGCTAGGCACTCAGACCGCTTGGCAAGTTAGCAAGGTAAATTAACAACACAATGGGTCAATCACCTTAATCATTCACCTTAATCATTCACATTGATTTTTTATCGGTTTTTGACCTTATCGGTTTTAACTTCATCGGTTTTAACTTCATCGGTTTTGACTTCATCGGTTTTGACTTCATCGGTTTTGACTTCATCGTTTTTAGATACTGGTTTAGATACTGGCAAACTTTCCCTGCCGAAAACCTCACAAAACGTAAAAAGTGCTGATTGCCTCAGCCGATGTCATCTAGCATGAAAGAGATTAGAACACAGACATCGTCATTTCACAAATTATTTGCTCAGATTATCTTTTAATTATCTTTTAGGAGAAAAACCAATGGCTACTCAGAAAGATTCTCTCAACCCTAACCCAGAACAGACTCAAGAAATACCCTCTCACTACGACGCCCACCTCATCCCGGCTGAAACTGCAGCGCGAGAAGCCAGAGAAGGGAGTCATTTTGGTCATGTTGAACACGATCAGGCCGATGATACAGAGCATATTCACACCCGTGATGGCTATACGATTGACCAAGAAGGATTGATCAATAACTACGCGGTGGAAGCGCCCATGTATGTCAATGAGCCCGGTGACTTAGCCGCCGCAGAAGCTGCCCTTGCCAAGCAAAAGGCGGCTGACCGTGAGGCGCTTGCTAAGGATGATGAAGGCAACTTAAGCGCAAAAATCAACTGGCATCACAAAGGCCCTGGCATGATTTGAAGGCAGCTATAAGGAATGCTCACCAAGACAAAATAAGAATGCATTCTTACTTTGCTATAACAAACATCCTGAGGATCGTTCTGTGCCAAGCGATAACCCAATCTACTTCATTGTTGAAGAGCCCATTACCGAAGAAGTCATCACCGAAAGTGAACGCGACGGCACACGCGACGGCAGCCGAGACACGGGCGGTGGCTGGGGCACCGAACCTCGCCGGAGTCGGGTCGATGCTATTAATCAATTCCGTGAACGAGTCGTCACTCGACAGCGCATCGGCGTAGACTCCGGCAAGCTCAAAAGCCAACTGCAAGATCTCTCGCGACGGTCAATGAGCTATTTGATGTCAATCAGCCGAACCCGATTACCGAGCCTGCACCCGGATTACAGCTCGAAGAAATTACCCTGTCGGTGCAGGTCAATGCTAAGGGCGAACTCAGCATCCTTGGCACAGGCGGCGAAATCGGCGGCTCCGGTGGCATTACTTTAAAGTTTGCACGGCCAAAGTAATAAGTTGCCTTGATGAACCTTGCCTTTTTTACGGGTTTGGGCTCAAAATCTAAGCATTCCTGATACGTTCTCGCGCTATTACACCCTATGCAAAGCTATTTCGCAGCAGCCAGTTGTTTGCCTAGCGAGTGTTGGCCTGCAAATATTGACCGCCTGCGTGCCACTTTGGAAAAACACGGGTACGCTTAGCTCGCTGCCGACTTAATGGATATGCAGTAAATTTATATGCAGTATATATTATGGCCCTAGCTCAGCATTGACCCAGGTAAGAAGCTGAGACTCCCCCATGAGCTGTTTTAGGTTAGGCATAGATAGGCTCTGCAAGCCGCGATAGCTGGTCATATATAGACGCGATCGCACATGAATTCTGCTGCTACAGCTTACTGTCCACGAAAACGAGGATTTTTAAGGATTTTTGCGAATAAGCGTCGGAAGTATCCGGATGAGCGCTTTTGCGTACGCATGTATATATTAAGACGGAATTAAGCAAAATGCTTAGTCCCACTTGTCCCACTGCTTAGGTCAGTTGCTTAGGTCAGTTGCTTAGGTCAGTTGCTTAGGTCAATTGCATCGGCTAAAACCCCTGCAAAATCTTGACAAAACAGTAAGCAACGTCACTCAAAAACATGTGCTGGCCCAGTCTCTTTTAACAGAGATACCGCTAACAGAGATACCGCCAATATTTCCTATAGCCGTGTTTACGACCTGTCCCTACTTAAAAACGCCATGCCATGACTCCTGAAAATAACTGTTTTGCAGGTAGCGAACTGCTCAACTCATTTGACGACCACTATCCGCAAAACCATGCGATAACCTTGCTATACAATAATTCTGTGGTTAGCCCTGACCAGGTGGATGACCAGGCAAGCATTTCGCCTTTTGCGCCCGTATTATCTCGTACGCCTGCCGCCACTTCTCCTCGACCGATGGCCAGCCGTGCTCGCAGCCGCGCTCAAGTATTTACTGCTAAACCATCTAGCGCTAAAGTATCTAGCGCTAAAGTATCTAGCGCCAAAACATCTAGAGAATATGCACTTGAGCGCATCGCCGAAGTGGTTCGAGCCGATAGACATGAGGCGTTCAGCGGGTAGGCCAGATGACATCAGCCAGATCAAGTCGGCCAGATCAAGTCGGCCAGATGAGACTGTTACGCTTCCACCCCTTCCAAATCTCGATCAGCGAGATCGTACAAAGCCTGAAGCTTTTCTAACATTTCCTCATCAGTTTGCCACAGCCCTCGGCCATTGGCTTCAATCAGCCGCCCCACAAGGTTGCGAAAGGCTTCTGGATTGGCCTCACGCAGCTTTTGAGCCATGGTCGCATCCAGCGCGTAGGTTTGTGCGGCTTGGTCATATACCCAATTATCTTTAAAGTGAGTGGTGCCACCCCAGCCAATGAGGGCAGTCATCCGTTGAGAGATTTCGTAGGCTCCGCCGGAACCTTGCTCGGCCATAGCTTCAGCCCATTTAGGATTGAGCAACTTAGTGCGATATTCTATCCGCAGGAGATCTTCGAGCTGGCGGGGGGTGGTGTCTTTTGAAAAGCTTTCAACAAAGCTGGCGGTGACGCGCTTACCCTGACGGGTTTCGGCAGCCTGTTTGAGCGCGCCAGTGTTGGCATAGTATTCCTGAATGTCCGTGAGACCGTATTCTACCGAGTCAATTTGTTGAACAATGCGCCCAGTGCTTTTGAGCAGGGCATGGAGAATTTCAGGGCGAGATTGGCCTTGGTCTTGGCGGCCATAGCTGAAGGTGTTGCGATCGCACCATGTTTGACCCAAATCACCGGGCGTCTCCCAGTTGCCATCTACCACCCGATCATTCACCAGCGAGCCATAGTCTCCGGCTGGATTTGAGAACAGTCGAGCCGAAGCATTCTCTACGCCTTGGGCCTCTAGTGCCAGCACATGCTTACGAATAAAATTTTGTTCAATCGGCTCATCAGCTTTAGCGGCACGCCCAAACAGATCATCCAACAGCTCTAGAATATTGACAAAGCTATCGCGAAAAATGCCAGATAAATTAGCCAGGATATCAATCCGGGGATGGTTGAGTTCGGCTAGCGGACGCAGTTCATAGCGAACGATCCGCCCAGTGCCTTCTTTAACAGGCGCAGCTCCGACCAACTCCAACAAAATACCGAGAGATTCTCCTTTGGTTTTAATCGCATCGAGACCCCAGAGCATCACGGCTACCGTTTCGGGGTAGTGGCCGGTTTCGGCAAGGCTTTGGGTGAGAATTTTTTGGGCGATCGCCTTGCCCCTTTCATAGGCAGCCGGTGACGGCATTCGATAGGGATCTAAGGCGTGAATATTTCGGCCCGTAGGCAATACGCTAGGCCCATCGCGCAACAGGTCTCCGCCCGGAGCCGGTGGGATATATTCACCGTTGAGCCCTCGCAGCAGATTGGTGATTTCGTCAGTGGTTTGGCAAAGGCGATCGCGAATCAGCAGGGCCTCTTCAAGCTGCTGCTCATCGATATGAGATGTGTTGCTCTTAGCCGGATAAGAGGCTGACAGAGAGGATAAAGATTGGGCGATCGCATAACGAAATTCTGGCGTGTAGCGATCGCCAAAATAAGCCTCCAAATAACTCTCTAGCTGTGCTTCGCTTGGCTTAGCACCCAGCACATGCAGCCCCGAAGAAAACAACCGATTTTCCAGCGTTTGCAAATACTGGTACAACACCATCAAATACGCATCAAATACTTTGTGGCTAAACATATTTAGCGTCTGAGCTGAAAATTCAATGCCTAGCTCCCGCGCCGCCTGAAACGGACAATCTGCCTCTAGTCCAGAATCCACAATTTGTTTGCAAATCGCTTCTTTGAGCACTGCATTGGCCTCAGGATTGTCCCGATATTCTGCAATCAAATCCCGCAGATTTAGCAGTTCTTTATACAGTCCGGCCCGACCGTAGGGCGGCACATTGTGAGAAATCAGCACACCATAACCGCGCCGCTTAGCCAACATCGACTCCGATGGGTTGTTGGCCGCATAAATGTAAAGATTGGGCAGATTACCCAGCAAAATATCTGACCAAGAATAACCCGTATTGCCCAAAGGCGAACCGGGCAGCCATTCTACCGTGCCGTGCATCCCAAAATGCACCAGTGCATCAGCCTGAAAATCAGCCTGTAGCCAGTGGTAAAAAGCTGCATACTGAGGATGGGGCGTCAAATCTCGCTCAAACATGAGCCGCATTGGGTCTCCGGCAATGCCCAGCGGCGGCTGCACGGCAATCCACACATTGCCCATTTGCACCCCACCGAGCAAAAAGTCTTCTTGAAATGTTTTAATGCCTGTCTTGGTGAGCGATTGCCACTGCCGCTCAATTTTAGTTGTCTGTAAATATCCCAACCACTTTTTAAGCTGATGCACCGTCACAGTCGTGGGCATTGGCATCGGCATTTCGTTGACTGAACATGGCGTTTTACCTGGCATCCACTCATCTGCTGCCTTTACTCGATCAACAATCTCTTCGCCAGTTTCAGGCAATTCTCCAACGTCGTAGCCTTGGGCCTTAAGCGCCTGCAACAAATTCAGCAGTGAAGCTGGAACATTCAAAAGAGCCGCTGTCCCGGTCGCACCATATCCCGGTGGAAACCCGTAGAGAATCACAGCGAGCTTGCGCTCAGCTATCGGTTTTTGGCGTAGCGCTATCCACTTATTGACCCGCCCAGTTAATCGCTTTATCCGTTCGGGCACAAGATAGATACGATTCTCCGCAGAAGAGACTCCAGAAGAGACTCCAGAAGAGACTCCAGAAGAGGCTGCAATAGAGGCTCCAATAGAGGCTCTAGCAACGCCTACGAGGCCGCCTAGGGGCACCGGATCGATCGCGCCATCTAGCTCTGGCAGAGCGTAGAGCACCACACTTTGCAGGCCACCGATGCCTTGCCGCGTCCAAGTGTGAATATCTTGAATCAGCAGCGGCGCTGAAACAATGTAAGGCACATTTTTAGCCGCTAATATTCTTTTGGCCACGGCGACTTGCCGCCCCGCTTCCATCGACCCGGCAGGCCCCCCGACCAGCGGAAAGCCAATGGTTGAGACAATCGCATCAACCTTTACAGCCGCCGAAGAGAGCGATAGACAAGCCTTATTCCCAACAGCTCGCTGGGCCTGTTCATAATCTGTTGTGAGCCAGTCACGTACGGCAATATGGCCTTCTACACCGTTGATAAAAATGGGAACCGGGGTGAGATTTGCTTGCTCAAAGTAGCGGATGAGTTGGGGGATGTAGGGTTGGTGAGTGATGACGTGTTTGCGGTAGAGAAGGATGGCGACACGGGGGCAAGGGGAAAGGGAAGAAAAAGGGGAAGAAGAACAGTACCAGTCGATGTAAGCTTGGGGGGATGTAAAGTAGCCGTCATAGTTTGGGTGTAAAAGGCCCATGTTGGGCGTTTCTATAACGGGGGGAATGTCGGTAGTGGGGAGGTTGAGATATTTTTCGGCCAAGATGTTAAACATGGCGGTGACGTTTTCGGGGCCGCTGGCATTCCAGTAGCTGTAGATGATGAGCCAGTTGCGCAAATCTTGGACTTTGCGGGCAGGAATGTATTTGAGTAATTTGGGGCCGACTTTGAGAAAGCTGAGGTAGCCTGCGAGTCGATCTTCTTCTTGACCGCTGCTGAATTTGTTCAAGATGAATTGGACGGGTTTGGGCATACCCGTTTGCTTGGCGTCATGTTTGGGGGCGATCGCGAACTTACCAAGCTGGGTGAGGGCCATGAGTTCGAGGGCGGATTCAAAGATCAGGCGAATGGGGATGTTTTGGATGCGATCGCGCAACCATATCACTTGGTCGTAGTCAAAAATTAGGCTGGCAAAAAAGATGTCAGCTTTAGCAAGGGCTTGGGCAACGGCTGCAGGTTGGCTGGTGAGGTCGCGATCGCAAAACACCTGAATCGCCAGCCCAGGGCGACGAGCCTTCGCCGCAGACTGTTCATATAAGTTTGTATTAAAGGCTTCAAACCCGGCAATCAAGACAATCTGTGCCATCACTTATAGCGCCCTTGCTTAAAACAGAGAAACGATAGCGTTTGTCACTGGGCTGAAATACAGGCTTACTGGCGAAATCCCTACAGGGCAACGGGCCAAGTGACTCACGGTGATGCGAATGCGTCCGCAAACCGCTGCTATACTACCAGTCTATGCAAACACCGGAAAAAGTGATGAGCCATCGGGGACTAAAACGACTCTGGTGAAACCCATAGCCTTAGACCTACAGCACTAGCGTAGCCATAATAAGCGTTACAAAAATAAGCGTTACAAAGACTATCTGTTTTGAGGTTTTGCCGGTATAAAGATCGGTATACAGATCGGTATACAGATCGGTATACAGAAAGTAGAGCGAGAGGATCGAAGATGACAATTGCTGCTGACTTTTCTACGCCTCAAAACTTAGTGGAAGATGACCGCACGGGGTTGTCTCAAGAGACTTTACGGCGGGCTTTTTTGGATAATTTGTTTTATGTGCAAGGTAAGTTTCCGCAGCTTGCGAGTAAAAACGATTATTATTTGGCCCTGGCCTATACGGTGCGCGATCGTATGCTTCAACGGTGGCTAGGCAGTGCGGCGACCTACACCGCTCAACGGGTTCGCACGGTTTGTTACCTCTCTGCTGAGTTTTTGATGGGGCCGCATTTGGGCAACAATTTGATCAATCTGGGGCTGTATGAGCCTATCCGCAATGTGATGGATTCGCTTTGCCTAGATCTTGATGTGCTGTTGGCGCAAGAAGAAGAACCTGGGCTGGGCAATGGTGGTTTAGGGCGGTTGGCGGCTTGCTATTTGGACTCGTTAGCGACGCTGGAAATTCCAACGCTGGGCTATGGTATTCGCTATGAGTTCGGCATTTTTGATCAAGAAATTCGCCAGGGGTGGCAGGTTGAAATTACCGACAAGTGGCTGCGCTATGGCAATCCGTGGGAAATTGTCCGCCCTGATTGGGCTGTTCCGGTAAAGTTTGGCGGGCACAGCGAAGCTTTTACCGATGATGACGGTCGCTATCAGGTGCGTTGGGTGGCTGACTGGCAAGTCAAGGGGGTGCCTTACGATACGCCTATTTTGGGTTATCGGATCGATACCGCCAATACGCTACGGCTATGGAAGTCAGAGGCACCAGAGTCTTTTGATTTTGACGCGTTTAATCGGGGTGACTATTATGGCGCGGTGAATATGAAGGTGGCGTCAGAAAATCTCAGTAAGGTGCTCTACCCCAATGATGAACAGGCTAGCGGTAAACAACTGAGACTACAGCAGCAGTATTTCTTTGTGTCGTGCTCTTTGCAAGATATGCTGCGAATTTTGCACGAGCAGCAGCTCACAATTGATCAATTTTCAGATAAGTTCACCATTCAGCTCAATGATACGCATCCGGCGATCGCAGTGGCCGAACTCATGCGCCTGCTTGTCGATCAGCGGCGGCTAGACTGGGAGCGTGCTTGGCACATTACCCAACGCTCTTTTGCCTACACTAACCATACTCTACTCCCGGAAGCTTTAGAAAAATGGCCTGTAAGTCTCTTTCAGGCGCTGTTGCCTAGGCATCTCGAAATTATTTATGAGATTAATGCTCGGTTTTTAGAAGCGGTGCGTATTTGGTGCAAAAATGATGGCGATCGCATTGCTCGCATGTCGATTATTGATGAAAGTGGCGAACGCTATGTGCGTATGGCCAACCTTGCCTGCGTTGGCAGCTCGGCAATCAATGGTGTAGCAGCCCTGCATACCGATTTGCTGAAGCAAACGGTGCTCAAAGACTTTTACGAATTCTCTCCAGAAAAGTTCAAAAATATCACCAACGGGGTTACCCCTCGCCGTTGGATTGTGCTGAACAATCCGGAACTGACAGGGCTGATTACGCGTCATATTGGCCGCAGTTGGATTACCCACTTAGAAGACATTCAGCAGCTAGAGCGCTATGTAGAAGATGCAGGCTTTCGCAGTGAGTGGCAGCAGACTAAGCAAACCAAAAAACAAGACCTAGCCAAACAAATCGAACAGAAACTTGGCTTACTGGTTGATCCACGCTCTTTGTTTGATGTTCAAGTCAAGCGTATCCATGAGTATAAGCGCCAGCACTTAAACGGGCTGCATATTGTTTCTTTGTACAACCGCCTGCGGCAAAATCCTCAGCTTGATAGCCCCCCTCGAACCTTTATTTTTGGAGGGAAGGCGGCACCGGGCTATGGGATGGCTAAGCTGATGATCAAATTTATTACGGCTATTGGCGAGGTGGTTAATCGAGATCCGCTGGTGCGCGATCGCATTAAAGTTGTCTTCATCCCCGACTTTAACGTCACCAATGCGCAAAAAATCTATCCTGCGGCCGATCTCTCTGAACAAATTTCGACCGCTGGCTACGAAGCTTCGGGCACAGGCAATATGAAATTTGCCATGAATGGGGCGCTGACCATTGGCACCCTAGATGGGGCGAATGTGGAAATTAGAGCAGCCGTAGGTGAAGATAATTTCTTTTTATTTGGTCTGACAGTAGAGCAAGTGAAGAAACTACGCCAGCAGGGATACTACCCTCGCGACTACTATGAACAAAATTTAGAACTGAAAGAAGCGATTGATTTAATCGAGTCGGGCTATTTTTCTAAGGGCGATCGCACCTTATTTAAGCCACTGATCGACCATTTGCTAGGGCACGATTCCTATCTGCTTTTGGCTGATTACGCGGCCTACTTAACCGCACAAGAGCGAGTATCTCAAGCGTATAAAGACAGCGATCGCTGGTGCCGCATGTCTATTTTAAACAGCGCCCGCAGCGGTATATTTTCCTCCGACCGTGCCATTCAACAATACTGCGATTCCATTTGGCATGTGAACCCAGTGACTATCGATTTGGACGCCTACAGCTTTGATGCGGGCAGTTGCCAGTTGCCAGCCTAATTCATTGGTAAGGGTTGCGGCCTCATGTGAACGCCAGTTAAAAGTGAGAGAATTATGAAAGTGAGAGAATTATGAAAGACTTTTGGAGATCTTTCATAATGGTTTGTCGCTATTTATGGCCCATTTTAGGATCGGGTGATGCTATTATTTCACTTATGAAGGGGAGTAGCTTAAGGCGCTTTGAAAATTTGTTTTTGAGCGTTTTTGTTTGAGTCAACATACTGGTGATGAGCCTGGTTCAGATGGCGTGCTCAAGGCATTTTTAGCTAAAGGTATTTTTAAAGAATGCTTTAGTGCTTTAGTCAGAATGCTTTAATCAAGCTTGAGCGCGCAAGCAAGACCTTCACTAAGTCCACGGTTAAGTGGGCCTGGTGAAGTGTGCTCAAACCCTCATCATGCCTGCTAATTCGATACATTACTGGAGCAGAGCATGGGGTTAATCACGGGCTTTACAGCCGGGTTGTTACTGATCACGCTATCAGAGCTGGGTGACAAGACTTTTTTTTATTGCGGCTATTTTGGCAATGCGTCATCCTAGGCGTTGGGTTTTTGTCGGTGCAACTGCCGCCCTGTTTACGATGACCGTTTTATCGGTATTGATCGGGCAGGTCGCGGCGGTATTTCCGCAGCAGTACGTGAAGGGCGTTGCCGCCGCGCTGTTTATCGGCTGTGGCCTGAAGCTACTTTACGATGCGTTGAAAATGTCTGGCTCTCAAGGACTCGCTCATGAACAGGCGGATGCTTATAAAGTCGTTGAGCAAAGCGAGCGAAGCATGGAGCAAAGCGAACGAAGCATGGAGCAAAGCGAACGGGGCGTTATCGCCTGGTCGATCAGAGCGGTGGTGATGGAGGCGTTTATGCTGACCTTCATGGGTGAGTGGGGCGATCGCACTCAACTTGCCACCATTACCCTCGCTGCGGCCAACCATCCTATCGGGGTGATCATGGGAGCTACCCTGGGCCATGCCATTTGCGCGGCCATTGCCGTTATCTGCGGCAAGTTACTGGTGGGACGGATTTCAGAGCGTCTGTTGGTCAGCTTAGGCGGCGTTTTATTTATTATTTTCGGAATCGTAGCCATTTCATAATGAAACCTAGTCAACCTTATCAGCCCCTGCTGCTCCGCATTCTGCATGGTCTGACCGGCATTTGTTTAATTTTGGCCATTCTGACGGCCTTCTGGACATATAACACCTACGATGGCCGCTGGGGGCAAGTGCCGCTACCCGAGTACAAAGCAATTGAAGGGGTTCATGGAACGTTTGGGCTGTACACGCTGTTAATTTTTCCAGCGTTTGTACATTACGCTTTTCAGCGGGGGCAGCGGCGTCTATGGCAGCCGGATTCCTTGGCAAAGTTGGCCCAGGTGGGTCAGCCAATTTGGTGGTACACGTTAAACCGCTTGACGAATACATAGGCGCTTTTGGCCCTAACCTTGGCGCTGTTTAGCGGCAAGATGATGGATGAAACTTGGTTGCCTAAGGGAGAATTGAACCACATTTGGTACTCTGTTCATTTGATGTCTTGGGTGGTCATGGTGGTGGCGATCGCTCTTCATCTACTGATAAACGCCAAAATCGGTGGCGCATTCTTACTGTTGTCTATGTGGAGAGCAAAATTTCGGGCTCAAGATAGCCCCCGGCTTTGGCCGAAGAACGCTGCCATTTGGTGGCAAAACGTTAGACAGTGTTCCTGGGCTGCAAGGTTTTATGCAATCGCTACACTGCCCAATTTAGAGCTAGCGATTTTAGGCACTCTCGTCGCCGCTTGGGCCATTTCTCTCCTGAAGGAATTGATTCTGGCAGGCTAGTGATATAGATGATATCGCTTCTGTCGAGTGAGTGAGGACAATAGTCATTCTCCTCGGAGAGGCTATGCCAACGCTGAAAGCCTTGACTAGCAGCAGCTAACTTGATAGAAGCGATAGGAGCGCTGTTCAATCGCCTAACTCAGGGCCATCAGAACCACCGCACTGCGAGCTTCTACAGCATAAAAGGGTTGCATCAAACAAGGGGCAACATCTGGTAAGCAAATGTCTTGGGGTGGGCTCAAGGCCGTATCCACAATCCGTCGCCAAGACTGGCCCCGAGGCAGCGACGGCAGATCAAAGGTCAGCGGCTGCCAGTAGGCATTCAAAATAATATGGAGTAGTTCGCCATACTGCTGATAGCGCAGGGTAAACGCCAAACTGTGGGAGTCTTCGTCCCAGTCGGGCTCACCTAAATGAACACCATGCCACGCGATCGCAGGTTCGATAATGGGCTGATGGGTGACAATTAGGGGCTGGTCGTGCTTAAACACATGGAGATTTTGCACAAATTTAATCAGTTGCTGTGTAAAGCGCAGGAAATCTCTTGGAGGAAAGAGTTCTGCTGAAGAGAGTTCTGCTGAAGAGAGTGCTGCTGGAGAGAGTGCTGCTGAGGTCAGCACGTCCCAGTTGAACCAACTGATTTCGTTATTTTGGCAGTAGGCATTGTTGTTTCCCTGCTGCGATCGCAATATTTCATCGCCCATCAGCAGCATGGGTGTCCCTTGAGAAACCGCCCATAGCACCAACGCATTCTTCGCCTGCTTTAGCCGCAGGACCTGAATTTGCAAGTTCTTTGTCGGGCCTTCAACACCGCAGTTCCAACTCCAGTTAGCATCACTGCCGTCGCGATTTTCTTCTCCATTGGCTTCATTGTGTTTTTCGTTGTAGCTCAGCCAGTCGTACAGCGTAAACCCATCGTGACAAGTGACAAAATGAATGCTGTAATTAGGCCCCCGCTTTAGGTGGGGGTAGAGATCCGGGCTGCCGACAATCCGATGGGCGATCGATTTCACCAAGTTGCGATCGCCACGAATAAAACGCCGCACCTCATCACGATAGGGGCCATTCCATTCTGAGAAGCGATCGCCTGCAAAAGAACCCACCTGATACAGCCCCGCAGCGTCCCAAGCTTCGGCAATAATTTTAGTGCCTGCCAGCACCGGATCGGTGTTGATCATCCATACTATTGGCGGATTTTCTGATGGCTCACCGGTGACATCGCGTGAGAGCACCGAGGCCAAATCAAAACGAAAACCATCGACGTGCATTTCTGACACCCAATAGCGCAAACAGTCAAAAATCAGATAGCCACTGATAGCCGAAGTTTTGACCGTATTGCCACAGCCGCTGTAGTTCTTGTAATAGGCCCTGTCCTGATCGAGAATGTAATAATCTTCATTGGCTAGCCCCCGCCACGACAGCGTTGGCCCCTGATGATCGCCTTCGGCAGTATGGTTAAAAACCACATCTAAAATGACCTCAATCCCGGCTTGATGGAGGGCCTTGACCATATCTCGAAACTCATCGATCGACCCGAGACTATCTGAGCGGGAGCTGTAGCCATGGTGAGGAGCAAAAAAGGCAACCGGACTGTAGCCCCAATAGTTTGTCAGGCCAAAAGGAGCATCGCTAGGGTCAAATTGTTGTACGGGCATCAGCTCCACTGCCGTAATCCCCAAAGATTGGAGATAGGGAATCTTTTCGATAACGCCTGCATAGGTGCCTCGTTTTTCAGGCGCGAGCCCAGAACTAGGATGTTGGGTAAATCCGCCCACATGCAGCTCATAAATGACGGTCTCGGCGTAGGATGTTTTGGGATGGCGATCACCTTGCCAGTCGTAGCGCTGTGTATCAACGGCTACACTTCTCAGCGCCTGGGGGCAATTGTCAAAGCGATGGCTAGCGGCAGCACGCGAGTAGTTTTGCCAGCCGGTAACCGTGCGCGCATAGGGATCGAGCAACACTTTGTTACGGTTAAACCTCAGGCCACTGCTCGGATCGTAGGGGCCATCGACTCTGTAGGCATATTCTTGAGGGGCGTCAAGACCCACGACAAAAATATGCCAGTAGTGAGAGGTTTTATTCAACTGAGGGTTGAGATGCAGCGTGAACTGTGGTTGTGCAGGGTTAGCTGAATTGAACAAAAGCAAATCGACTGCGATCGCCCCCGGTGCATACAGACAAAAATTAATTCCCCCCTTTTGAACCGTAGCACCGAGCGGAAAGCTGTCTCCCGGATGGGTGGCCCACCGCACAGGCAGATCGTCATCACGATCAGGCGGCATGGTATTAGCGGTTTGAGCATCCTGTTCTTTTACCGACTCTTGAATAGACAGCATAGGTTTGCTAATCCCTCCCAACTTGTGCCTGTTCAGCTTGAGTGTGTGACCCCAATCATGCTTTCAGCTTAACCGGCAAAAGTGAGAATCTTGGGAGTGCCCTGATCCTCACAAGATTCTCAAACTTTGGAGATAAAATAGTGGAGATAAAATAGAGTCATAAAGCAGAAAGGTGAAAGGAAATGGGGTAGCAATTAGTATGGTTAGAGTAGCCAAACCTATGACAATGGCTATGCTGAGCCTCTCATGAGTCGGAGTATCGCAACTTTAAAGTGAAGTGTATGAGAGAATAGAAGAGTTTAAAGTAGCGAAATAAAGTAGCGAAAGCGATAGAACAGAAACTCTCCCGATCTGACGACCTGATGCAATACATAGCACAGTAAGGATAACGACGCAGGGTCTCACCGCTGTCTTGGTGAGCTTTCCTTAGCGCCGTACGACGACGCAGGGTCTCACCGCTGCTCGTCAAGGCTTCTAGCGTTGGCGTAGCCTCTCCGAGGAGAATTACCATTGTCCTAACTCACTCGACAGAGGCTATAGATGGCTTGGAAAATACCAAATCCTTTGCTGCAAAAAATGCTCAAAATAGCGGCTTTGGGGCTAGGCGGCTCAGTACTCGGTTTAGCGCTGATTTACGCGAGCTACTGTCTTAGGCGTCCTGCCCGCAGCTTTCAGGTGCGATCGCTCTTTTCAGGGATTGACTATACCCGCTATACCCGTGAGTCGCCCCGGCCTTTGGTATTCCATGTGGTGAGCGTAGATCTAACAGTGCCAGGCATTCGTTTTTTGGTGACGCCCCCAGGGGCAGCGCCTCCAGGCAAAGAGACGCTCGCCGATACGGTACCCGGTTTTTTAGAGGCCCACGGTGTGCAAGTCGCCATCAACGGCAGTTTTTTCTACCCCATGCATGTGCACCACCCGCTGGACTACGCTCCCCATGTAGGTGAAGGGGTCAATGTGGTGGGTTTGTCGATTTCTGAGGGCAATCGTTACTCCGAGGTGGAGGCTGGCTGGGCGACCCTCTGTATTGTCAGCCCACAGGAAATTACGATTGAAGCCAGCGGTGAGTGTCCGGCAAATACGGTGCATGGACTAGCGGGCGATCGCATGATTATCAAAGATGGCCAGATCACCTCAGCGACTGATCACCATGCCCTCTATCCTCGGACAGTCGTTGCTTTAGATCAAGCCAAAAAGACCCTGTGGCTAGTGATTGTCGATGGTCGTCAAAAAGGCTACAGCGAAGGGCTGAGCTTAGCTGAACTGGCCGAAGAATTGATTCAGCTAGGGGCTGACCAGGCCCTAAATTTGGATGGTGGTGGATCGAGCACACTAGCAGTAGAAGACAACGGGCAAGCGAGGGTGCTCAACGCCCCCATTCAGGCGCGTGTACCGACCAACTTGAGGCCAGTGGCCAATCATCTCGGCATTTATGCTGACCAAGAAAAGGCAGAATAGAAAACGTGGGTCTATGAGTGGGTTTATCGATAAATGATGTCTAGCGCTCCATCTCCCTCAGCGACAGCCGAGCTAAAAGCGGGCAAGGTCTATTTATTGGGCGCTGGCCCTGGCAACGCCGACTACCTGAGCGTGCAGGGGCAGCGCTTGCTGGCTCAGGCCGATGCTTTGGTATACGACGCTTTAGTCGATAGTCTGCTTTTGCAGCAGCTACCGCCCACCTGTGAGCAGTGGTACATGGGTAAGCGAGGCGGAGCGCCTAGCACCGCTCAATCGGAAATCAACCAGCTACTCGTACGGCTCTGCCAAGCAGGTCAGCAGGTCGTACGGCTCAAAAGCGGTGATCCGTTTGTCTTTGGCAGGGCCTCCTCAGAAATTCAGGCCCTTAAGGCAGCAGGCTGCTCATTTGAAGTCGTGCCCGGTCTGTCCTCTGCGCTGGTCGCCCCTTTATTGGCAGGTATTCCATTGACTGATCCGGTACTGAGCCGAGGATTTGGGGTATTTACAGCACACGATTTGGATGCATTGGACTGGGAAGCACTCTCCCGTTTGGATGCACTGGTGCTGCTGATGGGCGGACGACAACTCAGCGCCATCTGCCAGCGCCTGATTTCCCATGGTAAGCGCGCTGAAACACCCATGGCCGTCGTGCGCTGGGCGAGTCTACCTCAGCAACAAATTTGGCAGGGCACTTTGTTGAGTATGGCGCAAATTGTCGGGACTACTCCGCTTTCGCCTGGCGTGCTGGTCATAGGTGAAGTGGTGGGTCTACGGGAGTATTTAGCAATGCCGCCTGCGCCGCCACTGCCCCTAGCCGGTAAAACAATTTTGACCACCCGAGCAGCGAGTCAATCTAGTCAGTTTAATCAAATGCTGCAAGCTCAGGGTGCGCAAGTGATTGATTTGCCAGCATTGGAGATTCGTGAGCCAATAAGTTGGCAGGCTGTAGATAGGGCAATCGCCGATCTCAGCACCTTCGACTGGCTGATTCTTACCTCAGCAAACGCAGTAAACTACTTCTTAGATCGCTTGCTTCACCAAGGCAAAGATTTCCGCGCCTTAGCTACTCTCAAAATTGCAGTAGTCGGTAAAAAAACAGAGACTTTTTTGAACCAGCGTGGCCTTACGGCTGATTTCACGCCGCCGACATTTGTAGCCGATGCTTTAGTAGAACATTTTCCTGTTGATCCTGCCGGATTAAAGCTGTTGTTTCCTCGGGTAGAACAAGGCGGACGTGAGGTGCTCACCCAAGAGATGACGGCCAAAGGAGCGACAGTCACCGAAGTTGCCGCTTACGAATCAGCCTGTCCGCGCAGGATGCCACTTGCCGCCAAGCTCGCACTCGAAACTCATACGGTAGATGCGATCACCTTTGCTAGTTCTAAAACAGTACGACATTTTGCCCAAATTATGGCACAGACGTTTGGTGAGGAGTGGTTGAGGTTTATCCAAGGGAGTATTGTTGCCTCCATTGGCCCTCAGACATCCACAGCCTGTCAAAATCTACTAGGCAAAGTCACTCTTGAGGCCGAAGAATACACCCTTTCAGGGTTGACCTTGGCCCTAGCACAATGGGCAAAGCAGAGCAATCAGGCCAACCGTTAGAGGCTGAATTAGGAAAAGGCTAAGGAACGAGGATTATATAAAATCCAGCTATGCATAGATTTGAGATAGGCTAGAAGAAAGCGTCGGGTCTACCTCATGGTCACATCATATCCGAAAGCGATTGAACAGCAGATGCAGCGCTACTACCGGTCGCTTTCAGAAAAAGACCGCAGGCGATACGCGGGCATAGAAGCGGCAAAGCTAGGCTATGGGGGCATTCGTTATATCAGCGAGCTACTGAGCTGCGACTACCGCACGGTCAAATTAGGCATGACAGAATTGGCGGGTGAAACCCAACTAAATCAGTCGCGAGAGCGTCGAGCAGGGGGTGGTCGTAAGTCCGCTTTTGAGAAGATAGTCGGTTTGGATGAAACGTTTCTCAAAGTGCTCAATGAGCATACGGCAGGCTCCCCGATGGATGAGCAGATCAAGTGGACAAACCTGAATCGGCCTCAAATTGCCAGGTTGCTCAAAGCCGAAGGCGTTGACGTTAGCGTCACCGTCGTTGACCAACTGTTGAAAAAACACAATTATCGTCGTCGTCGGGCCAGAAAAGAACTTGCGACGGGAAGTCATCCTCAACGCAATGAACAGTTTGAGAAGATTGAGCAGTTGAAGCAGCAATATCAGCGTGAGGGTAATCCGGTGATGAGTATGGACACCAAAAAAAAGAGCTGATTGGGCCGTTTTATCGGGATGGCTACACTTATAACCAGGAGGTTATTCAGGTTTACGACCACGACTGGCCCACGCTAGCAGAAGGCGTCGCGGTGCCTCACGGTCTCTATGACATCACCTTGAACCAAGGCTACGTTCAAATTGGCACCAGTCGTGACACCTCAGAATTTGCCTGCGATTCTATCTACTATTGGTGGACAGAGCACGGTCGCCAAGCTTATGCAGCAGCTAGCTCGATTCTGTTACTTTGCGACGGCGGTGGCAGCAATGGGTCTCGATTTTATATCTTTAAGCAAGACCTTCAACAGTTGGCGAATGACTTAGGTATTGAGATCCGCATTGCTCACTATCCGCCTTACACTTCTAAATACAACCCGATAGAGCATCGCTTATTTCCTCATCTGTCGCGCGTTTGTCGAGGTGTGATTTTCGACTCGGTCGAAAGGGTGCAAGACTTGATGGCACAGGCCACGACGCAGACAGGGCTAAA
>JAAUPS010000294.1 GCA_012033015.1 Phormidesmis sp. RL_2_1
ACGGCAACTACTAGCAAACGATCTAAAAGAGCCGTTTCCCAACCAGTCCTACAAGAGTGTCATCGACCCTATTTTTATCAGAAGTTGGAAATTGTTGAAGGCCGGAACACCCTATATCGTAAAAATCCCCCAAGAGCCAAACGTACGGCAAGCTTGGGACATCATTTCTGAGATAACCGACATTGGGGATAAAACGCAGAAAAGCGTAGAAGTCAGCAAGATATGGAAGGTGTTAAGCGAATCGCCCTACGGCTATAACGAGCTGACGTTCACCATCCTGTTCGCAGCATGGCTTGCTTTTCATCGTTCTGAAGTGGAGCTGTCGGGAGCCTTTGGGATTCCTAAAAATAAGAAAGAAACAGTTAGTGTTAAAACAGCGTCGCTTCACGAGTGGGCACAGACGGACGTTCTAGAAAAACCTAAAGAATTTGTCAGTTTATGGGTTCTAAGAGGAAAAAATCAGATCATACGGCGTGAGCCTTTAGACATCAGCGTTCCTGATTCTGTGAGCTATACGGATGCAAGCTCTCTACTTGAAAGAATTGCAGGCCATATTCAGTCTGGAACATTAGAAGCTGCTAAAGTTACCTTCTTAGAGAAGAAGAAGAAACAAATTCAGCAAGGCGTTGATTCTATCGATACTTGGAATCAGCCCAACATAGAAGCTCAGCAGCAGCTAGAGCAGCAGGCTTCGCTAGACGTACTCGCTAGCTATTACGCACCCCTTGAAAACACACCACCTGCCATCACAATCATAGAAGGTGTGACGACAGTACGGGTGTCAGAGGATCAGTCGGCTAAATTGGAGACGAACTAGACAGCTACTGAAAGATAGAATAGAAGGCTTAGTAGAAGATCTCTCAAAAGCGGCTAAAAGCTTCGAGACGACCGAACAAGGACAGCGCTTAACCACCGATATCGAATATCAGCTAGAAAGGCTCCTAGCAGTTCCCGAGCTACCTGATAGATTCTCAAACGAGCTACGAGCCGCCCTCAAAAGCGCCGCACAACAGACAACCAATCTTCAGCAGCTTGCGCAAAAGCGTAGCCTTATAGAGCAAATTCAGCGGCTGCATCAATCGCTCACTGATAATGCTACTCAAAGCCAGTACAGTGAGGCGATCGCCAGAATTGTGACCCTTGCCGCTACCATTCCTCAAGTTCAGCAAGAGTCTGTCTACATAGAAATAGTTGCCGATATTGAAGGCAAGCAAGACGTACTCATTCGTAAAATCGACGCTTGGGAGGGCGAGTTCGCTGCTATCAAGGCTACTGATGAAGCCCTTCAGCTTAGCGAGCAGATTAACCGCGAACGAAAATCGATTTGATAGTGAAACTAATCGACAGCAGGTAGACTCACTCGTTAGCCGAATACAAGCCAGAATCTACAGCCAGATCCAGGTCAGGGTATCGAAGAAGAACTAGCTGCTGTTGTGCAAAAGTCTCGTCAAAAGCTAGAATCAGTTATTTCCTTAAATAATTTCAACGATGTTGTTCAGACCTATATTGATCTTTCACAGCTAGCGCTTCCGGACAAAGTTAGCGCTGCTAATATCGAAAGCTATCGGCAGCAGTTGCAAGAGTCTCAGGCAGAGGGTGAGAAGACCATTCGGCAAAGCTAGAACAGCTTTATCAGGACTGTGATCGCGAAATCAAACGCACCGAAGAATACGAACAGCTCAAAGGCTATATTGCGCGGGCGCAGAGGTTGGTTAAAGAGCGGGCAGAACTCGCTGACGAGCAAGAGAATTTGCAAGCTGCAAGGCAAACTCTTGAAAGCAGATATGACAACTTACAAAAGGACAACGAAGATCGCGCCACTATCAAAGATGTTCAGCAGTTTAGGCCAGGGATGGGGAACACCATTTTGCGCTGTGAGGAAATTGTTGAACGGATAGAGGAACTGCGATCGCAGCTAAACTTTCCCGAGAACCATGCTGACACCACAGATCGACTCATTACAGCCTTCAAAGGCAAAAGAGCAGAATACACCTTTAGCCTTGACGATCTTGAAGTTCAGCTTCAATCTATCGAAACAGAAAGTAAGCTTCAACAGCTCCGCAATGATCTATCCAAATTAGAGTTCGTCTTCAAAGACTCCACTGAATATTCACGATATAGAGCACTCGAAGATCAGTTGCAAACACTCTCCAGCGACTTAGGAAAGGTCGCTAGCTTAGAGGCAGACGTAACCAACGCCGATTCTATTTCTAGCATTCAAAAAGCCTTGGCTACAATTGACGAGGTGCAACCTAACCTCCAAGACCTAGACAGATTTAGAACAAGGCTAGCTGCGCTAACAGAAGCTCTAACACAAAAGCAAAAGCAGTTCACTGACGAGTTGACCCAGTGGGAGCAGGACTTGAGCTATCTTTCCAGCATGAGTGCGGCTCGCAAAATGCAATCCAAAGTTGTCAGCGGTGCAACCCGCTATAAAGGCTCTCAATACGCAGAAGTCTACGACGCTGTACGAACAGATATTAGTCAACTAACTGAACTGCTGACCATAACAGATACGCAAAAAGTCGATAGCATTGAAGCCTGTCAGTCAGAGATTAAACGATTAGAAGACTGGAAGGCAGACCAAGAGATTCTTTCTGAAACCTTAGAACAAAAGCTTCAATCGATAGAGCAGAGCCTATTAAAAAACTCAGCAAAATATTGAAACCAGACAGCGTAATGCAGCCCAGAAATGGCTTATTGGGCTACAGGATGAAAATTCCCAACTGCAAGCTTTGTCCGCGCTTCCTGAAAAACTTGAAAAAGCAAGTGCCACCCTCAAAAAAGTTAGCTCTACTCGCGTTAAATACGAAAACTTTCTTGAAGACGCACAAAAAGATGCCTTGGCAGAAGTCTTAAAAGCGTGTCAGCTAGTTCAAAATCAAAACCGAGCCAGCAAGATTGAAACGCTCTTCCAAGAGCTGCCTAAAGATGAGCGAATAGAGCTATACCAAAGGCTATCTGCGTATCTAGACAATACGACGGAGGTATTCTAATGGCAGAGTTAATTCAGTTCGGTGAACCCGAAAATGAATCCGAACGCATTGCCGCTCAATATCTGCGCGAGCATTTGCCTGACGACTACAAGCTATATACAAATCTAGAAATTCATCGAAACGGACGGCTGTATGAAGTAGATATTATTCTAGTAGCGCCTCATGCCGTATACATAATTGATGTTAAAGGTGTCTATGGTAAGGTCGAAGTTGATCGCAATGAGTGGTATCCACAAAACAGGCAGTCCTACCCTTCTCCGTTAAAAAAGTACCGTCAGCACGCTAGAGCCTTAAGCGGACTCATTGCAGACGCCGATCCTGCACGTAGAAGACTTCTTCGTAGAGTGCTAGTACAGGGTACCGTACTGCTAACGACCGAAAACGTAGAAGTCATTGATGTCAGTACCGATAGGCTTCAGGAAAGCGATATTATTTGTCTTGGAGAAGCTAGCCTTTAAATACTTTAAAAACTGGCAAAGTATTGACAGTAAACGCTTTGAGACTAAGATAAAAGATCATGTTAACGCGATTGACCGTGCAATTAGAGGACGTGCAAAGCCTAGAAATCATAAAAAAAGATTTGGCTCGTGGGAGGTGGTTGAAGAGCTAGGCGAGAAAGAAGACAAATATGTTGAATACCTAGCTAAAAAAGTCACGCTTGGATTGCAAAATCGCCGAGCTAGGCTAAAAGCTTACGGCGTTGAGCCGTGGATTGACGCGACTGAGAGAGAGGAAGCATACCGTCTGATCAGTACCGCTTTTCAAGCAGTTGATGACCTGCCTAGTCACGATAACATAGTGAAAGTTCAAGACATTTTCGAGAGTGCTGAGGCAGATAGTTTAGTTCTTGTTACTGAAGATATTCAAGGACAGTCGCTCCGTCAGTTAATTAGAGCTGATAATCTGACACTGGAACAAAAACGCGATGTAATTGCAGATGTTTTACGCGGCATTGACCATGCACACAAGCATGGTGTCATTCATCGTAATATAATTCCAGACAATATTTTTATCACGCCAGAAAAACAGGCAAAGCTGACAGGGTTTGACTCGCTCGCATCGAAAATAGAACAGGAACGATCGCTAACGCAATCGGCGAAGATTTAGAATCTTTCTCAATCTATCAAGACTTTGACTGTCAGAACAGCCCTGCTAGTGCCTGCGAAAAATCAGACCTATTTTCCGCTGGACAGGTTTTCTACGAGCTGCTGATGGGAAAACCCGCTTTCAAAAGCTTCGACGAGATGTATGCAGGTAATGGCGAATTTTCAGCGCTACCTTCCCGTAAATATCCTGACCTACCGAAAGGTTTTGACACGTGGCTGAAGAAACTCTGCGCCTTCGACCGTGATGATCGCTTTGCCACTGCTCAAGCAGCATTAGACAGTTTAGCCCCTTTCTCAAAAGCCGTTCTGGACTTAGCAAACCTCCCACCAGAGACCCTTCTAGACAAAAGATACTCGGTTATTAATCGATTAGGTAAACCAGGTAGTTTTGCAGTTGCTTATAAAGTATTTGACTCTCTCAGCGAAGACTTCCAGGTTATCAAAATAGTCGTTCGTGACAAATATTCTTTGTTTGAGCGTGCTCAACAAGAATTTGCGGCACTATATAGAGTACTTCAAAATCCTCATCCTCATATCGTCAAAGTCCGATGGTCTAGTCAGCTTCGCGACTACGATGACACGCCTTTTATCCTGTTTGAATATCTTGAAGGAAGTGATTTAGAAGAAGTTTTAGCATCAAGAGAATTGTCTATAGAAGAAGCCGTAAAAGTATTAGAGGAAACAGCTCAAGGAATAGACTATCTGCACAAAGCGAATATCTACCATCAAGATATCAAGCCTTCGAATCTGTTATTAACTAATCAAGGCGTTAAGATAATTGACTTCAATGTGTCAGTCACTTCATCCGATGAATCTGCCATTACAGCAGGTACTCGCAGATACTTACCGCCTAGTTTTCAACCTTCTATTGAACCTTCAAAAGAAGACCGTGTAGACCGTGACCTATATGCTCTTGGAATCACCGCCTACGAGTGTATAACAGGTAGGTATCCCTTCAATGCAGCTCAGCCAATCGTAGGACAGGCTTGTCACGACCCTATCCAAGTTAAGGGGTGTGAGAATATAGGGAAAGGCTTATCACAGCTTTTACAGAAAGCGATCGCGCCAAACCGCGCAGACCGCTTCCAGTCAGCCCGAGAACTGCTAGATGCGCTCGGTAGTATCAAAAATCTAAGGCGTAGTTCCAGCTCAGAAGAAAGTTCACTAAAGCCACTAGAAGAACAAGGAGTAGAGGAAAATAGTCCAGCAGTAGAACCGATTTCTTCGAAAGATGCAGAAATACAACAGGACATTCCTAGAAACATAGCTATCGAACAGCCTATTGACCTAGCACCTTCGACCCCGGCTTCAGTTTCGAGTCTACAATCCTTACGATCGCCTATTCCAATGGCAGCAGAGACTCCTTTTCAAATTCAGCTCCCGCGACAGGCAGCATTCTCTTTATTTACGCTATTGCCCAGCGGACAGCAAGCCTCTCCAAAACCAGAACAGCCCATTGTTCTCGATCCATCAGCAGCGTATCCGGTGCCGGATGGATATGTCATGATTGAAACCGAATTAGATTGGATGCGAAGCTTTAGCACCAGCGACAGCTCCCCCTATTGGGTGAGAGGGAGGGCACTCTGCGATTGGACAGAAGAATGGTTAATCTGTTGGAATCGAAGCCAGCTAATTGCCGATATAAAATCTGTGCCAAGAGAGCGCCTAGCCAACTTTCTCCGGCCTATTCCAGTACCGTCTGATTGGAGCGAAGAGCAATGTCTTGCCGTCGTTGTTCGACTAGAAAAGTATGGAAAAGAGCATGGTCAGTATGCGATCGCACACCTACTATCTGAAATCTCAGACAGCGAACTACAGATATGGACAGAATCCCCATCCGTTCAAAACCTAGCAAAATGGCTTGCTATTGAGGTTCCCGTAGAAGCCAAAGTGATAGAGCAAACATGGCATCGAGACG
>JAAUPS010000080.1 GCA_012033015.1 Phormidesmis sp. RL_2_1
TTCCAGCCTATGAGTCGGGGCGAATTTTTCGCGATCGCCTCGGCAACCTCAGCCGCCGCATCGGTGAAATAGCGACCGACGTTTACTTAGTCACCGGTGGATGCGCCCTTAATCTTTCTACTCTCGGAACACGGCTAAAACTTAGCCTCGCTCTCCGCTCATGCCACCCATCTCCATGAACCAAAGCCAGCGCAATCATTAATTGTTTCCATTGAGATCGCTACAGCCTAAAAACAAGCCGCTATGATCAAAACATCGCAGCGGCTCTCAGTCATATCTCAATCAACATATAGCAACTGCCAAATGTATTTGGCAGTTGCTGTCCCCATTGCTCTATACCCATCAACGGGTTCATCCCAACGGTTTCATCTATGCTGATACCTCTATCGATGAAGCCTCTATCGATGAAGCCTCTGTCGATGGAGATGGAGAGCTATGCGGCCAACGCTGTAGCTTACGCTAAATAATCATTATGGCCTCTCGCACCAAAGTAAAAAAATACCTCGCTCACTGGTTCCAGTTGGGCAAAAGGGTTATCAGTGACGACGCTCAAGTCACATACAACCTGAGAAAGTCATTCAAGGCAACCACTTCAGCCCTGAATTTGAAGCCTGCTGGCAAGCGATTATTGAAGCAGAGGGCAAGGCCCTTTATCTAAAAGGCACCGATCAAACCATTGCAGAGCTTCTCTCTCCAGCTTGGGACGTTGTCACCTGTGCCCGTTGTGATATGCCAGTGCCCATAGCAGAGAAAACCGTTGCCTGCCATCCTTGCCCCTGTGATGATCTATCCACATGGCCCAATGATGAGCTACCCAAGCCGCGAATGCCGATTGATAGTGACAGTCGCCTCAAACAAATGAAAGAGCGCCTGCAAACAAACCTAACTGTAGATTAGTTTCTGCCGATTAGTTTCTGCCGATTAGTTTCTAAAGGTTGGCCTGTTTCCAGGGCTAAACGGCCATCTTGCTAAACGGCCACCTCAACGTTTGCAGACACATTCTTACGGGGAATGTCGTAGGTCAAAAAGTCTTTGGCCATGATGGTGTTGGGAAAAATGGCTTGGGCCTCATTCAACAGGTCACTGAGCTGAAGAACATTTCCGGGGGCATAGCGGGGGCTGAAGTGCGTTATGATGAGCTGCTTTACCTGCGCTGCCAACGCCACTTGCGCCGCCATCGTCGAGGTAGAATGCATCCGCTGATAGGCCAGTTCTGCATCTTGATGGGCAAATGTCGCTTCGTGAATCAGTACATCGGCCTCTACTGCTAGCTCAATCGCACTTTCACAAAAAACGGTATCGGTGCAGTAGGCAAACTTACGACCTACAATCGCCGGGCCACAAAGCTCTGCACCATTCACCTTGCGGCCATCGGCTAGGGTGACTACTTCGCCGCGTTTGAGCTTGCCATACAGCGGCCCTGAAGGAATCCCCAAAGAAAGCGCCCGTTTGACATCAAAGTGACCCGTGCGATCTTTTTCGACCACGCGGTAGCCATGGGCCGGAATGCGGTGCTTCAAGCGCTGACAAAGAACGATGAAGTCGTCATCTTCATATACTTTGCCTGGTTCAGTAACATGCACCTGAATCGGATAGGAAGATTGAGTTTTAGAGTACCGGCGGCAGGCATCTAGGTATTTGGCTAGCTCTGGAGGGCCGTAAATGTCAATTTGCTGCTGGCCGGTGCCTGCCATACCACAGCTTGCAAGCAGGCCGGGTAAACCAAAAATGTGATCACCATGCATATGGGTGACGAAGATTCGGCGGATTTGGCTAGATTTGAAGTCGCTTTTGAGGAACTGATGCTGGGTGCTTTCACCGCAGTCAAACAGCCACACCTCTGCCCTTTGAGGCAAACGCAGTGCCACGCTGGAAACGTTGCGCGATCGCGTGGGTACACCCGAACTGGTTCCTAAAAAAGTAATCTGCAAAGTCTTTAAAAAGTCACATACGCCAACTCTATAGTGACATAGTGACAGAGACCCATAGGAATGTGAATAGGAATGGGCAGCAAAATTGATTCGGCTCGCTCAGCGCAGATATCAGCAGATATCAGCAGATATCAAAGATTGTCACGTCAAGATCTCCTCACAAGCCAGATTGCGCCTACAACCACCAGCGATGTGTTGCCGATGCGATCGCCCAGGGTAATCTTTGAGTAATAGCAAGGCTTTGAGCAAATTTCATCGGCCTAAAGTGAGCATAACTAGCCCTGAGCAGGCGCTAATACTATCTCAAAAGGCAGAAAAACCGTGAAGAATTATTACCAAAAAAGGGTGATTGTTGATACACTTCATCCAGGGGATTCAGCAGGTTTTCTTGTTCATTATTTGTTCATAGTTCGCTTGTTTGCAAAAGAGTAAGTTTAGCCTTGACGGCTTGCTACTTTGCGGATGCTGTTGTGTGGGAGCACACAGCTCAGTTTTCTCCCCATTGAGAGATCAATGGCAATCAATTAGAAATCGACCTCGGCACCCAAATCACTTGGGTGCTTTTTTATTGGCGTGCTTTTTTATTGGCGTGCTTTTTATCACTTGTCTACCAAAGTGCCCTAAGCCAACGGCACCCACTGACTGGCCGAAGGTTGCTCAGGTATCACCGTGTTCATGACCCAGTTGCGCAGCAACTGATCAACGATGGCAGGCGCGTCATCATGGGGGCAATGTCCAGCATTGATATGATGCTCCTCTATGGCTTGGTAATGCTGCTGAAACAACGCACCGCGCGCATAAGTATCCATCCAAGGATCGCCATCTCCCCAAATCAGCAGTAGTGGGCAGCTCATTTGGGCCAGAAGTGTATCGACATACTCACCTCGTTCAGCTTTAAACAAAGCAGCAAAAGCCGCCGGGGCTTCAGGGTCGGTAGCCGGACGATAAATATCTTCAATCAGTTGATCGGTGACCTCAGCTTTATTGACATACACCTGCTCTAGCGTTTTACGGATATACGACCTTTTGCGGACAAACTGGAAAATAAGCCAGCTAGGCAACGGAGAGAGCACAACCGTTTTAATCAAATCACCGATAGCTTTTTGAAACGGATTAGGTTCAGCGCTCGTTTGCTGTTCGCTAAAAGCACCAACACCGTTGAGCAAACACACGCCTACCACCGCATCAGGACAAGTAGCTCCTGCATATAAGCTGCTGTAGCCGCCGATAGAATTCCCTGCCACCACCGCAGGTCGCTGAATGATCTGGGTAATAAACGCTACGATTTGGTCGCGCCAAAGCTCCGGGCTATAGCCACTACTAGGCTTAGACGATCGACCAAAGCCGATGAGATCTAAGGCATACACGTCAAAATCAGTTTGCAAGTCAGCAATATTTTTACGCCAGTGGTCAGTTGAAGCGCCAAAACCATGAATCAGGAGTAGAGGCGGCCTAGGAGGCTTGGTGGCGATCAAATCGGATTGATCTGCTTGAGCTGACCTCACATAATGCACCCGATAACCGCGCCAACACCAGTAAGCGCCGTTGTGAGCAGGCAGCATGTGAGCAGGCAGCATGTGAGCAGGCAGCATGTGGGCAGGCGGCATGTTCGCAGGCAGTAGGTCTGTTGATGGAGCAGCGCTAGGCGCTGACCCTGATGGAGCAGCGCTAGAAACGTTCACAACCATAGCAATTGATGAAGAAAAGTAAACAGGTATGCTTAGTCTATCGCGCTCTACGATGGAGCGCGTTGTGATAGCTCAACAGCTATGTGCCTTTTTGCCAGCACCGATTTGCGGCTAACGGGCGCTTCTAGCTCGCACACTGACCGTAAACTAAGCGTTTGTCACTTGGCTTGAATACAGGCTTACTGGCAAAATCCCTACAGGGCAACGGGCCAAGTGACTCGCGGTATGCGAATGCATCTGCAAACCGCTATATATAGACAGTGGTATTTAAGATTGGTGTTTCAGAAGAAATTGTACGGCTATGACGCTATCACTCACGCGCCAGCGTACTCGCCGTCGCAAATCCACTTGGTTTGAGCGGTTGATGGCAGCGGTGGCTCTCGTAAATTTGAGCCTAGTTTTGTTTGACTTGAGCTATATCCGCTTTCGCGATACCTACTTAAAAGTATTGCCCGAACCAACCGTTTGGTACGGCAACCGATTTAAAGGCATTGAACCTGAGCGAGCCACGACGCAGTATTTGGCT
Organism: Phormidesmis sp. RL_2_1; assembly: GCA_012033015.1. Taxonomy (GTDB): domain Bacteria; phylum Cyanobacteriota; class Cyanobacteriia; order Phormidesmidales; family Phormidesmidaceae; genus Phormidesmis. The sequence continues at coordinate 4,146 of JAAUPS010000080.1, forward strand.
CTAGTCGATGACCTCAAACAACAGCTCGCCAGTGACACCACTACAGCAAACCGGCAGGCTCAAAAACTGTTGGAGCAGCTCAGGGCTCAAAGTGCTGATTTGATTGATGAAGATCCGTTTGCTGGCGCAAATAAATCTGGCACGTTAGAGCGTATTAAGAATTTGATGCGCGATCGCATTCAAAACGACAACAATTCTGCCAAAGAATCTTTTCAAACTTTTTGGAGCGAAGCCTACCTCCAGGAAAATACCTTAGCCTCGGAGCTAGCCTTTTTCGACGCGCAAATTCGCCCCTTGATGGCAACGAACTACTACCGGGGGATTGATGAAAGTGGCCGTCCCATCAACTTATTTTGGCAGATCGATATGGGATTCATGGCCCTATTTGCTGCTGAATTTTTGGCCCGCACCTACGTTCTCAGCCGCCGCCATCCCAACACTGGCTGGCTAGATGCCATGCTATGGCGAATCTACGATATCCCTTTATTCCTAGGCATATGGCGCTGGCTGCGGATCATTCCTGTGACGCTGCGACTGCACCAAGCCCGTTGGGTAAACCTCGAACCTGTACGCAACCGTCTGAGCCGTGCCCTAGTGAGTCAGTTTGCTGTAGAACTGACAGAAATTGTGCTGTTGCGCGTGATTGATCAGGCCCAAAGACTGGTCTTAGAGAGTGATATTAGCCGTTGGTTCATGACCATCACCGATCGCGACTACGTCGATATCAACGGGGTTAATGAGGTGCAAACCCTCACTAAGCATCTGTCAGATGTCGTCGTCTACCAAGTGCTCCCGAAAATAAAACCTGAAGTAGACGCGCTGCTGCAGCACAGTGTCATGGGCGCTTTGCAACAAGCCCCGGCATATCAGGGGCTGCGTATCATGCCGGGGTTTGACACACTTTCGGCACAAATCTCCCGGCAGGTCGTAGCAGAGCTGTCTCAATCGCTGAACGAAATTCTCCAAAACATCTTTGCTGATGAGCAAGGTGCAGCCTTAACCCGTCAGCTCATCACCAGCTTTAGCGACAACCTACGCGTTGAGCTGCAAAGCGCTCAAACCCTACAAGAGGTACGGATGTTGATTAACGATCTGCTCGAAGAAATCAAAATTAACTATGTTGAAGGCATTGCCACTGAAGACTTAGAGCAAATTCAAGCCTCGCGCTACAAACTATATGGAACCAGCCATCGGCCCCATTAGCGCTTAAAACTAGCGCTTAAAACCAGCCATTGACCTCACGCGCTGAATGGGCCGATTTAACTTGCCGCATCGTTTGGGATGACATGCGCTAAACTGTTTAACGCAGACAGCAAATCGTGTGCTTGAAGTCCTAGAGCTTCAGCCCTTGCCAACTGCTCCACACAGACTTTGTCAAACGTCAGCGTTGTTTAGTCGCTGTTTCACCATTGTTTAACAGCACATTTAGCAGCCCTGTTTGATAAGTTCTGTCTGGCCTAATTCGTCTAGTCATTCAGTTCATCTGGAGGCTACAGCGAAAAGTGGGAGCTTTAAAAGAGCCCGCTTTTTTTGTGGGGATTTTTCACCCGTACTTTTGAGCCTTCACGATTTGCCCAAACTAGGCTGATGGCACTTATGGCACATCCTTTAATGGCCCAACTCATGGAACTAGCGGCACCTTTGGCCCATGATGTCGGCTTGGAAATTGTGGACGCGGTTTTCCAAACCAATCAAAGTCCTCCCGTTTTGCGCATAGATGTGCGCAATCTCCACCAAGAGGATACTGGGCTTGATGACTGCGAACGCTTAAGCAACGCCCTAACCGAGGTACTAGACGAGTTAGATTTGATTCCAGATGCCTATGTGTTGGAGGTGTCGAGCCCCGGATTATCAGATATCTTGACGAGCGATCGCGATTTTTTAGTCTTCAAAGGCTTTCCGGTCGAAGTCCAGCTCAGCCAACCCCATAAAAACAAACAGACTTGGCAAGGCAGCCTAGTCGGTCGTGACGAACAAGCTCTTTTGCTTAACCTAAAAGGACGCCCCGTCAAAATTCCTCGAGCGCTCATTCGCTCCGTCCAATTGAGTCGTGAAGAAGCTTGAGCCTCGCCCTTGCTGCGCTCCACTACTTGGATTTACTTGGATTCACTTGGATTTTTATTTTTCTCTAGATATTCCTTTCTCTAACCCCTCGCCTCATTCCCAACCCCCGCAGTTCTTTACACCCACCCAATTTCCTTACATCAAGAGGTCGCGCCTATGTCAATGGTGAGCTTGCCCGGTTTACAAACAATGGTCGAAAGAATTAGCCAGGAACGTAACCTGCCTCAAACGGCTGTGGAAATGGCCCTACAAGAGGCTTTACTCAAAGGCTATGAGCGCTATCGCCGCACCCAGCGAATAGACAGCAGCCAGTTTGACGAAGAGTATTTCGATAACTTTTATGTAGAGCTAGACATCGAAGACGAAGGCTTCCGCGTCCTCGCCAACAAAACCATCGTTGAAGAAGTCGAAAACTCAGACCACCAAATCGGCCTGAAAGCCGTTCAAGAAGTTGCCCCTGAGGCCCTTGCTGGCGATACCGTCGTGCTTGATGTCACGCCTGAGCAGCAAGATTTTGGCCGAATGGCCGCCATCCAGACCAAACAGGTATTAGCTCAGAAACTCCGCGACCAGCAGCGCCGACTGATCCAAGAAGAATTTCAAGATTTAGAAGGTTCAATCTTAAATGCACGGGTGCTCCGCTTCGAGCGACAGTCAGTGATTATGGCCGTCAGCAGCGGCCTAGGTCAGCCCGATACCGAGGCCGAGCTGCTCAAGCGCGATCAGCTTCCCAACGATAACTACCGTGCCAATGCCACCTTCCGAGTCGCGCTTAAGCGAGTCTCCGAAGGCTCTCACCGAGGCCCTCAGCTCATCGTTTCGAGAGCCGATGCCAGTCTCGTAGTAGAGTTATTTTCCAACGAGGTACCCGAAATTGAAGATGAGGTGGTGCGCATTGTAGCAGTTGCCCGCGAAGCAAACCCACCCTCGCGATCAGTAGGGCCACGCACCAAAATTGCCGTAGACACCCTAGAGAGTGATGTCGATCCCGTAGGAGCCTGTATTGGGGCCAGAGGCTCCCGCATCCAGGTCGTTGTCAACGAACTACGGGGCGAAAAAATTGATGTCATTCGCTGGTCACCCGATCCGGCCACCTATATTTCCAATGCCCTCAGTCCAGCCCGAGTAGATGAGGTCCGTCTGATAGATCCCGAAGGCAGACAAGCCCACGTCCTCGTCCCCGAAGATCAGCTCAGCTTAGCAATCGGCAAAGAAGGTCAAAATGTCCGGTTAGGGGCTCGGCTCACAGGCTGGAAAATAGACATCAAAGATTCCGCTAAGTACGACTACGACGCTGAAAACGAAAAGGCGGCCGCCATTGCTGAGGCCAGACAGCTTGAAGCAGAAGCGGCAGCCAAAGCCGCCGAAGAAGAAGCCGCTGAAATCGCCGAAGCCGAGGAATGAAAGCAAAGCCAGAGCCGCAGCGGACGAGCCCAAAGCCGCCGAGGAAGAAAGCCGCTGCTGAGGCCAGAGCCGAGGATATAGACGCAGAATATTCGAGCACAGCAGCAGATACAAAGGCAGATATTCCCGCAGATGACGATGATGAACCTACGGCTGAAGAAATCGCCGAAGCCGAGGAGTGGAAAGCAAAGGCTAGAGCTTTAGCGGCAGCCAAGGCCGCTGATAAAGCTGCCCAGGCCAAAACAGAGCATAAAGACGGCTAACCAATCGTAGGAGCGCGCCGATGGCAGACAAAAATATCCGTCGGTGCGTGAGCTGCCACAGAATAGCTGCCAAAGATGCCTTCTGGCGAGTAGTCCGCACCTTTCCCGATCATCACGTTCAATTGGACAAAGGAATGGGCCGCTCTGCCTACCTCTGCCCCCAGCGTAGTTGCCTCAATGCCGCTCAGAAAAAAAAACGGCTGGCACGGGTGCTTAAAGCTCATGTGCCCCCAGATATCTACCAGATCTTGGCACAACGCCTCACCGTGAAAGACAGCAAAAATCCCATCCACCCCTCTCCATAAAATCCATCTCAAAATCTCTGTGAAATATCTTTGCAAGGATAGGCCACAGACAAAAGGCTTTTGATTACAATGGCTGAGCCAAGGCTAATGAATTGGCCATGCTAGGACATCATTGGAGACATATTGGGATGGCATGAGGGCAGGCTCAGCAGTCGTTATCCCACAAGCCCAAGCCGCTCACAAATAGCCCAAGCCGCTCACAAATAGCTCATGCTCAAATAGCTCATGCTCAAATAGCTATATATCTGTGTTAATGCTGGCAAATACAGGCCGCTGTACTCTATGCTTTAGAGTCAAGGCTTTGTAGCCAAGCGTGTTAATTCGATAAGGGCAATAGGTCTTATGTAAAACACATCGATTTAGTCAGGTTTTAAGAGGAAAAGGATGAACAAGGGCAAAGTAAGAATTTACGAGTTATCTAAGGAGTTAGAATTAGAAAATAAAGATATTTTGGCTATTTGTGAGCAACTCAACATTGCAGTGAAAAGCCACAGTAGTACAATTTCTGAGGACGAAGCTGGTCGAATTAGGGGCGTTGCCACCGCCAGCGACTACAAGTCTGCCAGCCAAACTGCCAAAAAAATCAAGCCCTCTCGTCATGTGAGCGCAGCACCCAGCGCTAAACCTTCTATCGTGAAAAAGCCCGTTCGTCCTCGCGAGCAGCAAATTTTAGGCATCCTCCGCCATCCTCGCCCTGCGACCCAACCGACTGCCCCTGCCGCAGCATCACCGAATAGTCCGAAATTGAGCGGCCCTCCGTCCAGCAGCCGCACGGATGATACTCGTGATCACACTGCCCTTGATGAGCATAAGTCGCCTATTGCCGCTGCCCCTAATCTATCGACTAGTGCCCCTGAATTGGTGAGTCCTCCTAGTCGGCCAACTGCGCCTCGATCGAGCGGTCGTAGTCCCTCAACCAATCAGCCTATCGAAACGGCCAAACCGGCACCGGCGTCAGAGGCGTTTAGAGAACCGATTAAACCTTCGCCGAGCCGTGAGCCCGAGAGAATTGTCACCACTTCTGGAGCAACTCGGCCTGATCAGCTCAAGCCTCGTCTTGTAGAGCCCCCCTCACGACCATCGGCCAAACAGCCTGCCCCAGGCAGAGGTTCATCTGACGACTCAGACGATGCCAGCCGAGTGGCTCGCCCAGTACTCAAACGTGACCGCACAGGTGGCAGTAGCAGTGGCGCTAACACTGGTAGTAGTGGTGGCGGGCGTCCTAGCCGACCTTCTCCTAGTGGCACCAGCGTGGCACCAGCGAAACCGCCCGCCACAGAGCTTCGCCGTCCACCATCACGCCCCGCTAGTGTTGCTGCTGGGGCCAGCGTTGACAGTGTCGATAACGATGCTGATGATGGCGATGATGATTCTTCGTTTGTCGATCCGGCGCTCGAATTGCGGCGACCGACAGCCCCTCGCCCGCCCAAACGCCGCGATCGCCCCGAGATAGAAGAAGACGAAGATCAAGAAATGCGGCCTAAAAAGCTGACCAAAACCAAGCGTCAGCGCGTCATCATCGACGACGAAGATGATTTTGATGAGCTTGAATCGAGCAGCAGCGAGGTCACACCTGCCCAAATTAATCTTTCGCTGATGCGCCCGCCGAAACCAAAGGGCCAGCGACAGTCTAAACCTGCACCTACGACCAAGAAAACAAAGGCCCGCGCACCTTCTCGCCGTGAGCGCCGTGAGCGCCGTCAGGAGGTCGCACCGGAAAAGCCAGAGATGATTGTCTTAACTGGCGGCATCAGCGTTCATGATCTAGCCGATCAGCTCGCGGTTCCCCAAACCGAAATCATTAAGCTGCTCTTTTTCAAAGGCATTGCGACCAACGTGAACCAAACTTTGGATATGCCTACTGCTGAAATGGTCGCCCAAGAGTTTGACGTGGAAGCCGTCACTGCAGAAGAAGCCCCTGAAGCCCGCAAAGTCACCACCATGGTCGGGGAAGAAGATAGCGATAAGCTGCAGCCTCGTCCGCCTGTTGTCACCATCATGGGCCACGTTGACCATGGTAAGACCAGTCTGCTTGACTACATTCGCCAAGCTAAGGTTACTGAAGGCGAGGCTGGGGGCATTACGCAGCATATCGGTGCGTATCACGTTGATCTCCAGTCCAATCCCAATAGCGATCGCAAGTCGGGTCAAATCGTCTTCCTCGATACCCCAGGTCACGAAGCGTTTACCGCCATGCGAGCCCGAGGAACAAGAGTCACAGACATCGCTATTTTGGTGGTAGCCGCTGATGATGGGGTACGGCCTCAGACGGTTGAGGCCATTAGCCATGCGAAAGCAGCCGGTGTGCCGATTGTCGTAGCGATCAACAAAATCGATAAAGAAGCGGCGAATCCCGACCGGGTAAAGCAAGAGCTGATGGAATATGAACTCGTCCCTGAAGAGTATGGCGGCGATACGATCATGGTGCCTGTCAGCGCCATTACCGGTGAAAACGTAGACACCATTTTAGAAATGCTGCTGTTGGTTTCTGAAGTCGAAGATTTGCAAGCCAATCCTGACCGGCTGGCAAAAGGCACCGTTATTGAGGCCCATCTTGACAAAGCCAGGGGCCCTGTCGCCACCTTGCTGGTTCAAAATGGTACGCTCAAAATCGGCGATGCCTTCGCCGCAGGCCCTGTTTTTGGCCGAGTTAAGGCCATGGTGGACGATCGCGGCAATCGCTCTCAAGAAGCGCGGCCTTCTTTTGCCGTCGAGGTTCTAGGACTAAACGACGTACCGCCAGCAGGTGAAGAATTTGAGGTATACGCTGAGGAGCGTGAGGCCCGTGCTGCTGCTGATAAAAAGGCCATTGAGCAGCGCCAGTCACGCCTGCAACAGACAATGGCCTCCCGCCGGGTAACGCTAAATTCACTCTCTGAGCAGGCGAAAGAAGGCGATCTCAAAGAACTGAATCTGATTTTGAAAGCAGATGTTCAAGGTTCTCTTGAAGCTATTTTGGGTTCCTTGCAACAGTTACCTCAAAATGAAGTTCAAATTCGCGTGCTGATGGCCGCACCAGGTGAAATTAGCGAAACAGACGTTGACTTGGCCGCAGCTAGCGGCGCAGTGATTATCGCTTTTAATACCACACTCTCCGCCGATGCTCGCCAGTCAGCCGACAACTTGGGCGTCGATGTGCGTGATTACGACATCATCTACAAGCTGCTTGAAGATATTGAAGGCGCTATGGAAGGTCTCCTAGAGCCCGAGATGGTGGAAGAGCCTTTGGGTAAGGTCGAAGTTCGGGCGGTATTCCCTGTGCGCAAGGGCACGGTGGCTGGTTGCTATGTCCTCTCAGGTAAGGTCACGCGCAACTGTAGGGTGCGGGTGATGCGCGGCGAAGAGGCAGTGTATGAGGGCAACCTCGATTCACTCAAACGGATGAAGGACGATGCCAAAGAAGTCAATGCTGGCTTTGAATGTGGTATCGCAGTCGGCGGCTTCAATGACTGGCAAGAGGGCGATTTGATTAACGCCTTCCGCATGATCTCTCAGCGCCGCACCCTAGCTCCGGCATAACGCCAGAATATAACTCTGGGACATGACTCTGGGACAGAGATGGTTGAATTACAGCAGGAGAGATATCTGTGGGTGCATCTCGTCGGACTGGCGGCTGTGCCCCTGCTGTTGGCTTTGTGTTTGGCAGGTTTGGCTTCGGCGGGGCCCGCTTTTGATTATCCAGCAGCCTTCGGATTGCAGTTTTGGGCGATCGCACTTTTCGGCATTATCCCTTCTCTCTGGATGCAAATCGCGAGACCGTTCTATCCCTTTAGTCTGCCGCCAGTGGCGCTCAAGCCTGATGTTTTAAGCGAAGATCAGCGGCGTTGCCTAACGATTTTAAAGTCATGGCAGGTGAAAGCATTGGCCGGGATTACCGCTGGTCTGGCGCTTTGGCTCTTGGCGCAGCTCTATCAGCGATCGCCCCAAATTACCCCTATCATGACCCCGACAGCGGGGCTGATTAACGCAGCCGTGGCCTTCTTTTTGAGCTGCTTGTTTTTACAAATATCGGTGAGTGCGGTGCGATCGCTGTTGGTTGGCCCAAATGTGCTGCAACGGGTACCGCCCTATGAAGCTAGTGCGATCGCTGCTGACTTTCTGATTGTGGGCCTCCGCGTGCCAGCCATACTGCCAATGCCGACATCCCCAGTACCGGCATCCTCTGGAGAAGAACCGGCGACCGCTGCAAAACCCACTGTTCCTCAACCTACTGTTTCTCAACCTACTGTTTCTCAACCTACTGTTCCTCAAGATGACATCCCATTGACGCCATCAGCAGAAGCTGCTAAGGACACAGAAGTATCCAGGTCAGAAGTATCCGGGTCAGAAGCACCTGCACTAAAAGAACCCATGCCAGAAGAACCTGACCTAACCACCTGACCAACCTACCTGACCTACCTGACCAACCCATGGACAGCGCAGTACCCCCTCAAGAGTCACCTAGAGTCATCTAAACCGTGACAATCAATACACCCGCATTTTGACCCTTAAGCTATCCTTATAAAGAGTAGGTAAGCCCCACCAGGATTTGATAGACCGCCGCTTACGTTCTTTTCTGATTGGAGATCATCATGGCAAACTCATCTTCCCGCAGGCCAGAGCACGCCGCCGAGAATGCAGAACTGTGGCAAAGCCTTAAATGTGCGATCGCTGCTAGCTCTGGTTTTCAGCGTTGGCGCTCAGAGCAGCTTTCAAGCATTACTAAAGAAACCAGCGATGAGCAGCTTGTGCGCTTGTACTTGCTAGACACCCTCGAAACTTTGGCCTACTAAGCTTCATCCTAGAAGTCTCATCCTAGAAACACAGCTTTTGGAATACAGCCTCGTGACACGCGTCTTTGAACACGTCTTTTAACACAGTGGCGAATTGTCTAGTCACGAGTCTAGCCACGAAGTTTCTATGGGCTCAGCCTCATTGGGCTAAGCCTCTAATTCTCGGCGGCCTTCGAGCGCCCGCGCCAGCGTCACCTCATCGGCATACTCCAAATCGCCCCCCATCGGTAGCCCAAAGGCGATTCGGGTCACCCGTGTAAAGGGCTTGAGCAACTGACCCACATACAGCGTCGTCGTATCCCCTTCAATACTGGGACTAATCGCCAAAATCACTTCGCTCGTTTTTTCTTTATTGACTCTGTGAACGAGCTGACCAATATTAAGTTGCTCCGGCCCGATCCCGTCCATCGGCGAAATGAGCCCGCCCAGAACATGGTATTTTCCCTTGTATTCACGGGTTTTTTCCAAGGCAATGACATCTCGCGATTCAGCGACAACACACAGGGTTTCGGGGTCTCGGCTTTGGGAGCGGCAAATATCACAAACCGGCTCAGCCGACAAATGGAAGCACTGAGAACATTGTCCCACCTGTTGTTTAGCTGCAATCAGAGCATTCGCTAAAGCGCGAACTTCTGCCTCTGGCCGCTTCAGCATATGCATAGCCAATCGCTGCGCTGATTTGGGGCCAATACCAGGGAGTCGCTGAAATTCTTCAATGAGTTTTGCAAGGGGGCGGGTGTAAATGGTAGGGCTCCTTATTTTTCTGCATCTTCAGAAGAAACATCTTGAGGGGGCGCTATTTCTTCACTTTTGCCCCGTACGGGTGGCAGTGCTTCTACCAAACCCATTTCAAAGGCCGCATCTGGGAGCTGCCCTACTAAATATTTGCCAGGTTCAAAGAGACCACTAGGTGTCATACAAACCTGTCGTAGCTCAACGATGGCATTTTCATTAAACATATCCCTAGCCATGCGGCGCTCTAGTGCCATGGGAACTCCTCCTTAAATATGCTTCAAATATGCTTCTTGTATGCGCTATTCGTCTATTTGCCAATATTCGTGGGTGTAGTTTTGATCGAAGATTTTTTTGGGACGCATAATTAATATCACGCCGCCTAAAATTTGTGCCTGAGGTGCTTCGTCAAACCACTGAATATCTAGATGGCCATTGATATCCACTATGTAGTAGCTAAATTCATCCCAGCTACGTTTAGCGCGATCTACCACCACCATCATCGGTTCGCTTGCTGATATGGTGTCAGGAGCATTGGGCAAGTCACTACAGGTTGCCAGTAGGGCAACGGGATCTTCGGCCTTGAGGATAACTTGCCAACCGGGCACCGGTAGCCAAGCTCCCGTCCCCGAAAATTTCACCATGCCAAAAGGCTCTTCAGGCAAGATACCGGGCACCGCTTTGTACTCATCGGTGGCTACTGGCATATGACCAACGACAGGCATAATCACTGGAGAATCTGCTTCATTTTCGAGACGGAAGAGGGGCAGACGCGGCGCCAGCTTTTGTTTAACTACGGAAAAATCCGTTAGCAGCTTTTCGACTTGGCCACGAGCACTATGGGAGGTAGCAAACCTTAGGCTTTGGGCAATCAGCCGCGATCTATCTTGTAAGTCGCTCTGCTGACGCGCTAGCCGCCAATAGTGGTAGGCGGCGGCATCACCCATGGTTTTTTCAAATCCGGGTGGCGGGGTGTCACTGTAGGAAAAGTCTCGCAGAGCTTTGACAATCTCTTTGACTTGCTCGCTGTCGAGGCCATTTTCAAAGGCAAAATCAGCGGCAGGGGCGCGATTATCTTTGGGCAAAATCCGAAACTCGTACAGGCTATCACTGCCGCGCGCTTGATAGTGAGCTTTGGCCTTTTCGCTGACGCCACCAGCCACCATCGAATCAAACACTTGAGCGGCGACAATGAGCTGGTTCTGCTGAATAGGTTCAAAACCAGTGGATTCGAAAACATCTTGGGGGCTCATGCCGGTTTTTTGCAGAGTTTGGCAGGCTTTGCCCCATTCTACCCAGGTGCCTTCTTTGCGGCGAAGCTGGTTTTTTAGGATGTCAATAGCAGCTTGGGTGGTTTCTTGGGGGTCGGGAATAACGGTCATAGTCGCTCAAAATTAATAGGCTAATAGGCGTGTTTTTTTAACCTTGATTTGACTGTATCGCTATTTGCTAAAAGCTTGGGGCTTTGTACGCGTATTGTATTACTTTGGTGGTCTCACTTTGGCGGGTGTTGGCTTTGACGATTGTGGAGCCCGGTTTTTTTGCTTGACGAGATTCGCATTTTTGCGCAATGATGAGAATCTTGAGCAGCATCATGTTCAACCTTTTTAGGGGCTATAGCGCAGTTGGTAGCGCACCTCAATGGCATTGAGGGGGTCAGGAGTTCGAATCTCCTTAGCTCCATATAACCTCAGAATCCATGCGACTTCAGCTCCATGCAATAAGCTCTATGTGCCTCTATGTGCTATCAGCTTTAGGCCGTCAGTAGAGCACGCCGTAAGCACTCTGCGAGTAGAGCCCTGTAGAGCACTTTCATGGAATGGAGTACTTTTAATAGGGTAATTTCAATAGTACTCAGCGTACCACTGAACAAATTTCTCGATGCCAACGGTCAAAGGCGTGTCGGGCTTAAAGCCAACGTCGTCCATGAGGGCCTGCACATCAGCGTACGTGGCAGGCACATCGCCTGGCTGCATAGGCATCATATTTTTTTGAGCGACTTTGCCCATGGCCTGCTCAATGGTGGTGATGAAGTCCATTAGGGTTACCGGGCTGTGGTTACCGATGTTATAGATCTTGTAAGGCGCTGTGGTGTCTCCTGTTTTGGCTGCGGTGGTCGTCAGCCTATGGGGTGGCTTTTTCATTACGCGCACAATCCCTTCGACGACATCGTCTATGTAGGTGAAGTCACGCTTCATTTGGCCATGGTTGTAAACGTCTATGGGGCGATTGTGGGCGATCGCATCGACAAACTTAAAGTAGGCCATATCGGGCCGTCCCCAAGGGCCATATACCGTGAAAAATCTCAGTCCGGTAACGGGCAAATCGTATAGATGGCTGTAGGAATGGGCCATCAGTTCATTGGCCTTTTTCGTGGCAGCATACAACGATACGGGATGATCTACCCGGTCATCGGTGGCAAAAGGGACTTTTTGGTTTTGACCATATACCGAGCTAGAAGAAGCAAACACAAGGTGACCTACTTGGCGATGGCGGCAGCCTTCCAAAATATTGAGAAAGCCTAATAAATTGCTATCGGCGTAGGCCAACGGATTTTCCAGAGAGTAGCGGACACCGGCTTGAGCGGCTAAGTTCACCACACAGCTAAATGAATGCTCAGAAAATAGCTCAGCAATACGGGTGCGATCGCTCAAATCCATCCGCTCAAACGTAAAATTCTCGAACGCCTCCAACTGAGCTAATCGATCTTTTTTGAGGTTGACATCGTAATAGTTGTTCAGTGAGTCAATACCATAAACCTGCTCTCCATGCGCTAGCAATCGTCGAGACAAAAAATAGCCAATAAACCCGGCAGCACCGGTCACAAGTATTGTCATAGTGCTAAAGAAAGATAAAAGGATATAGAGATCGAGAAACAGATTTAGGAGAATCAATACAGACGAATGACAGGCGAATGACAGGCGAATGACAGGCGATCTAGCGGCAACAGCATCACCATCTGAATCTAGAGGGACAATCGCCACAGCGCAATCGCGATAGACAGTTTAGATTTCAATCAAGTGCTGGCAACAGTATTGGCAACATTGTAAGCATCCGCCACAAGCTGATAAACATTTTCAGCGCATAGACCCCTAGGACTTCACAGACACCTTATCGACTTCACAGACATCTAAGCGACTTCACTGTAGACTGGTGGGCCACTTAAACCTGGTCTCCTTCTGGGCCATGCATTGATTAGGCGGACACGCAAGGCTTCATCATCAGTGATACGATTGCCAAAGCACAAAATGAGAAAACTAAAAAGAGTAAGGACTCCTCAATGCAAGAATTTGATAAGTCGATTTCAATCGACGGCCGGGAAATCCACCTAAAAGTGGGCCTGTTAGCGCCCCAAGCAGGTGGCTCGGTACTTGTAAGTTCTGGCGATACGGCTGTATTAGTCACAGCTACACGATCTTCCGGTAGAGAGGGCATCGACTTTTTGCCCCTGCTGATTGACTATGAAGAACGACTATATGCCGCAGGTCGCATCCCCGGTGGATTCCTTCGCAGAGAAGGCCGCCCACCCGAGCGCGCCACCCTAATCAGCCGCCTGATTGATCGCCCCATGCGTCCCCTATTCCCTAGCTGGATTCGTGACGATATCCAAATTGTGGCGACTACCCTATCGATGGATGAAGAGGTACCGCCTGACGTTTTAGCCGCAACTGGCGCATCCATTGCCGTACTGCTTGCCGAAATTCCCTTCAATGGCCCCATGGCTGCTGTGCGGGTTGGGTTAGTAGGAGATGACTTCATCATTAACCCTACCTACGCAGAAATGGAAGAAGGCGATCTGGATCTGGTGGTTGCCGGATCTCCCGATGGCGTGATTATGGTCGAAGCTGGGGCCAACCAACTGCCGGAACAAGACGTGATTGAAGCCATCGACTTCGGCTACGAGGTGGTACGTGATTTGATTCAAGCGCAACTTGATCTGGTCAAAGAGCTCAAGCTAGAGCGTCCTGTTGAACCTGAGCCAGTGGTAGATGAATCGTTAGAACGCTTTTTGGCCGACAAAGCAACCGCACCGATTCAAGCCGTGCTGAAACAGTTTGAGCAGACTAAAGCTGAACGCGATGACAAGTTAGATACCATCAAAGCGACCATGGCCGAAGAAATCCAGGCGTTGGCCGAAGATGACGCTGTACGAGCAGCCATTGAAGAGGATTCTAAGGCTTTGGGGAAAGCCTTCAAAAGCTTGACTAAAAAGCTCATGCGAGCCCAAATCCTTGAAGAGGGGGTGCGCGTGGATGGTCGCAAGCTCGATGAAATCCGCAAAATCACTTGTCGAACCGGTGTGTTGCCACGGCGCGTTCACGGGACTGGCCTGTTTCGTCGCGGCCTCACCCAAGTTATGTCCGTAACGACCCTAGGAACGCCTGGGGACGCGCAGATGATGGACGATCTGCATCCCGGTGAAGAGAAAAAGTATATCCATCATTACAACTTCCCACCCTATTCAGTGGGTGAAACGCGACCGATGCGATCGCCCGGTCGTCGCGAAGTAGGCCATGGTGCCCTAGCAGAACGCGCCTTAATCCCAGTATTGCCTGATCCAGAAGATTTTCCCTACGTTATCCGCGTGGTCTCCGAGTGTCTGTCCTCCAACGGCTCGACCTCCATGGGCTCTGTATGTGGCTCTACTCTATCTTTGATGGATGCAGGTGTGCCGATTAGCCAACCGGTGAGCGGCGCGGCCATGGGACTCATTCGGGAAGGTGATGAAGTGCGTATCCTCTCTGACATTCAGGGCATTGAAGACTTCCTCGGCGACATGGACTTTAAGGTCGCAGGCACCGATAGCGGCATTACCGCTTTACAGCTAGATATGAAAATCACCGGCTTACCGATGGAGGTGATTAGCGAAGCCATCAATCAGGCTCGTCCAGCCCGCCTACATATCCTTGAAAAGATGCTGGAAACGCTGGACAAACCTCGCCCCGAGGTATCAGCTTACGCCCCCCGCTTACTCACCATGCGCATTAATCCCGATCAAATCGGTATGGTCATCGGCCCAGGGGGCAAGCAAATCAAAGCCATCACCGAGAAAACCACCGCCAAAGTCGATATTCAAGACGATGGCACAGTCACCATCTCAGCCATAGACTCTGAAAAAGCCCTGCAAGCACAAAAGATGATCGAAGGCATTACCCACGTTGCCGAAGCAGGCAATGTGTACATGGGCAAGGTCACCCGCGTGATTCCCATTGGTGCTTTTGTTGAATTCATGCCAGGCAAAGAAGGCATGGTACACATCTCTCAGCTTGCAGACTACCGAGTCGAAAAAGTAGAAGATGAAGTGAATGTCGATGACGAAGTACTGGTCAAAGTCCGCGAAATCGACAACCGTGGCCGCGTCAATCTGACTCGCCTAGGGATTCACCCGGACGAAGCCGCCGCCGCCAAATCTGCCGCTGGGCTTGAAGCATAAGGAAAAACAGACAGGGTGAGCGATACACCCCGAGGCAATGCCTCGTTTCATCGCTCATCCTGCATCCTGCTGACTTTAGCCGCTTCCTTCACACTTTGCATTGCTTGGCGTCAGGGTTTACCTGTAGGATCCAGAATGCTGCGCCTATAAGATAACCCCGTGCGAAAAGTTGTAATTGCTGGTAATTGGAAAATGCATAAAACCCAGGCTGAAGCCTTGGCGTTTGTGCAACAGTTGATCCCCCAAGTGGCTAAAGTCCCTGACAGCAGGGAGCTTGTGCTATGTGCCCCTTTCACCACCCTAAGCCTGCTCAGGGATAAGCTCCAAGGCAGCCCGATTAAAGTAGGCGCACAAAATATTCACTGGGAAACATCTGGCGCGTACACAGGAGAAATCTCTGGTGCCATGCTCTCCGAACTCGGCATTCGCTACGTCATCGTCGGCCATAGTGAACGCAGACAGTATTTTGGAGAAACCGACGAAACCGTCAATGCCCGTCTGCAGGCCGCCCAAGCAGCCGGTCTAACACCGATCCTATGTGTGGGTGAAACGAAACAGCAGCGAGATGCCAACGAAACTGAAGCAATTATTGTCGATCAGGTCAAAAAAGCCTTAGTGGATATCAATCAGTACAACTTAGTGATGCCTATCGAGCCCATCTGGG
>JAAUPS010000295.1 GCA_012033015.1 Phormidesmis sp. RL_2_1
GACGGCGAGGCTACGCCAACGGGTACAAGCGCGTCGCTTGGCCTGTTGTCACGTAGAGGCTTCAGCCAGCGTGCTGTACCTCAGCCAAGCGACCAAAGCGATATACATGAGCTATGGTGTCTTGTTTGCTATGGTGTCTTGTTTGGCTATGGTGTCTTGTTTTCAGTGCTTTCGATGAGCTGACTATCACCTGTTGGCTTGATCCCGGCATTGAGTGCCCAGGCTAAACCGCCAAACGCTACCAAACTAATGAAGAAAATCGAAATCAACAGATTGATGTTGATCGAACTGGTATGGGTGTAGTTGCCGCCAACTTGAGTGGCGTTTTTCCCTACATTTTGAATATTTTGACGGGTCGTGTCGGGCTGTTGATGAGTAGGCACGGGAATTGTCTCCTTGTCTGTCAGTAATTTTGACTAGGTTTACTGACTTATCAAACAAGACGAAAAGTTTTACGCAAATTGAAGCGTATTTATTGTCATTGCTCAGACTTAATCCTTGACGTTGAATCAAGATAGTCAAGGGTTGCAGATTAGATGCTGCAAGCGTTTAGGAGAAAAATCGCACAACCCTCCCTGAGCCAGCCAGAATATGTCAGCCAGAATATGCCAGCCAGAATATGCACTCAATCCATAAGGCAAGTTGGTGTTTTTTGAGGTACGGCAAAGTAAGGATGCATTCTTACTTTGCTATATCAGCAACATTAGGTTCAAACCAAAAGTATCGAGCCAGAAAGTATCAAGCCAGAAAGTATCGAGTCAGAAGGTATCGAGCCAGAAAGTTGAATGCTACTGGGTTTGATATGACGCTCTTCTATAGCTTTTATGGCTGATGGCGCTGAGGTGTGGATAGCGGTTTTTGGTAGCGAATTTCGTAATCGCAGGGTTTTCCATTTTCAAACTGACTGATACTCAAAAGTGTGGTTTGGGCGATGTTGGTCAGGGCTTCGCGGGTAAAAAAGGCTTGGTGAGCTGTAATGACTACGTTGTTAAATGACTGTAGGCGCTGAATATCGTCGTCTTGAACAATTGTGTCTGACCAGTCTTCAAAAAACAGATTTTCCTCTTGCTCATATACATCGATGCCTAAATAGCCAACCTGCCCGGTTTTGATGGCCTGAATAATCGCTTTGGTATCAATCAATCCACCTCGACTGGTATTGATCACCATTGCGCCTGGTTTGAGCTTGCTGAGAGAGTGCTCGTTGAGTAATGGTAGGTTTGGGGGAGCAAGGGGCAGTGCAGCGAAATGATGTCAGCCGCTGATAGCAGTTCTTCTAGTGGCCTGTAGTCTACGCCTAGCTCTAGACAGTTGGGATTAGGATAGGGGTCGTAGGCGAGTACGCAGCAGCCAAATCCGGTCATAATTTGGCTAAATCGCTGGCCAATTTTGCCGGTACCAATTACCCCGACGGTGGCACCGTGGAGGTCAAATCCGAGCAGCCCATTGAGCGCAAAATTGTCGTCGCGGACGCGGTTGTAAGCCTTATGCAGCTTGCGATTAAGCATTAAAATTAGTCCTACAGCATGTTCTGCGACTGCATAGGGAGAATATTCTGGGACGCGGACGACCGTTAACCCTAACTCGCTGGCAACTTCAAGATCTACATTATTAAAGCCTGCTGCACGTAGTGCTATGAGCTGGGTGCCTTTGGCTGCGATCGCCCTGAGGGTGTCCTGACTGAGCTGATCGTTAATAAAAGCGCACACTCCTGGGAAACCAGCGGCCAAAGGGGCAGTTGCTGGGGTTAAACGCGGCTCCAGAAAGATCAGTTTGTGATGGTGGTTTGAGTTTGCTGCTAAGAGAAATTGGCGATCATAGGGCTTGCTACTAAAAACAGCAACTTTCATGTGATTTAGCTTTTTTGGGTGGCGTTTGACCTATGGTAATAGAATAGGCAACAATCAATGCCCGTTATTTGTAAAGCCTCAGGCCGCATCTAAGTTCAAGTTTTATCTATTGGTTCAATAGATCTCTTCAATGGAGTAGAACCCCGTTAAGGGGTAGAGTCTATCCAAAGAATAAAGGCTAACCAAAGAATAAAGCCTATCTAAAGAATAGAATCTATCCAAAGAATAGAGCCTATCCAAAGAATAGAATCTATCCAGGGAGTAGCGTCTATCCAGGGAGTAGCGTCCATTAAGCAAATCTGAAAAAGCTGGATAGAGACTGAAAATGCCAACCGATGCAGATGCATGTGACTCAAATACGGTTTCTTGGGCAAATCGTGCTGTTATTCCTGTTTTAGTAACAGTATCTCCCGAAACGCCTGTTCAAGAGGCCATTGCCCGTATGGATAAGGCCCAAGCAAACTGTGTTGTGATTACTCAGCAGCAGCGTCCTGTCGGCGTCTTTAGCTGTCAAGATTTGGCTCGTTTGATCGCCTCAGGCCAAGCTTTGGCAGATCAATCTATTTCAGCGGTGATGACGCCCCAGTTGAGAACGCTTCGTGTGGCTGATATCCAAGATATTTGGGACATTTTTCAGCAGATGCAGCAGTACCAACTGCACTATTTTCCTGTGGTCAATGACCAACATCAACTGGTTGGCTTGGTCACCGAATGCAGTCTTTTACAAGCGCTCAGTTTAGGTGCAAAACAGCCTGAGTCGCTGGAGCCATCTGCGGCTAACCAGGCAGCTAGCGAATCTTGCGGTCAAAAAAATCATGCAGATCTAGCAGCGAGTATAGCGTGCCGTACCGCTGAACTACGGCAGGCCGAGCACCGCTGGCGAACCCTGCTAGAAGAGGTACAGCTAATGGTGGTAGGCATTAATAGAGAGGGCAAGCTGACTTACGCCAATCCATTTTTCCTAAAATTGACGGGATATAGTGCCGCCGAAGCCATTGGGTTGGATTGGTTTAGATGCTTTGTGCCGCCCTCAGAGCGTCCAAAAATTTATGAGTATTTTCAACAACTGTGCCGTCAGCAGACTTCTGGTCAGCAGACTTCTGGTCAGCAGACTTCTGGTCAACAGACTTCTAGTCAACAGACTTCTGGTCAACAGACTTCTGGTCAGCAGCCCTCTGGCCCGTCAGACGTGCCGCTGCAGTGCCAAAATTCTATTTTGACCCAATCCGGCGCAGAGCGGATGATTATTTGGCATAACACGGTGCTGCGCGATCGCGACGATAACATCATCGGCACCATAAGTCTTGGCGAAGATATTACCGAACGCTTTACCATTGCCAAAATGAAAGGTGAGTTTATCGCCATGGTCAGTCACGAGTTGCGCACGCCACTCACCTCTTTGCATGGCGGGGTCAAACTATTGGCCCAGGGCATTGTGCCTAGCCAATCTGAGCAGGGACAGCATCTATTACAACTGGCGGTAACCAGCTCAGAGCGATTGGTCAGGCTGGTGAACGACGTTTTAGATTTAGAACAACTGGAGTTAGGTAAGCAGCGGCTACAAAAACAATTTATTCAAACGCAGGCCCTGACCAGCCAGCTATTCGACGCTTTTCAACAAATGGGCAATCCCAAAAAGTTGGCACTAGACGTGTGCGATCCAGGTATCGGTATCATGGCCGATGGCGATCGCCTGAGCCAAGTTCTAACTCACCTGCTCGACAATGCAATGAAGTTTTCATTGCCCAATACGACTATTCGGCTGACGGTAGCACTCTGTCAAAATGAGCCTGTGGCCAGTTCTCAAGGGCCTAGTGCTCAAGGGCCTAGTGCTCAAGGGCCTAGTGCTCAAGGGCCTAAAGCAGCCTCAGATACGGTGTTGTTTTCGCTATGTGATCAAGGTATTGGTATTCCACCTGAACAGCGCGATCGCGTATTTGAGCGCTTTGCACAGGCACGCTATGCGCAGGCCCAAGGGGGGACAGGGCTAGGACTGACGATTTGTCGAAATGTTGTAGAGCAGCACGGTGGCAAAATTTGGGTAGAGAGCACAGTCGGTCAAGGGAGCTGTTTTTGTTTTACAGTGCCGCTACAGGATCAATAGGAAAACTGAACGGTAATGCTTACCGGCTAATTTTCATCGGTTAATCTGTTAAAGCTTGCTGAGCTAGGGCTAATGCTCCCATCAGCCCTGCTTGATCACCGAGCTGCGGCGGCACGATATAGTCCTCAATGGCGGTGATAATTTTAGGGATGGCTAGGTATGGGCTTAAATAGCTGCGCACCTGCGCCTGAATGAGAGGGAAAAGCTGGGTTTGTGCCATGACGCCACCACCCAAAATAATTCGCTCAGGTGATAAGGTCAAAATAAAGTTGACCAAGCTCAAGGCCAAATAGTGGGCTTCTAAGCGCCAAGCAGGGTGATCAGCCGGTAAAGTCGTTGCTTTTTGGCCCCAACGCTTTTCAATCGCTACGCCAGAAGCTAAGCCCTCTAAGCAGTTGTGGTGAAACGGACAGCAACCGGCAAAGGTATCTGCTGCTGAATCTTGGGGAATGAGAATATGTCCCATTTCAGGGTGAAGCAGACCATGGACGAGCTTGCCATTGACCATTGCGCCGCCACCAATGCCTGTGCCCACCGTCAAATATAAAAATGTCTCTAATCCCTGGGCATTTCCCCAGTAAAACTCTCCCAAAGCGGCTGCATTGACGTCGGTATCAAACCCTATGGGTACTGCTAATGCCCGCTGGAGTGCCCCGGCAAATTCAATCTGCTGCCAGTTTGGCTTAGGGGTGTTTAAAAAATAGCCAAAGGTGGGCGATCCGGCTTGGGCATCGACCGGGCCAAAAGCACCGATTCCAATCGCGGCCAAAGGGTCTGATGGGGATCGGTGCTGGCGGAAAAAATCAATCACTTGGGCAATGGTTTCTGCAGGGGTAGTGGTCGGAATGCGAACTTCTGCTCGGACATCGTCAGGGCCTGTGCCCACTGCGCAAATAAACTTTGTGCCGCCTGCTTCTATACCGCCTAAGAGCACCATTTTTGTTGTCCTTTGATGGAAAAGAAAGTGAGTCTGTGATTATAGCGGTACCCGGATGCTAATAGATCATTACTGGCTGGGCGGATCATTGCTGGGCGGATCATTGCTGGGCGCTCTTCATAGTTTCCTCACACTGTTGCGCGATAAAGAAGACTCAAGGATCAAAGGCACACTTGAGCAAAGCGATTTTGGCGGTCGATGGCTCCGGTAGGCTGTAGCTCATATAGGGAGATTTATCATGTTGACAGTTGCTGATATTATGACGCGCAAGGTGTTTACCATTCGTAGTTCTGCCAAGGTGAGCCATGCGATCGCACTGATGCAAGAAAAACAGGTGCGATCGCTGATTGTCGAGCGAGAAGTGCAAAATGGTGCCTACGGCATTCTGAGCGAACAAGACATTGTCTACAACGTCACGGCTAATGCCGCTGATCCGCTGCATACGATGGTCTGCGAAATCATGCAAAATCCCTGTATTACAGTAGAGCCCAACCTGAGCATGCCGATGGTTGCCCGACGCTTCTTAGAAGCAGGGATACAGCGCGCGCCAGTCATTGAAAACAATCAGCTATTGGGTATCGTTTCGATCACAGACATCATCATGAAAAGCAATATTGCCACTGTCACACTGCCTCAAGATTGGTCACAGCGTGTAGAAGTCGCTCTGCGCCATAGTCGGCTCGGCTGGAACGCTGAACATCAGCTTGAGCAGGAAAGCGAAATTGCCTTAGAAGTTTTAGAAGAGCTTCGCTGTGAAATCTCCCATCCGTAAACCTTATTATCCGGAGCACGCTATATCCGGAGCACTTCATAGAAGATTGCAATCTTTAAAAAGCAGCTTTAAGCCTAGAAAGC
The DNA here is from genome assembly GCA_012033015.1 of Phormidesmis sp. RL_2_1. Classification (GTDB taxonomy): domain Bacteria; phylum Cyanobacteriota; class Cyanobacteriia; order Phormidesmidales; family Phormidesmidaceae; genus Phormidesmis. The sequence goes on from JAAUPS010000295.1 coordinate 5,747, forward strand.
ATAAACCAGAAGGCATAAACTGGAAGGCGTAAACTAAAGGGCCAGATTTACCCTTTGGCTGCTCACTGCTGTAGGAATCTTCTATGTCAACGACTCATCCATCTGCCGCTGAACACTACGACGTTATTATCATCGGTACCGGTGCAGGTGGTGGTACCTTGGCATATCGATTAGCACCTAGCGGCAAACGGATTTTGGTATTAGAGCGCGGCACTTTTTTGCCAAAAGAGAAAGCGAACTGGAGTACGGACGCAGTCTTTC
>JAAUPS010000081.1 GCA_012033015.1 Phormidesmis sp. RL_2_1
GCGGGTGCGGGTGCGGGCGCGGGTGCAGGCGCGGGGGCAGGCGCGGGGGCAGGTTCATCGTCATAGTAAATGGGATCGGATTCGTCGCTTGCCTCATCGGTTTCCAACTCGTCGCTGGTTGTGAAATCATCACTATCGTCGTTGCTGGATGGGGCAGGTTCACGGCGATCTTCATCTTGCTCGCGTGCTTTGGGCTGCTCAACAACGACTCGCGTCGGTTTAATGGGTTTGGCCTGAATGGAGCCTTCTCTTCCTCCTAAGCTAGGCAAATCAGGAAACTCTTCTACGGGCAAGTCATCAATGAATTGACTGACAAATTTGTACCAGGCTAGGGCGGCTGTTCGACTTGCGCCTCCGGTTGGGCTGCTGTCATCATTGCCCATCCATACCCCTGTGACCAGTTGTGGTGTGTAGCCAATGAACCACAGATCTCGGTTTTTCTCGGAGGTTCCTGTTTTTCCGGCGACCTGTCTGCCTGGTAAGGCTGCATTACCGCCTGTGCCTCCATTGACCACCCCTTCTAACATCCAGGTCATGATTGAGGCGGTGTCTGGATCGATGGCTTGCTTGGGCTTTTGATCAAATTCATAGACGACGACGCCCTGTCCATTGGTAATGCGGGTAATGCCATGGGGGGTCACATGCTTGCCTTCTGCCGCAAAAGTGCCGTAGGCGCTGGTTAGCTCCAGCAAGTTGACCTCAGATGCTCCTAATGCCAAGGAGTAAGCTGGCAGTAGCTCAGAGTCGATGCCCATACGGTGGGCCATGGCAATGACTGGGTCGAAGCCCACATCGATCAGAAGCTTGACTGCAACAATGTTAATTGAGCTGGTGAGGGCCCTTTTGAGATCGACGTCGCCGCTATAGCCGCCGCCGTAGTTTTTGGGCTCATAGCCATCGACGATATAGCGGGCGTCGGTGTAGCCTTTGTAGGGTGACATGCCAGTTGCGATCGCAGTTGCATAGACGAACGCTTTAAAGGTTGAACCCGGCTGGCGCTGGGCCTGGGTGACCCGGTTAAACTGGCTATCGTCAAAATCAGTGCCACCCACCATGGCTTTGATTTCACCCGTTTTAGGATCGATGGCGACTAAAGACGCCTGCTCAAAGCTTTGCCAAGTGCCATATTCTTCAATGATTTCTGCTACGGTTTTCTCGGCCGCCCTTTGCCACTCGGTGTTTAAAGAGGTTTCCACCACCAGGCCACCAGCTTCTATTTCCTCGGGTGAAAGGATCTCCGATAGCTGCTTTTTCACATAGATTGTGAAATATGGAAACTCGCTGTAAAGGTATTTAGGTTCCTGTGCTTCTAAAGTGACATCGGCTCGATAGGCTTCCTCTGCTTGGGCTGCAGTAATGACCCCGTTGGCTTGCATCCGGCCAATCACCTTATCGCGCTGCTGGCGTGCTGCTGCTGGATTAACTAACGGCGAATATAGACTGGGCGCTGGTGCCATCCCCGCAATTAAGGCGATATCGGCAATGCTGATCTCATCTACCGTTTTGCCAAAGTAAATCCAAGCGGCATCGGCCACACCATAGGCTCCGGCCCCTAGATACACGAGGTTGAGATAGCGCTCTAGCACTTTCTCTTTGCCCAGTTCAGACTCTAGCTGTCGGGCCAGGATGACTTCTTTAAACTTGCGCTCAAAGCTACGATCCTGGGTCAGAAAGGTAATACGGGCTAACTGCTGGGTGATGGTACTGGCCCCTTCGACCACACCGCCACTGGTGATATTGGCTACCGCTGCCCGAACGATGGAACGATAATCCACCCCATTGTGCTGATAAAAACGACGATCTTCGGCTGCAATAAAAGCCTCTACCACCACGTCTGGGATATCGTCGAATGCTAAGCTCTCTTGTGCGGTTGGGCCGACTTTTTGCAAAATTTTGCCGTCGTCGGCCTTGAGGGTGATGGTGCCGCTACGCTCATAGGTTAAGGCTTGACGAACATCCGGCACCGTTTTCTGCAAGTCGCTCCACAGTCGATAAAACCAGGCGCTAGGGCCTGCGATACCAGCCCCGACAAGGAGCAATAGCCAAAAGGCAGGGCGCTGGTAGATAGGCTTAGGGGTGCGCTCACGGCGTGCTGTGTGTCTAGACGAGTTCGACCTAGGCGATGTGGGCGGTGTGGGGGGATGCTCAGCTTTTGGGGGGGACAAGATCATTGCCGGAAACTTTACCGTTAGATGCCGTTGCCGCGCGGGTCTGTTGGTGATGTTTTTGAGCGTGAGCAGAGCGCCTGCGAGAAGTGGGCCTTACATCCGAACCTCGCAGTTGATTCGACCATTGCTTTAGTTGTGAAAAAAGGTTGGCCACTTTAATAGATTCTCCAGACGGATTCATCACCATTGACAGCCTGAAATAGCGAGATAACAGTGACGTAACGGTGGCGTCACTGTCACGTCACTGTTATCTCGCTAGACGGTCTATTCTGATGCTCCCGTTAACATGATTGCCAGTAAATGATTGACGGTGCATTCAGGCTATTTTAAAGCAAGCTTGCAACAAACGGGCAGAAACGGCCCGTTAATGCTATCACGGTGCGATCGCAGCCGGTTGATGCACTGAGCCAGTCAGTGGGCACAGGCCACCCCTGACTTAGATCACCAAAGCACTATGGCCTAAGGCCAAAGCGGTTACCAGCATTCCCAATACCAAGAAAGGTTGGGCACTGGCTTGGTATTTAACGTCATTTTCTAAAGGGTTACGCAGGAAATACATATCCTGAAATGTAATTTGCGGAATGATCAGCAAAATGAGCAGTACCGCATAGAGGTTTTTGTGAATGGCAATTAGGTAAGCTGCCATACCGCCTTGAAAAATATCGATCATCAAGACACAAATCCAGGCAGCGGTTTGCACCCCAAACATCACCGGCAACGACTTCAGGCCAAGCTGGCGATCGCCTTCTACCGCCTTAAAGTCATTGACAACCGCAATGCCCAATCCAGCCATACTGTAAATCAGCGTGAGGATGACAATTGTCCAGTTCAACTCTCCAAAAAGCGCATGGCCTGCCCACCAAGGCAAGGCAATATAGCTAGCCCCTAGGGCATAGTTGCCTGCCCATCCGTTTTGCTTGAGTTTGAGCGGCGGTGCGGAGTAAATGTAAGAGACAAAAGAGCCGCCAATGGCTAGGGCCAATAACACGGGAAAGCTATGATGGGCCCAGATATCTAGCCCGTAGGCGACGGCAAGTCCACCCAGCAACAGCACCCAAATTTGTATCCGTACTTGGCTAAGAGATATTGCTCCAGACGGGATTGGGCGGTTAGGCTCGTTAATGGCGTCCAAGTCACGGTCATAGTAGTCGTTGATCGTTTGTGTATAGCCAGTGAGTAATGGCCCAGACATCAACATACAGGCCGCTGCAATCATCACATTTTCAACTGACCAAGCAAATTTTCCAGATGAAGCCGCACCGCAGACTACTCCCCAAATGAGCGGAATCCAGGTGATGGCTTTCATCAACTGTAAGCGGATCTTCCAGATGGAGGTTTCGCCCGATTGGGCACCTTTCATCCCTAATAGCTGTCGGGCTCTACCGCTGTTGTCGCTTTTGACAGGTATTTTTGTAACAGCTATTTCTGGTGCTGTCGCAGATGGGTTAGGGTTTGCTGCCACCGACTCCGATGGTTGCTCTTCAGACATGGGAGACTCCTGGAAATCTAAATTTTAAGAGATCAAAAATTCATGGGGCATAAGGTGATTGAATGCCTGATTAAACACCTGATGACATACCTCATCAGCTTTGGCCTCAAAAGGAAATGATCAAGTAGCCCTCTTGAAACTTAGCGCCTGTGACAGAACGACCCTTGAGCGCTGGTGGCAAAGACAGGTTATGTCGCTGGTCGCCTGCTTCGACGGTGACTTCTGGGCCATATTGCGTCAGTTTTACTTGAGTTTTATCAAAGCCCGGTAAAAATAGCTTAACTGTGCTGCTGGCGGTGTCTATGCTCATGGCACGGGGCACATCGACCACTTTTGTCAGATCAGGTAGCGCCGTTATGAGCGGTTGCCAGAGATGCTTGTTTGGGCTGTAGGGCAGTGCGGTGACTGGCAAAGGCGCAAAGGCTTTGGTGGCTGCTGTAAGGTCTGCTAGCGCTATGTTGTCGCCCGTGCTGACAGCGTCAGTCGTATTGGTGGTCGTATTAGCAGTTGCATTAGCAGTTGCATTAGCAGTTGCATTAACGATGGCATTAACGATGGTGCCAGCAACGGTGAGTCCAATTTGTTGGGCCGCGCTCCATAGGTATTTACCTTGAGCGATCGCCATGTCATCATCTGTGGTCACCACATAAGCTCTGAGCTGCATGGGATCACGTACCATTGCCTTGCCTTTGGCCACCATTTCTTCCAAGCTTTGAGTTGCTGGCTGATTCCAAATGTCGCCAGTACTGCTACTGCTCAATACTGCGCCGGTAATCGGCGCAATGAAAGGCGAAATAGAGCGGTAGAACTGAGAGTCTTGGAATACCTGCTTGAAGCGACGGAAGTACCAATCAACCCCGCCAATCGCGCCCCACATTCGCAAATTAGCCTGATTACCGGGGCTATCGTGGACAATAACATCGTATTGCTTGCTCTCGGTGTACTCACGAATGGCATTGAGCGCCAAAAAATCATCCATTCCCGGAACAACGCTGAGCTCTTGGCCATATACCGCTTTAAAGAACGGATCTCTTAGGTACTGTGCTTCGAAGTTTTTGAGCTTTTCCCAATTTTCATCCAGCAAAGCGGCGGTGTGTAGCTGCACCGCTTTAAAGCTTTGCCCCCCGGCGTTGACTTCAGTGACGGTAGGGCCAACGACTGCATTTAGCTGCAATGATAGCCCTGGCCCTGTCTCTTGATTGACCAGGAGTACCCGTTTGCCCTCATCTGATAGCTTTTGGGCAGCGGCAATTGCCACTGTAGAACGGCCTGTGCCGCCCTTGCCTAGAAACGTAAGAATCAGCGTCATAGTGGTGTTTGGGGGTGTGGAAAGCTAAAAAAATAGAACCGTCAGCAGTGCCGACGGTCTGAAAGAGTGGCTTAAAAGGATAGTTGATTGACTGCGTTTAAGAAGCTAGTACACCTTTGATTAAGGTAAATGACTCAGGTGAGTGACTGAGGTAAGTGACTGAGGTAAGTGACTCAGGTGATTGACTCAGGTGAGCGTTATTCAATGACACGGAGTTCGTCTTCAAAAAACCAGGTTGTGTAACTATCTGCGTCAAATGTGACCAAGGCTCCGATGTTACTGCCATCTAATACTTTTAGGTCTTTGACAATGCCTGTTTTGCCGAGGCGATCTGCCAGTGTTTTGGCGACGCGATCGCGCATCCGACACACCTGAACCTGCTGTCCAATTTCCAAATCCATGTTTAATAAATGTATCCTTACTGCAATGTCTTGAACCTTTGGCCACTTAAACTGCGGGCCACCTTTCAGTTTATCAGCGCTCCGCGCTCCCTTTTATCTCCTTTTGAACAACTTGCCCGTAAAATTTTCTCCCCGTTAGCCCCTGCTCTGGTTTTTAAACAATGCTTGCCAAAAGAATCCTTCCCTGCCTTGATGTTAAAGCTGGCCGCGTGGTTAAGGGAATCAACTTTGTCGATCTCAAAGATGCAGGTGATCCGGTTGAGTTGGCTAAAATCTATAACGAAGCCGGAGCGGACGAACTGGTGTTTTTAGATATCACCGCCACCCACGAAGATCGCGATGTCATTTACGACGTGGTATATCGCACCGCTGAACAGGTGTTTATTCCGTTGACGGTAGGTGGCGGTATTAGCTCACCCGAAACCATTAAAAAGCTGCTGCGCGCTGGGGCTGACAAGGTCAGCATCAATTCGGCCGCGGTGCGCGATCCGGAGTTGATTAACCGTTCGAGCGATCGCTTCGGTGCTCAGTGTATTGTGGTAGCCATAGACGCCCGTCGTCGCCCGCGCTCTGAAAATTCCGAAGATACCGCTTCTACACCTGGTTGGGATGTGTTTGTTCGAGGTGGCCGGGAAAATACCGGACTCGATGCCGTGGAATGGGCCTGCGATGTTGTCAAGCGTGGCGCCGGAGAATTGCTGATTACCAGCATGGACGCAGATGGTACCCAGGCTGGATATGATTTGACCTTAACAGAGGCGATCGCCAGCCGGGTCAATGTGCCCGTGATTGCCTCAGGCGGCGCAGGAACCTGCCAACATATCCACGCAGCCCTGACGACCGGTAAAGCCGAAGCCGCTCTGCTGGCCTCTCTTCTACACTACGGACAGCTCAGCGTAGCCGAAATCAAAACTTATTTAGCCGCCCAAAATGTTGTGATCCGTCACTGATTATTTACAAACCTTATAAAAGTTAGGACTTTCTGAATCACAGACTATTGTTAAAGCACTAGAAACCCCCTTTTCTGGTGACTGATTCGCCCTAGTGGACGTCAAGGAGACACAGGACTTCATTTGCTTCAGGCATGGGTTTGATGAGCAAATATGCTCATCGGCAAAACCTGATAGATCTGTTAAGCTGTGTAAAGTTTTACTGGTAATTATTTGCTGTTACTGCGGTAATTATTTTGAGGTGGGCGTTTCTGGCTTTAGGTTTTTGATCTTGATGCCAAAGCTTGAATTTTTGCTCTTAAGCTTTGACCTCAAGCTTTGCTCTCAAGCTTTGCTCTGGAGTTTTCAGCCTAGGTGGTTTCCTTCTCCAAGGCTAAAAGTCATCTAAACGTGAGCTAAAGGTTATCTGTACAAGCCCTCAGTTATTTACCCGTTCTTTTATCCATTAATCCCTTCCAGAATGATATTTCTGATTCTGACAATCGTTATTGGCTTGGTTTTTTGGGCACTTCGCCTGATGGATCGTGCTGTGGAAAATCAGGAATTTTCGCTAATGCTGGCAGGCTTCTTGGTTGCGTCATCTGCTGCTGCCATGGTGGGCGTTTACTTTTTGATGAATGACTATGTCTCTTTGGTAAGTCAAGCAGGCGGAGCCTTCGATAGCTATGACACTGCGCTTTTGGAGAGTGAATTTCCGACATGGCTAGATACGTCTTACTAGCTAGGGACGTCTTACTAGGGATGTCTTACTAGGGACGTCTGACTAAGAATGTCTTGCTTGGAGACGTTTTTCTAGAAACGCTTTTCTAGATCTGGCCTAGCTGTCGCTGTGCAAGTCACGTCGCTACTGTTTGTTGAGTTCACGAGAAAGTGCGTCCCATGTCGATGGCCCAACAACGCCGTCAACGACGAGCTGAAGTTGCCTCTGAAATTTGATCACAGCCGCTTCTGTCTGTTCGCCAAATCCGCCATCTACCGCACCATCGTAATAACCTAGCGTTCTGAGTTCTATTTGAAGCTGACTGACAGCCGTCCCTTCGGCGCCTAATCTGAGAATGGGCGGTTCGCTAGGTTGGGTTGAGGCCACTGGTTCGTCGGCCGGTTCGTTAGGCGTTTCGCTGACAGCTTCATTGGCAGGCGGTGGAGCGGTGCTGGCCGCTTCACTGGTTGGAATGGCGCTACATCATCGGGTGTCGGCAGTAGCTTGCGCCAAGTGGAAGGGCCAGTAATACCATCAGCGCTAACGCCAGCAGCCGTTTGGAATTGGGCGACGGCTGCCTGTGTCGCTGGGCTATAGGTTCCGTCTATGTTGCCCTGGTAGAAACCTAATAGCCTGAGGGTGGTCTGTAAGCGACTGACTTCTGCGCCCGTACTGCCTACTCTCAGCGTGGGTAGGGTGCTCTGTGCGATCAAATTAGCAGGTACGTGAGTCGGTGCTATCAACGCTGCTTCAGAGACTAGCGGTTGTGATGAATGCTGGATATTGGCTCTGTGTTGGTTTAAAAGTTGAGTGGCCGAAAGCTGGGCGGCTGACAGTGGAGTAGCCGAAAGTTGAGCGGCCATGCCGGGTGCTCCACCTAGCACTAGAGTGGAGAAGGTGGCTAGTGTGGTGAGTAAACTATTGAGCCGGTTAAGACCTTTAATCTGTCGTTTGTCGATTGGTGGCATTTGGGTAGTAAGTGATGGTTGCCTGTGTGATCGCCCCATTGCAAGTATCCTTAGGCTTGTGCATAGTGAGCTTGAAGCCATAACAATATAAACGGATACAATTCTCCTGCCAAATGGCTGGCAAATGGCTGGCAAGTTGCTGGCAAATAGCTGGAGCCTAGTCTACCTGTCTTCTATTCATCTTGTGGTGGATAAAACTTGGATAACCCTAACTCAAATCCAATCTAATTTATGGCGTTAGTCGCTGGTGTGCCTACTCAACCATATGTTCTCAGTGAGACTGACATGCAGCAGCGCTTTCGAGGTGCACTGTTAGGCTTGCGTTTGGTGCCTATGGTGATGCAGCAATCGATTCGAGTCGGACATTTTTCCTGCAGCAACCCTTCAATCAAATTCAAGCTTTTTCGTTACAGCCTGAGTGCTTTTATCGTCCGCTGTTAGCAATAGACGGGAGTAATCCGCTCAGCGGTGACGCAGCCGACGCCGAGTGCCTACCGGGTTGGCTCTTTGCTGTGCCAGTGATGTTGCGTTATCACGATAATTGGGAGCAACGCTACCGGTGGTTATCTATGCAGTTGCCGTTTTTTCAAGCATTTGCCGATAATCATGCCCTGCCGTTAAGTGCTGTTACGGCGCAGATTTTAATCTTGGGCGATCTGTTAGAAATTCTTTTGGCCGGTGGCTATGACGGCTGCTATGCCCCGATTGCCGATCGCATGAGCCAGCTTCAAAGCCGTTGCCAGTATTATCGTTTAGTGCCTGATCAAGGTCTTCATTGTCGATGTGTGTTGAGTGCCCTTTTACAGTCCCTTGAGCGAGTTGATGGTGCTGATGGCGCTAATTTTGGCACTGTTGCGGAAACCGGCTTTAGCAGTGTGGAGCTTTACTTGAGGCCGCTGGTAACGGCTGTTGTGAGCGCCATGACGGGTGTGGCCAGCTATAGCACTGCTGTAGGGCTAACAGGCAAGCAGATGGGGGATATGCTCGCGGCGGGATTATTCTCAGGGGCTCGACAAGGGTTGGGTGGATTGCCTGTTTTTTGGCAGCTTTGCCCGTTGTTTGAGGTTGATTGGCGCAGTCCGAATACAGGCAGAACGTCAGTGATTGCTATGGCTGATCGACTGTTTGCTCAGTGGGCAGGGATCTCATTGCCTCTGACGTCTTAAGTTTTCGGGCTTCAATGCAGATCGTTGATTCAAGCTGAAATCAGCCGTATGCCCTATCCCAATTGAGATGGGACGGGTAAAACGCTGACGGATTAGTGCGCGTATTATAATGAAAACATGATGTACTCTTTGACCTACTTGGCTTCCGACAGTTCATTTCAGATTACCGCTGGTAGCTTAGCTACAGCGGTCTGTTAGGCAAACTTATCCGGTAGGGCTCATGGGTGTTCTCCGTCGTTTTGCCAGTCGAGTGTATCAGGTCTGTTTTCAGTTGTTTTCTAGGCTGAAGCATCCTGGGTATTATCTGAGACGCTTCAACCGAAGTTGTGCGCCTTGGGTGAATGGTGCTCAGCGGTTTTTTCTCATTGAGGGCGTTTCTCAATCGTTGGCTGTAGATGATAGTCCTGGTCGTTCTCAGGGTAAGGGGCGATTACCTGGTCGTTTGCACGGTGGCGTTAAGCGCTCTACTGGGCAAAATTTAGTTTCTCTGAAGGTATATAAGCGTACTTGGCTGGTGACGGTGCTGGCGCTAGTGCTGCTGACAACTTGCTTGGGACAACGATTTTATAATCAGCCTGGGCTGGATGTGCGCGCAGTTTCACCACAGACATTTTTCGCGCCTAAGAGTGCGGTTTTTGAAGATAAAAAAGCAACTGAAAACCTGCGCAATAATGTGCGTGATGGCTCGGTTCAAGTGTTAAAGATAGACAATGATTTGACTGCTGAGGCGGCGCAATCACTGAAAACGTTGCTCGCACAAGGCCGAGAATTGCGAGAAAAAGCAGGTGGGCCGCCCTTTCTTCAGGAAGATACGCTTTCTAAACTGACTCAGGACTTTTTGTTTCAGTCTTCTGATGCTGAATGGCAGACTGTTTGGCGTTTGGCTCAGTTGAGCACGCTGTCTTCAAGCCAGCTTCCTTTGCGGCCAAATTCCTCAGCCAATCCCCTGAATGCCTCTCCCAATACGTCCGCAGCGACTAACCCAGCAGCGGTGGGCTCGCCGAATCAGCCCCCTGTTGATTCGACCAATACTCCGGACAATCGTTCAGAAAATTCTACCGGAGCTGCGCCGTCAAACCTTTCGCTGATGCCTTTGCTCGAAACCCAGGTGCGATCGCTAACGCCTCAACAATCTGCCGCGCTCAAAGAGTTAGTCGCTTACAGAGAAAAATCTGGCGAGCAGGGCTTAGAACTTTTGCAAATTCGAGTTGATACTCGCCGCCGACACTACCGTAAAGCCACCGAAGAGCTGGCCTCGCAGGCGACTACGACCAACGGTCAACTGATCTACAATTACCGCTTGTTTGAGCTATCGGATGAACAATGGCTAATCCTTGAAAATAATGCCAAACAGGTGTTCTCTGAAATGATGTTGCAGGGTGTGCATCCTGGTGTCCCCCCAGATTTGCTGCGCCGAGCCATAGAAGCACAAGTGCCCGCTGGGCCGACACCCGAGATTAGGCAGCTCACGGTTGATGTGCTAGCTGCGGTGATTGCGCCCAACCTGGTTTTAGACGATGAACGCACTAAACTAAGGGCTGAGCAAGCGGTCAATCAAATTGCACCGGTGATGATTTCGATCCAAAAAGGGGCACTGATTGTGCGCGCGGGTGAGGTCATTGATGAAGAGGCTTTTGCCTTGCTCGACCATTTTGATCTCACCAGCCGTTACTTTAACTGGATTGGCCTTTGTGGCTACAGCATACTTGTCGCTGGAGCGATGGCGCTTTATTTTTGGGTCGATCATCATCAGCTCAATCAGCTCAATCAGCGCGATCACCTATTAGTGTTGATGCTATGTCTTGTGGTGCCTATTTTAGCGGCGCTGCGAGTGCCTACGATTGGGCTACCAGCGGTAGGACTCTTGGTGGGTAGTTTTTATGGTGGAATGCTGGGCATAACGGTGGTGGGGTTACTGGTGTTAGTGTTGCCGATCGGTACGCCGGTAACGATGATTCCTTTGCTGGCAGGGGCGGCGGCAGCGCTGCTGGGGGCGTGGATTTCGCCTCAGTTGCGATCGCGTGAAGAATTTGCCTTGCTCGGCGGGTTTGTTGGCTTAGCTCAAGCCAGCGTCCATCTTGTGTTGACGCTCATGAGTTCAACCGTGGCCGCACCTTTATGGAAATCTATTTTTATCGGCTCTGCCATGTACGGTCTGTACGGCATCGTTTGGAGCGTCGCAGCTTTGGGCGTAAGCCCTTATCTAGAGCATTTTTTCGATGTGGTTACCCCCATTCGCCTGGCCGAACTATCAAACCCCAATCGCGCCTTGCTCAAGCGGCTATCTGCAGAAGCTCCAGGAACTTTTCAACACACCATGTTTGTGGCAAACCTAGCGGAGGCTGCCGCTCGTGCGCTAGGTCGTAACGTAGAGCTAGTCAGAGCAGGCACACTTTACCATGACATCGGTAAAATGCATGATCCGCAGGGCTTTATCGAAAATCAAATGGATGGGCCGAATAAACATGATCTAATAGATGATCCTTGGGAAAGCGCTCGCATTATCAAAAAGCACGTTACCCAAGGCTTGGTGATGGCCCGCAAATACCGCCTACCTAAAGCCGTACAGGCTTTTATCCCTGAACATCAAGGCGATATGAAAATTAGCTACTTTTACCAGCAGGCAAAAGCGCGACAGGTAGAAGAGCCCAGTTTGGTCATCAATGAGGCTGACTTTAGCTACGATGGCCCCATTCCTCAAACCCCAGAAACAGGCATTACGATGCTGGCTGATTCTTGCGAGGCGGCGCTGCGATCGCTGAAGCCTGAAGCTTCTATGGATGAAGCTTACACCATGGTAGATAAAATTTTACGAGCCCGCTGGCGCAACCGACAGCTTGTCGATAGCGGGTTGAGTCGAGCCGATATGGATGTCATTGCCAGCGTGTTTATTCAGGTGTGGCAGCAGCATAATCACAAGCGCATTTCATATCCTAAAAACATATTGGCAGGTCAGGAAGCCTGATAAAGCCTAGGCTGCCTACCAGGGAAAAAAGAGACAACGGCTTGAGCTAACAACGGCTTGATCTAACAACGACTTGATCTAACAACGGCTTGAGCTAACTGTCGTAATCTGCAGATAGTACATGTAAGTCAATAGTTCTTATGTACTATAATTGTGAGCGGTATTGATATAGAAAATATTGATATGAGCAATAAACTCATAGCGTCACTAAATTATGGCGTCACTAAAGGCGTCACTAAACTTGAGTTTTTTTTAAGCAAATTCGCCGTGAATGGTGTTTAGTCGAACAAAATCTGTCTGAGGTGCAATGTATGGTTTGCGCAAATGAGATTAATTAATTTACAAACATTTGCATATTGTTTTAAGACTTCTCACTATTTACACCAGCATGATGCCTGTACTCTTTTCTTTAGTAGCTATGCTATTCCCCCCCTTAGCCTAGCTTCTGTCTGCCAGATGTCCGAGTTTTTAAAAATTATTTGGTGAGAGATTAGCGGCATAAAATGAGAAAACGCTCTCATAAAAGTTATAATAGTTAACATGATTGGGGCTGTTCGTAAGTTTAGGTCAGTTTGTAATTTTTTTAGTTCACGTTTTATTTCAGGCGATTTTTGACGGATGACTTTCCGTTCTGGTGAGTTTTGCCGATGGAGCGATGTCTAGGAGCGCTGTCTATCTGTTTGAGTTTATTTGTTTGAATTGTTGAGTACTTTGCAAGCTGTGCTGTTTTGAGTGGGCTGTTTTGAGTGGGCTGTTTTGAGCAGGTGCTCTAAGTGTCCAGTTCTCCTCATCATCCGCTTTGACCCATGAAGTATCTAGGAAGCAAAGGGGTGCTTCCAATCCAGAATTATTCCTTTAATGTTGTGCGATTTTTATGAAAGCTGCTCCTTCTAGTGATTTGGTTCGTACCTATCTCAAAGAAATTGGCCGTGTGCCGCTGTTGACTCATGAAGAAGAAATTATCTTAGGCAAGCAGGTAAAGCAGCTCATGTCGTTACTTGACGTGCAAGCTGAGCTAGCAGAGCGTTTAGGCCGTGAGCCGACTTTGTCTGAGTGGGCTCATGCAGTCGAAAAAACTGAAGCTGAACTAGAGGCGATAGTGGCTACGGGTGAGCGGGCCAAGCGAAAATGGTAGAAGCAAACCTGCGCTTGGTTGTTTCTGTTGCCAAAAAATACATCAAGCGCAATGTAGATCTGCTCGATCTAATTCAAGAGGGCACCATTGGAATGCAGCGTGGGGTGGAAAAATTCGACCCTGCCAAAGGCTATCGTTTTAGCACCTATGCCTACTGGTGGATTCGTCAGGCCATTACTCGGGCGATCGCTGAAAAGAGCCGTACTATTCGCTTGCCGATTCACATCACCGAAAAACTTAACAAAATCAAAAAATCTCAACGTCAGTTCTCCCAAAAGAATGGCCGTACCCCTACCATTGCTGAGTTAGCAGAAGATACTGGCCTAACCACTAAGCAAGTTCGCGACTATCTAGATAAATCCCGTCAGCCGCTATCGCTTGATCTGCGCGTGGGAGATAACCAAGACACCCAACTCAGTGATCTATTAGAAGATGATGGCCTGACTCCCGATGATTTTGCCACCCAGTCGTCTCTGAAGCGCGACCTCAGTATGCTGATGGCCGATCTGACCCCTCAGCAACAGCGCGTCCTTTCCTTGCGCTTCGGCCTAGAAGATGGCAAAAATATGACCCTAGCTAAAATTGGTGCGCTGCTAGAGATTAGCCGTGAACGTGTCCGTCAAATCGAACGGGAGGCTTTGACCAAGCTGCGTAAGCGTCGTGGCGATATGAGAGAGTATCTAGCAGGCTAGATGGTTTGAGGGCAACTGCTTGTAGCTTGATGGAGGCGTCTGGATAAAGATGGCTTGATAGAGGTGTCTAGGCAGAGGTGTCTTGACAGAGGTGCCTTGACAGAGGTGCCTCTACAAAAGAGGTATGCGACCTGTCGAAAACAGTTTGTAACCAATGGCCATCACCATAAATGCCAGAAAAAATTCCCAAAGGCTTGTCGGATTCAAAATAGCTCGGCTACTGGCGAAAATGAGTAAAATTCCAATCGCTGTCGATACCCAACCAATTTCTTTAAATTCTTCGGGTAAAAAGACGAGTGAAAGAACGCCAATGGCCAGAAAAAGCACTGAAGCATCGGCTGCAATGCCTCGCCACCAGTAGGGATAGGCATTAGTCGTAAACAAGATATTGTGGCCCAGCAAATAAATACTGAACATGAGCAGAGAAAAGCCAATCAGTTTGACAAAGAAACGCATTGTGAAAACGTGGGTTAGTTGCTGTACTTACTAGGGCACCCAATTCGTTAAGACAACGCACATGACCGATAATTGCAGTGCTGATCTCATGCTTATCTATATATATTGATTGGGTGCATATATTGGGTACGTAGATCCTTGCCCGTACTGTGTAGATTGTGCTGTGTAGATTGTGCTGTGTAGATTGTGCTGATTATGGCTGACTCTCAGACTGTTCGCTCTGTCGATTCTGCTTCAACCTCATTGGTGAGCGACGGGCGTACCCATCAGAAGGCATTTTATCCACCGCAGCAATGGCCCCTGATGATTCGCCTGGTACAGAGCGTTTCGTATCCCTTGGCGCAGGTGCTTTACAAGTTTCGGCTTTCATCTATATCAGAGGTGCAGGTGGGCCGCGTGCGAGCGGTGGATAATGCTCGTCTTGTCTTTATTTGTAACCATCCGACGATGGAGGATGGGATTAGTTTGTTTGTGCTGTCGGCTCGTCTCGGGCAGTTATTTCATTACATTGTGGCCCATGAGTCTTTTCAGGGGCTGATGGGCTGGTTTATTCAACGGTTGGGATGTTATTCCATTCGTCGGGGAATGGGCGATCGCGCTAGCATCAGCGAGACTCTGACGCTGCTAAAACAGTCCCTGTGTCGGATTGTGATTTTTCCAGAAGGCGGCTGCTCCTACCAAAACGATACAGTCATGCCCTTTCGTCCTGGGGCGATTCAGCTACCGATGTCAGCTCTTGCCCAACAGGCCAAAAAAGCTGCTTCGCTTGAGGATGTCAGCGATTTATATGTCGTTCCGCTCAGCTTAAAATACCGGTATCTATCGCCTGTGCATCGAGTGATCGAGGCCACGTTGTCGCGGTTAGAAGCTGAGTTAATGATCTCTGCATCCTCGAAGGATCCCTACCATCGGCTGCGCCAAGTTGCCCACCGGGTGATTTTGGCCATTGAAAATGAAGCTCATCTACCCCATGACCAAAGTCTGGATTGGAATCAGCGTATCCATCGACTGAGGCAGGTTTTCATTCAAAAGTGTGAAGCTGCTTTGGATTTAGCCCCTAACTTAAATGTGCCAATTCGTGAGCGCGTGTATAGGGTGCAATCGATGTTGGAGGAGGCTGAAATCTCAGACGATAGGAGCAAGGCGCTGTATTGGGATACGGTTCGGCTGCTCAATTTTGATGCCATTTACGATGGCTACGTGGCTGAATCGCCCACGCAAGAGCGTTTTTTGGATACTTTAATGCGTTTGGAGCGGGAGGTATTTCATTTAGAACATGCTCAGCCGAAAGCGCCTCGCAAGGCATGTTTTTATATCGGCGAGCCGATTAATCTGAAAGACTATTTGGCGGATTATCAGCGCGATCGCACAGGCACCATCGAACAGTTGGCCGAACAGTTACGCAACATTGTTCAAACTAATTTGGATGCCATGAATAGGGATGCCCATATGCTGTAATTTGCAAGTGATCTGATACTTGCTTGTCGATTGCGATATCAAACTTGTTGTAAATCATATTGATTTTACTAGGGTTGGCCGGACTGTTACAAAGTGTGTGTGTCTTTCCGGAGCGCCTTAACAGTGTATGTCAAGGTTTGTTTTTGCTGTGAAGTCGTGCCAAATCGCTTCTTTTTAGGTGAATTTTGCTGGTATTTTAAGGTGATTACGTTTCGAGTTCCTGAAAATGAATCGTCATACGTGCGAGGTGAGATTGCGCCCACCTGCTTCCTTGAATTCTGATTTGCACTCAGAGCTATCGCTCAAAACGTATCAAGAGACTGCACAAGAGCCTAATCGAATCAGTCGGGTGCAACTCCGCTTAAAAGATCCTTTGAAGCGTGATCGCATTTTCTTGCGGGTGCTCCGTCGGCGGCGATCGCGGCCTAGTCGGCTCAATCAACAGCTCAACGCTACCCAGTTTCGCGGGCGGCTGAGGCGTCGTGCGATTTTAGTGATGATGGCTGCTTTGGGTGCAGTGAGCCTGACATGGGGATACCTCTTCGTGACCGATCAGGTGACTTGGGGTGGGGTTCCTTACCCAATTGTGCAAAAATTTTGGGCAGACAAAGCGGCTAGAACCGCCTACTTTGGAGGCGATGTCCAAGCGCTGCACGATCGCCTGTCTGAGATTGAAATAGAGGAGGCGATCAAAGATTACTATCGCAGTGAATTTGACAATGATGATGAACTAGATCTGTACATCCATCAGCTTATGTTTAACCATACTGGCTACGTGGGTGAAGCCTATCAGGTGAATGATTTAGGTCAGCTCACTTCCGTGGGGTACGGCCAGTAGGTCATCGCCAAAAGGTCATCGCCAAAAGGTCATCGCCAAGAGGTTATAGCCTAGTAGCCTATGCTCTGAAGTATGGGCGAGTGTGCATCTCCTATCGCACCAATGTCTAAAGCAGTGCCTTCTCAGTCGGCCCTATTTGATGCCTTACGATGATGCCTTACGATTAGAGTCGGCGTGCAAGGTGCCGCCCAAGCTCAGCCCTGGTGATCTGCTGTGTGTGATTTCACCTAGCGGTGGGTTGCAGCCCAATGAAAAATTTGAGGCCGGTTTGGCCATTTGGCGTCGTCGGGGTTATGAGCTGCATCTGTGTGATGGCTATGATGCCCATTGGGGATATTTGGCGGGCAGCGATGATGCCCGTCGTCAGCAGCTTTTAAGTGCGATCGCCCAGCCCAACTGCAAAGGCATTCTCTGCGCCCGAGGCGGCTACGGCGGCACACGTTTGCTGGAAAACTGGCAATGGCCAACCTTTGCTGCTGCGAACAAATGGCTGATCGGTTTTTCAGATATTACGAGTTTGCTGTGGAGTTTGAGCCGAGAGCATATTTCGGGTGTGCATGGCCCGGTGCTAACGACATTGGCTGATGAGCCCAATCGATCGATAGAGCGTTTGTTTCATTGGGTAGAGCACCATCAAATAGCGCCGCTAATAGGCAAAGGCTGGGCAGATAAAGGCTGTGGTGGAAAAGCTAGGGGGCTTTTATTTCCAGGCAACCTCTGTGTGGCTACTCATTTGCTAGGAACGCCTGCAGAACCCGATTTGAGCGATGTGATTTTGGCCTTTGAAGATGTGGGTGAAGCCCCTTATCGGCTCGATAGAATGCTGACACAGTGGCGTTCTATGGGGCGATTGGCCTGTGTTAAAGGGATTGCCTTAGGGCGTTTTAGTGGTTGGCAACCGGCGCAATCAGGGCCGACGCTGAGTGTCGAAGAGGTGATGCGCGATCGCCTGAGCGATTTAAAGCTGCCGATCGTATCGCATCTGCCGTTTGGGCACGATGGCGAAAATGCCGCTCTGCCGGTGGGTTTACCAGTAGAGCTAGATGCAGATTTGGGCCAATTGTCTTGGCCTGACTTCTTCTCAGGTTCTGGTTACTGAGCTTGGCTAAGTGTGGCTGAGCCTTGCTGTGATCTGCCTCGGAATCTGCATAAAATCTGAGGGGCCTAACAAGATGGCAAATTTCAGTGCTGCTTCAGTGTTGATCAAATGCTGATCAAGTCATGATCAAGTGCTGATCAAATTTCAGTGATGATGAGGTTGCCTTTGCTACGATGATAGGCAAGCTCTACCGTGTGAGCTTTTTATTGCTTATAAGGGGTGTGGCTGAGTCATTATGGCTGAAGAGCAGGTGGCTGAAGAGCAGGTGGCTCAAGAATGTTATCCCTTTTACTAATCTTCAAAGCACCGTGGTTCCTTTAAAAGATGACAATCCGATTAGTACGACGCCGATTGTCGTCTATGGTTTACTGGCTCTGAATATTGCTGTTTTTTTCCATGAAATGACCTTAAGTGAGGCAGCTCTGCAGCAGTTTTTTAATACCTGGGCGATTGTGCCTGCTGAGCTGACAAGCTCTTTTGCGGGCGGGGCAGTTTCCCCGAGTGGTGGTTGGCTCAATGGGGCCGAAGGCGAGTGGCTGACGTTGATTTCTTCTCAATTTCTCCATGGTGGTTTCCTTCATTTGGGGGGCAACATGCTGTATTTGTGGGTTTTCGGCAACAATATTGAAGATCAGCTTGGCCATTTCAAGTTTTTGGTCTTTTATCTGGCTTGCGGTGCGTTGGCGGGACTGTCACAGTGGTTTTTTGATCCGGCTTCGATGGTGCCGACTTTAGGGGCAAGTGGTGCGATCGCAGGCATTATGGGCGCTTATATCATTCGCTTTCCCCGCGCTAAGATCGTCACGCTGATTCCGATATTTCTTTTTTTCACCACCTTTCGCATTCCTGCGATCTTTTTTCTGGGCTGGTGGTTTGTGCAGCAAGCTTTGTATAGCTTTATGAGTTTAGGGGCGACTGCAGATGTCGGTTCATCAGGTGGGGTTGCCTACTGGGCCCATGCGGCTGGATTTGTCTTTGGGGTTGTTTTAGGGCCGCTATTAGGGCTGTTTGCCAAAGGCGGCGATCAATATCGCTGGTAGGTCAGTATCTCTATCACTATCTCTGTCAATATCTTTAAAGGGGCGAGTGCAATGGCTGAAACAATAAGTCACGATGCGGTTTACGAGGGACAGTTTGGTTCGTTCTCGATTGATGCGCATGACCGTCAGGAGGTGGTGCTGTATCGAGCGGGGCTAGGTGTTGCGGCGGCAAGTTTTGCGATCGCGGCGCTTTGCATTTGGTTGACCCCTGAGCTAGCGCCTGTTGTTGCCACCGTGTGTTATGGCACGATGTGGCTGGCTTTGGGCCTGAGCTTTTTTAAGATTCATATTTACTTACGAGCGCTCCATAGAACCTTGCAAATTTTTTGGGCTATCGGCGGGCTCGCGAGTTTGGCAATTGCCCTGATCTATCCTGGCCCGCTGGCGTTAACTGCCTATGAGCAGCCGCTGACTATTTTAGGGATTGGGTTTACCTTTGCTTCACTCACTGGCCTATTTGTCAAAGAGGCATTTTGTTTTAATCGTTTCGAAGCCAAGCTGCTTGTGGTGCTTGTGCCTGGGCTGTTATTAGGGCATATGGCCGGTGTGCTTTCAGCGGTTGCTGAGCGCAATATCTTAGCTGTGTGGGCGGTTTTGTTTGCCATCTTTGCGCTGCGCAAAGTGATTCAGCCTATTCCACCAGATATCGGTGATAAGAGCGTTTTTGACTATTTGGCAAAACAGCGTTTGGAAAAAGACCGGCAGCAGACGGCATAAGGCTTGACCTGCATTAGCCCATGTCCCGCTAGCTGAGGCCATGGAGAATTTTTGCGATCGCATTCACCACATGCTGCGCGCTGCCTGTCAAGAATTCTGGATCTAGCGTATTGGGCGTATCTTGAGCGGTGTGGTAATACGGATTGCGGAAGTTAGCCGTGTCGTAAT
>JAAUPS010000296.1 GCA_012033015.1 Phormidesmis sp. RL_2_1
TTTCCCCAGAAGCCTTGCAATTAATTGGCCTTCAACTTGACCCAGGGACAGCCCTGGTTGGTCAATGCTCTCGTTAGGCAAATGGTAGAGGTGCTGGTGCTTGATCCGTCAGTCGCCCTGACGTTTGAGCCTGTGGAACAGGCTAAGGAAATTCTGATTCAACGGCAAGACACTCACCTTAACAGTCTGGCAGAGCGATTGCGAGAGCCCAGGGTGAGAGCTATCATTGAACCGATGCTAGCGGGGCAGGAGCTGGGCGAGGTGCCGAATGAGGATATTCAGTTTGTGCTGGATTTGGGTTTATGTGTGATGAGTCCTCAAGGGGGATGGGCGATCGCCCATCCGATCTATTGCGAGGGCTTACCCAGGGTGCTGGCTGTCACGCCGATGGCCTTGTTGCCGCAGATCGCGCCTACCTGGTTAACGCCATCTGGTGAACTAGAGGTGGAAGCGTTGCTAGCGGCTTTTTTACCGTTCTGGCGGCAGCATGGGGAACCGCTCTTACGGAGTGCTTCCTATGATGAAATTGCCCCTCACTTGGTCCCTCACTTGGTGCTGATGGCGTTTCTACATCGGGTGATTCATGGTGGCGGGACGCTGGAGCGAACCACCACGGAGGTGATCGAAACGCCCAAGCACCGCAAGGTGACAGTGGTGAGGGGTTGAATCCTGTCGCTTATTTCGTTCTGTCTTGTTTTATTCATCTATTGCAGCACTTAGATTATGGCTTCTCGAAAATCTTCTAAAGCATTGTCTATCTATCAGATAAAGGTAACCTTGAGAGATATCCGGCCACCCATTTGGCGGCGGGTACAGGTGTGCAGCCATGAATCGCTAGAGCATCTCCACTACGTGATTCAGCTTTCGATGGGTTGGACGAATTCACATTTGCATTCTTTTCATATTCAGGGCGTGGAGTATGGGATGATGCTGCCCGATGATTTGGGTTTTGATGAGCTGGAAACGCATGACGAAACAAAGTTTAAGTTGAGCCAGGTTATCTCTGGAGAGAAGTTTAAGTTTTCTTACCTCTATGACTTTGGCGATAGCTGGGAGCATGAGGTGTTGGTCGAAAAAGTGCTCGACGCTGACCCTGAAGTTGACTATCCGATTTGCATCAAGGCGAAGCGGGCCTGTCCGCCGGAAGACTGTGGCGGCAGTTGGGGATATGAGCGCTTTCTGGAAGCTATTCAAGACCCAGAGCATCCTGAACATGAGGAAATGTTGGAGTGGAGAGGAGACGCTTTTGACCCAGAAGATCCAGAGCTAGATGAGGCCAATCGTCAGCTCAAGCGGATTGATGAATGGAAACGGCTAGCGGAGATGCTTTAGCGCGATGCGGCCATTAGCAAGTGATTTTGGCGGGTTAATGGAAACCAAAGGAGTCGGCCAAGATGCTTCGCTGAGTGGACAAAAAGTGTGTGGAATGTGCTCAGCTCGGTGCGGCTCAGGTGCTGCTGCTGCAGGGTAAATCAGGGGACGGCTGCTGGAGTGAAAAGCGCTGTCCTCGGATCTGTAGATCTAACTCGTTGCGTTTCCAACTATTCCGAACTCAACAGCTCGGTAAGGTGACCCCCTGTAGAAGCCTTTCACAGAGCGGACTCTAGAAAGCCAAACCACGGACGTCAATATTTGCATTATACTAGCTTCCCATAATCGCACAGAACATCGCCGAAACCCTTGCTACATAAGGCCCCACGGATGTCAACGAAAAAATAGGCGTTTCAGCCGTTAGGCGAGGTGCGTGGTCAGCCATCATTCCTATCAGCAACCCAGCTAAACAACGCCAGCTAAACAACATAAGTATCTGGCGGCTCATCCGGTGGCTCACTGCCAATCGTCAATACCTGAGTCAAAGCCTCTTCCGAAATCCAATAAAACCTGACATTATCCTCAGCCGCCTTCACTCGCTTGGCCACCTGCTGATGCAGCTTTCGCATCTCAGCCAAACTTAAAAAACACTCAAATACCGAATACTGCACCCGCCGTCCATAGCCCTCCAAAAACGTCGCTAGCTTAGTGCGCCGCTTATCATCGGGAACATCGTAAACCACCACCACTAGCATCCGTAATCAGGCAAACTTACCGCAAAACAAAACCCTCAAACCGCTGAATCTAAGGGCTTTACAAATAAGTTAACCATACTATAGCGTGTAACCATACTATAGCGTGTGCCGGATGCATTCGTACGCCGCGAGTCACTTGGCCTGCTGTTCTGTGAGGCTTTCAGCCAGCACTGTGGACTTCAGCCAAGTGACCAACGCTATAGCGTCACATCCGTACTAAATAATCCGCCGAAACGCCTCATAAGGCCGATTTCCTAACAGCGACTTTACATAGCGCTTCACCTGTAAATGGATAATCCGTCGGTATGAAACCGGCTCTTTAACATCCGGATGAGTAGCCGTTTCACCCATTCGCTCCTCAAATCGCTTGAGAAATAATCGCCGAGCTGGCCCAGTTAAGTACACCCCACCCTTCTCAGTTGGCCAAGTAAAATCAGTCGGTCGAATCGCCTTCTTGTTCACCAGCTTCATCACCAACGTATCCACCACAGGCGAACGAAACTCCTCCATCAGGTCAAACGCCAAATACGCCTTCGTCCGCTCCGCCCCATGCAAATTCCCCAAATACGGATTCAACCCTTCAGTAATCAACAAACTAAACACATTGTTAAACAGTAGCGTATACCCAAAACTCAACAGCGAATTCATCGGATCCGGCGGCGGATGAAACGCTCGCTTCGGCAAGCTAAACCCCGGATTGCGAATCAAATGATTCAACGCTGCAAAATACTGCGCCGCCCCAAACCCCTCATAACCACGAGTTTGCTCCAGTGTCATCCCATCTAATGATTGCTCAGTGGCTAATCGATCGAGCGTAGCAATCACATCCGTGATTCGTAATATCGCTCCTGCCACCGCCGGATGGCTATCCTCTCTCCTCAGACGCAATAACAATTGCTTAGAATTTATCAGCTTACCGCGCACCATCGCCCGCGCGATCGCCACCTTAAACGCTATGTCTTTTTGCCGGTCAAACTGCGCTGTTTCCACCACCAAATCTGGCGACCCATCACTCCACAAGTGCCCTTTATAATCGCCAAGCTGACTCAAAAAAATCATCGGAATCCGAAGCTGCATACAGCTTCCCATCGCCGCCGTACTCACCTGCACATTGCCAAATAGTAATATCCGCTCCACCTCTCGAATCGGAATCTCCAACGCCTCACCCTTTGGCGGCTCCACCACAAACCGCCCATAATCCTTCCGTAAATACGTTCCCTGCTGCATCACATACAAACTCGACATGCCACTGCTCCAACTCAACTCCGTAGACTCAATATCAACCCGCTTTTTAGCCTTCTCCTCAGATCTCACCTTGTACCCCAGCACCGTATACAGCGGTGGTGGAATCGGCTGCTGCTGCGCCTTTAGCGCTTCCAACAACGCCTGCTGCATCTCCGTTGGCCCTGTACTGCTTTCCGTATGCACTACCCTCAGCTCAGGTTGCGGATCAATCACCCTTCGCTGCCGGTTTTGGGGCCGGTCTTGGGGCCGCTTTTGGGGCCGCTTTTGGGGCCGCTTTAACGGCACAATCAAATCGCCTGCAAATCCATGACCGAGAAACCGAAACCCTTGATCAAAGTGCGTCATTCGCGTCTTATCGGGATGCAATAACAGACCTGCTTCGTCTAACAATTTGGCGACCTCCGCGCGTCCTGCCAACAGCCGACGACGAGATCGCGAAAGCACCACAAAATCGTCAGCAAACCGAACCAGCTTATGGCCCAGTTCGCCCAGACGCTGATCAAAATCATCTAAATAAATGTTGGCTAACAACGGCGAAATCACCGCCCCCTGAGGAATGCCCTTTTGCGGCAGCACAATCCCCCCTGTTGTCAGTACGCCCACTTCCACCCAGGCCCTTACCAACTCAAGAACCCAGGGCGCATTTAGTCGCTCATCCACCTCATGAATCAACCTGCTGTGCCTAATATTTGAAAAATATTTCACAATATCCGCGTCTAGCACCCAGTCGTAGCCTTGATCGCGCCAATCAGCCACCTGCTGCACCGCCATGAGATGCGATCGCCCTGGCCGATAGGCAAAGCTACTGGGCTCAAATTCTTTTTCCATCAGCGGATGGAGTACCTGCAACAGCGCCTGCTGCACGATGCGATCGCGTACCGAGGGCACTCCTAACTCACGCCACTGACCGTCTTTTTTCGGAATAAACAACTGCCGTAGCGGCAAAGGTCGATACGTTCCCCTCGCCACGGCTGTTCGCAGTTGGGGCAGCGCGTACTCTTTTCGATAGCCAAACGCGGTTACGCTCTCCCCATCTACCCCTGCGCAGCCTGCATTAGTGGCTACCTTATCCCAGGCCAGTTCAAAATTTTGTAGTGCTAAAAAGCGCCGCCTCAGCCCCTGTTTACTGTTAGGGCTAGCCGCCTGTTGTTTAGCCATCGCTGTTATGAATTGAGTAGGAGTAAATTCGCGTGTTGCCTCGAAGCCGCCAAAATTGAGGATTTAGGGGCAAGCCGACAACTATCCGTCAGCTTGTTTTTGCGGCTTCAGCCTGTAGGCAAGCTGCACCGCCATAATCTGCGGATAGTTCACCTGAGAAAGATACTGCAAAGGCCGCTCTGGCTTAGTGCAGGCCAGCAATAGCCCAGCCGTCATCCCCTTTGTCCCACCTGTGTAGTCAGCAATCACCTCAGACTCATCAAACCCAATACGCTGCACATCCGCATAAATGCCTTCTACTAGCTTACGGATATGGTTGGGATCATCTACCTTGTCATCCGGCACCAGCATAGAGAGCGATCGGCTACGCAGTTCCACATCTTCTATCGGATCGCTGTCGTAGTAAAACCGCACCGACTCAGCCCCCGATCGCTTAAGCCTATCCACCATTGCCCTGGCCGCTTCCCGCGATTGATGGGTGCAAATAATCCAACAAACTCTCAGCGCATTGTTCTGCAAGTGATGACGGATCGCAATCTCGGCTGGTGGATTTTCCATCTTTGGGCTCATCAGCACAATCAAACCAGGATAAGCCCGCGTCAATGGAAAAACGTTGTTAGTTGTGATCGGCCCAGCTATCAGGCCCACGTTGGTCAGTTGAGAGCGCACAAATCGTGTAAAGTTCGTAAAATAAATCACCGCCAACACCAACAAAATGAGAACAGCACTCACAGTTAAGCGAAACAGCCATTCACTCATCCAAAGCTGCGTGTTGGCCCAGCCCTGAATGCCCTGCCAAAACAAATCAGAGACACCGTCAGAAACAATAGTGAACACCAGCGTACCCAGTACAAAGTTAGCCAGAAAAGACTTTGTCGGGTCAGCCAGAATCTCGATAATAGGATTGCGTTTCACAAAGGAGTACCGGTTAATATCTTAACAACAGACTACTGGCCGTTGGAAGCAGGCACTTCCTAGCGCTTTAAAGCACCAAGCAGCACCAAGCAGCACCAAGAAGCACTAAAAGACCCCGTTCAAAATAATCGCCATACAGCGCTCCAGCACACACCTCGGAAAATTAACAGATGCGCTGTCTATCCAAGGGCCAGCCGTTACTTCCAAAATGGGCGCTTGACGATCAATCCGCTGAGTCGCCTCTAACACACTACTGACAACCGCCACCGGCTGAAGCGTCGGCCCGCAAAACTGATGCCATTGTTCTATAGCTTCCGCTAAGCGACTAATCACAATGTAGTGCGTACACTGCTCAATCAACGGCTGCTTTTCCACCTGTGGCATACCGCCTACATCCACCAGCACACAGTCACTCAGCCCTCTCAGATTTTCAACAACTCTGGCATGATGACGGTAATAGTCTGGAATCAGCTTGGCCGTTTCTGGATTTTCATGAATACGAAATTCATTGTGCTCTACAAACTGCTTTACCATCGGCGTATTGGATTCATACGTC
>JAAUPS010000082.1 GCA_012033015.1 Phormidesmis sp. RL_2_1
GAAAGCTCCACCAAGACAGCGGTGAGACCCTGCGTCGCTTTGCGGCGCTAAGGAAAGCTCACCAAGACAGCGGTGAGACCCTGCGTCGCTTTGCGGCGCTAAGGAATGCTCACCAAGAAAAAGCAAGAATGCATCCTTACTTTGCTATAAATCAAGAGCATCGATTCCTCGTTTGCTGTAATAAATGCGCAGCTTAATGCCTAGGGTAATTTGCTTCATGATCCAGTACAGTATCGTCAAAATAATAAAGGTCACCAATACAACGGCTGCTGGACGTTTGTTGGTCAGTGTATTGAGGGTGATGATGAGTACACTTGTTGGATCAGTGGCCAAATCCCAACTGTTGAGCCGCACAAAGCGACCGAGATAAATGCCAACAGCGCTCAACCCATGGATGAATAATTCCATCGGTAAAATCAAGCGCTCATTGCCTTTTTTCTTGAGGTAGTAGGCTTGGTTCAAGATAGACAGCACATAGGCTTCGAACCCGATCAAAATCGCAACTGTGTGAATAGGAATAAAGACCAAAGCCACAACCCATACCCGCAGGACGCCAGAACTAGTCCCTTTTATCAGGTGAATAATGTCGGTGAGAACGTAAGGCGCGTTGGGCAAAAAGGCGATGAAGCTGACGAGACCTAGCCACCACAGTACGGTGCGTCTGCTTTTTTCTCGATTGAATAGAAAAACGCTCATAGCTAACGATATGAGTATCAGCGTAAGCCACCACAATACTTTTAGTTCAGCGACGCGATTCCCCGACTCTAGCGCATCCATTAACTGCATTTGCACCTGCATAATTCTAGTTAGCCTTGGCCATAGCCCCACCACACCTATGGCACTCATGAGTACCAACGCTACCTGCATTCGTTTGTCAGTCAGCTCGTGCCTGCGAAACAACAAAAAGCTCAGAAACAAAGGCACAAAGGCTAAAAATAAATTCCACAGAATCCAACCGCTATAAACATTGTCAAATGCAGCAGATACATCTGTGAAAATAGAGCGCAAAAGCATATCGTCATCTACACATGTTATTTCTGTGCACAGCCTAACTCGAAGCGTCGTTGCGGTAGGCTAAAAACGTATCACTTCGCAAATGTTTGTCGGGTTGTCCCTGCTTGTGCCATCAGCTTCGCCACAAACTTCGCCAAAAGGTGTAATCTCGTGTAATCTCTGAGTTTTCTCAGTGCTAGCTGTTAGATATCTGACACAAAAGGTACTGCATCCTACAAGGCAAAGCCACGCAGCCAGATATATTGTGTGGGACTGAAGCAAGCGCCCTCCCCCATGCTAAAACGCCAACGCCCATCCCATGCATCAACTCACGGACAGCTCGATCGTCTGGCCAAAAGCAATATTCAGCCGCTGGTTGGGGCACCGCTTTCTAAGCCGCTGCTACATATTTTGGAACATGGCGAAATGCCGGGTGATATGGTTGCTAAAACCAAGCAACTGGTGCTCCATGGCCAAACAGATGTCTATATCACCCGAGCTGAAATAGAGCTTAAAAAGGCCATGCAGTCACTGGCCTTTTTAACCCATTCGGAAATAAATTCTGTCTTAACGCTCACCGCGTTGTCTTTACCTAAAGCGGTCACGCCACTATTTTGGACAATTAACGCTCTTCTACAGGAAAAGTATCAAAAAACTAACGATCCTAGCCTCATTCAGCATCGCAATCACGATGCTCGACTGCTGTTTCAGCAATTGGCCAAGCTCAACCTTGTACCTTGGTCAAATCGTCTGGTTGATTATGTCCGGCCCGATGAACTGCCTAATGATATTTTATTTCCTCTGGGCCATCCCCTCTTAGGGCGTACCTATCGCAAACATCCTTTTAAATCTCGCCAAAACCATTACCTTCCTGTCACTGACTACTTTTCTAGCTTGTTTCAAGAACGAGAGCAGGCGCTGCTATCTCTTTTGGGTCAGCTAGGTGCTACCAAAATTACAATAACGCCACTCCCGACTGTGTTAGATACAGATGGCAAGGCATCACCGTCCGCTCAGCTTCACCAAAAAGTTTTTCATATCCTAAACGCACCGGTTGTCTGCTCACCCCTGTTGCATTACAAAAAAATCCTTGGCTCGCGGGTGAACCAACTTGGCAATCGGTTGCCTATGAACGGCTGAGCCGAGGGGCACTGTCTGCTCAGTTTGAATTCGATCTCGATGTTATGGGCATGGTCAAATCTCAAATCAAAATGATTGCTCAGCTCATCCCTGGTCTCGACTCCATGAGATTGCCTGAGAATTATCAAGATCAGATGCTTACTGAGATGCTCAAAACGCGACAGGTGCAGGTTGAGTTTTGCGAGATGCCGGTGGCTCAATAGCGGTTTGCGATGGCGAAGTCGTTATATGGATTGTGCTGTGTTTTGGCTGATCGCAAAGTGTTTTGGCTGATCGCAAAGTAAGGATGCATTCTTACTTTGCGATTCGAGTTTCAGAATGGCCCTATGGTCACGTGCTCGATATCAACCCTAACTTTCTAAGGGAAGGATAGGGTTGATGGTTTAAAGCCTTTGTCTGGCTCTAGCTAGCTCACTGCGCTAGTGACCTTGTCTTTTTGAACAAATGCTTCGGCGCTGTCTGCTTCAGAGGGCGGCACCACTTGCCAGAACTGAGGCAATCTATTTTGCCAATCGGCCAAAATAGTCTTGGCTTTAGGACTGCCTGTCCGCTCAGCGTGGGCTTCAATGAGCGACTTGAGCTGCTGTTCCCCGGCTTTTGTGAGTACTTTTTGTACCTGCACAATCTCTGGATTCACCCGAGTTTGGAAGTCTCCCGTTTCATCCAAGAAGTAGCCTAGTCCACCTGTCATGCCAGCGCCAACGTTGCGCCCAACGCTGCCGAGAACGACCACAACGCCGCCGGTCATGTACTCGCAGCAGTGATCGCCTGCGCCTTCTAGGACGGCGATGCCTTTTGAATTGCGTACGGCAAATCGTTCACCGGCAATGCCGTTGACATATAGGGTGCCGCCGCTGGCACCGTATAGGCAGGTGTTGCCGACAATCACATTTTGAGACGCTTCGTAGGTGGCGTTTTCAAATGGCTTAATGACAATTTCACCGCCGTTCATGCTTTTGCCGACGTAGTCATTGGCTTCACCGATGAGGGTGAGGCTCATTCCCCCTAGGTTGAAAGCGCCAAAGCTTTGGCCTATGCTGCCTTTAAAGGTGAAGTTAAGCTGGCCGCCGAAGCCTTCGTTGCCATATTTTTGGGCGATCGCACCGGCTACACGCGCGCCGACGGTGCGATCTGTATTCACCACATTCCAAGTCTTAGCCGCTGTGCCATGGTGGGCGATCGCATCTTTGACCGCCGCATCAGCCAAAATTTCATTGTCTAGCACAGGCCCATTGGTGTGCACCTCACCGTGCTCTAGCCAAGCGCGATCAGTCGTCACATCTGGCAGATGCAACAAGCTAGATAGATCCAACGACTTTGTTTTGCTCAGCGACACATCATCGCGAGGCGTGAGCAAATCAGCGCGTCCGATAATCTCATTGAGTGAGCGATAGCCCAACTTTGCGAGCAAGCGCGCACTTCTTGGGCAATAAAATAAAAGAAATTCACCACCTTTCCCGGTGTACCCGAAAAGCGCTTACGCAACACTTCTTGCTGCGTTGCTACGCCCACCGGACATTGGTTGGTGTGGCATACACGGGCCATAATGCACCCTTCGGCAATCATGGCGATCGAGCCAAAGCCGTATTCTTCTGCGCCCATCAGTGCACCCATCATGATATCCCAGCCAGTTTTGAGGCCGCCATCTACTCTGAGGGTGACGCGATCGCGCAGTTGGTTGTCCAGCAAAGCGCGATGCACTTCTGTCAGGCCCAACTCCCAAGGCAAACCCGCGTGCTTAATAGAACTGAGTGGGGAAGCACCTGTTCCCCCATCGTGACCAGAAATTTGGATCACATCGGCATTCGCTTTAGCCACACCGGCTGCGATCGTACCGATGCCCACTTCGGCCACCAGCTTAACCGACACGCCCGCTCGCGGATTGATTTGGTGCAAATCAAAAATAAGCTGAGACAAATCCTCAATCGAATAGATATCGTGGTGCGGCGGCGGTGAAATCAACGTTACCCCAGGCTTAGATTTGCGTAGCGAGGCAATATACTCACTTACCTTGGGCCCCGGTAACTGACCGCCTTCTCCCGGTTTTGCCCTTGGGCCATTTTGATTTCAATTTGCTGAGCACTCATCAAATACGCTGGCGTCACCCCAAAGCGACCCGAGGCCACCTGCTTGATCGCCGAAGAGGCCGTATCTCCATTTTGCAAGCCCTGCAGGTGAGGTAAAGTCGGCGATCGCCCCTCACTATCGACATCATCTAGCACTTTGAACCGAACGCTATCTTCACCGCCCTCCCCTGAATTCGATTTGCCATTAATCCGGTTCATGGCAATGCCCAAGGTCTCATGCGCTTCGCGCGAGAGCGAGCCTAACGACATGCCGCCTGTGCAAAATCGCTGCATAATGGCTTCGACAGGCTCGACCTCAGCCAGATCAATGGGGCTAGCATCGCTTTTAAAATCGAGCAAATCACGCAGTGCCGAAATGGGCCTTGCCTTTAACTGCTGACGATAAACCTCGTAGTGATCGTACTGCTTGGTTTCGACGGCCTTGTGCAACAGCTTGGTCATCGCCGGGTTATTCATGTGATACTCACCCGAGGGCCGCGACTGTACAAAACCCATATTTTCCAAACGCTTACGCGTCAGCGCAGGAAATGCTTTTTGATGAAACAACATGGTTTCTTGGGCCAATTCTTCAATGCCCAAACCGCCCAGCCGCGATACACTGCCCCTAAACGATAAATCCAATAAGTCGCGGCCAATGCCTACCGCTTCAAAAATCTGCGCACCGCGATAGCTGCTAATCAAAGAAATTCCCATCTTGGAGAGAATTTTTAATAGGCCATTTTCTACCGCCTGACGATAATTCGCCTGCGCGCCATTCAGGGTAGAAACCGGCAGCTTGCCCGAATCCATTTGCTTTTGGGTTTTAGGATCTGCCCACCAGTGGCGGACGCTCTCCAAGGTCAGATAAGGGCAAATTGCCGTCGCCCCATAGCCCAGCAAGCAAGCATAGTGGTGAGTGCTCCAGCACTGAGCGGTATCGACAATCAGCGAGGTTTGCATCCGCAGTCCATGGGCAATCAAATAGTGGTGGACTGCGCCGACAGCCACCAAAGGCGGAATGTAGGTTTGCTCGTCAGAGAGCACACAAAGATGACCGCTGGCATCTAGGCGATCGCTCAAAATCAAAATTTGGCTGCCCGATTTAACTTTTGCCGCCGCCTGCTCACACAGCGCTGCGACCGCAGCGCCTAGCCCCGTTGGCCATGGCCACAGCATACAGCGTCGAAAGATCGCTCGTGGGAAAGTCCGACTGGCGAATCATCGCCATCTCCGTATCGTTGATGACCGGCGATTCTAGCTTCATCAGCCGTGCCTGTTCCGGGTGCTCTTCGAGCAAATTACCTTGCGCCCCTAGCTGTGTCGCCAGTGACATCACCAACCGTTCTCTAAGCGGGTCAATCGGTGGATTGGTCACCTGAGCAAACCGCTGCTTAAAGTAGTCATACAAAAGATGAGGCTTATCCGAAAGCACCGCCAAGGGCGTATCGTTTCCCATACAAAAGGTCGGCTCTTTTCCCTGGGCGGCCATATCTTGAATAATCATGTCCACATCTTCAGCGGTATAGCCAAAGGCAGTTTGCTGTGTCAGCAAGCGCTGTGTGGTCAATCGCGTCTCTTCACTAAAAAGCTGCGGCTCAAGCTCCACTCGCCTTTCGGCTAGCCACTGGCCATAGGGTTGAGCTTGGGCAATACGCTGTTTAATCTCCCAATTTTTCAGGATTTCATGGCCTTCCTCAAAATCTACAGCCAGCATTTGACCGGGGCCTAGGCGTCCTTTTTCGACCACATCTTCTATGGGAATATCCACCACGCCTGCTTCTGAAGAAACAATCACATAGCCATCTTGAGTAATCACGTAGCGCGCCGGACGCAAGCCGTTGCGATCCAATGTGGCCCCTACCTGCTTGCCGTCGCAAAATACAATCAAAGCAGGGCCATCCCAAGGTTCTTGGATACTGCTGTAATACTCGTAGTAATCGACAATTTCGGGATAGTTGGCCAGTTCAGGTTGGTTGTGGTATGCCTCCGGTACCATCATTGTCAGGGCTTGAGCTGGCGATCGCCCCGTGCGCACCAGCAGTTCCATGACATTGTCTAAGTTGGCCGAATCACTATTGTTGGCATCTACAATTGGCTTCAGTAGCGTCAAATTATCGCCCCACACTGAGCTAGACAAATCAGCCTCGCGGGCACTCATCCAATTGATATTGCCAATCAGCGTATTGATTTCACCATTGTGACCCAGCAGTCGCATAGGATGGGCCAAAGGCCACTTAGGCAACGTGTTGGTGCTAAAACGGCGGTGGTACACCGCAAAGGCACTTTCGTAATCCGGGTTTTGCAAATCTTGATAGAACTGACTTAGCACCGCCGATCTCACCATGCCCTTGTACACAATGGTGCGGGTCGAAAAAGAGCACACATAAGCTTCAGCCAAATGGGGCTGCCCAGAGGCTACAACTTTTTGCGTCCGGGCCTGCTCAAAGCGACGGCGAGCTAAAAATAGCGCTTGCTCTAAGTCATCGCCAGCTAGCTGCTCCGAGGTAATCACTGCCTGGGCCACCTGGGGCTGAAATTTTAGGGCCAAAGGGCCTAACGCCTCTGGTACGACAGGCACGCTCCGCCAACCCAAGAACATCAGATCAGTGTCACTAACGGCCTGCTCAAATATCGCTTTAGCCAGCTTTGCCGCTTCATCCTGCTGGGGTAAAAACAGCATCCCAACGCCGGTCTTTTCCAGATTCAGTGGGCCTAATCCTGCTTGGTCAGCCCAAGCTTGCAGAAGTTTCCACGGAATCGCTGTCATAATGCCAGCGCCATCTCCCGAGTCTTGATCTGCGCAGCAACCACCCCGATGCTCCATACAGTTCAGTGCTGTGAGGGTATCTGCGACCAGCCGATGGCTTGCTCGTCCCTGCTGGTGAGCAATAAATCCGACCCCGCAGGCGTCCCGCTCTTCTACTAACCAGCTAGGCCCTAAGGGTTCTAATACATCGGTCTGAAAAGTGGTTGGGTTGAGAGTCACGCGTGTAATACCTAAATGAAAATTAAATGGAAAGGGCAGAAAAACTTGACGATTCAAAAATCGTATATCGAAAGACTTTCAAAGATGCATGAGACGCTTGCTTTTGCACTCTCTTGCCATCGTGCCTTGGTCTTCGCTGTTGAGAAGCGTAATGAAAGCAGGAAACTGCAGGCAGATATACAAAAAGTATAGAGAAATATTAAGTGATAATGAAGTAGCCTGTGCTCCTTTTTCTCCCAGAGTTGCCCCTAGAGACAATAAAATCACTGGCCGTATTTGACGATAGTGCTCCATGGCTAGCTCATAGAATCAGCACGTCTACAGAAAAACTAAGCAAAAACACTGAGCAAAAACACTGAGCAAAAATACTGACAGAAAAAATACGCAGAGAGTCAGTTACAGAAGTTTAAGTAACTTTCTTGGAACATTTGCGGACATTCAAGCCATTTCGAGTAACCCTAAAGAACGGCAGCTTCAGCCCTAATCCCAATGAGCCTAATTTGGCTTTGCGGGACTGTATTTTTATCGTGATATTTTCTAGTAATTTTTCTGATGATTGCGGAAAGTGTTGGGCTTAGGCGTTTCGTCATAAATCACGGCCTGCACGGTCTGCACTGCCTGTACTGCCTGAACTGTGATGACGAGCCTTTAGATCAATCTTTGACTTCAGATCAATCTTTAACTGCTATTGCCTCAATACCCTGAAATCCATTTTCAATTCTGAACCATTGGCTTTTGCCTGAAAACGTCATGTCATTTCGTCATATGTTGCCATTTCGCCATCGACTATCTGGTCAGCCCACCCTGAGAAAGGTTGGTTTGTTTGGCATTATGACTGGTCTAGGTTGGGCTGCTTTAAATTCAGTTGGGATTCAGCCTGTCTTGCACTTGCTGTCTGCACCTAGCGGCCATCAAGCTATTTCTTCCCAACCGACGGCTTTCCAACCTGTGGCTCTAGAGCAGCCTTTAGAGCCCTTACAGCCTTTTCAGCTTCAGCCCTATCAGCCGGTTGCCCAAGCCAACGATACGACCGCTGTTTCGGGTAACCGCATTCAGATTAATGGCAACACGCTGACCGGATTTTGGCAGCAAAAGAACGGCCGCATCGGTATTTCCAGTGCCAGCATGACAAATCTCATGGGCATTGAGCTGCTGAGTACAACTGAGCCTGCTCAGCAGCCCGTGCGATGGTTTTCGGCTAGTCAGGATGGGGTGATTACTTTACCAGCTTGGTGGGATGCTACCGATCGCTATTTAGATATTTCTGATCTGGCGCTGAAATCTAGCTGGCAGGTTCAGCCCGCCGGAACGGTTTTGCGGCTGAACTTACCCCAGAGTCAAGTCAATGCTGTGCGTCAAGGACGGCAAACGTGGGGCGATCGCATCGTCGTCGATCTCAGTGCCCCTACCCTATGGCAAATGAATGCCGCTGATGGTTATACCATCACCATAGCGGGAGCCATTACCCCGCAACTGGTCTCAGCCTTTAAGGCAATTCCAGGCAATCTGATCACCCAACTTGACGTGGCACCGCTTAGCGGTAGCACTGTCATCAAAATCAAAACAAAAGACGGCGCTACGCCGCAAGTTTGGTCTACGGGTAATCCCAATCGCGTTGTTATTGACATTCGTCAAGATGCCATGGTCGAGCGAGACGTGGCTTGGGCTCCGGGGCTGCGCTGGCGGCAGCAGTACGTTGCTATCGGGGCTCATCGCTTCCCGGTATATATGCTGATTGCGCGGCCTAGCGCCGCCCTAGCGGTTCGCCCCATTCAGGCAAATCCTACCAGTGCTATTGGGATTGAACCGCTTTTGAGCCAAGCTCAGCAGCAGCGCGTCACCGCCGCTGTGAACGCCGGTTTTTTTAATCGCAATAATCAGCTTCCTCTAGGGGCTGTTCGCAACAACGGCAGATGGATCTCAGGGCCAATTTTGGGTCGTGGTGCCATGGCCTGGAATGATCAAGGCGATTTGATTATGGACCGTTTTGCCTTAGCGGAATCTGTGACCACCCAGTCAGGTCAAACCTTACCGGTGCTTACGGTTAACAGTGGATACGTGCAAGCCGGAATTGGCCGCTATACCTCAGGTTGGGGCGCTAGCTACAAGCCAATTGTAGACGGTGAGATTGTTGTCACCGTCCGCAATGATGCAGTCATAGGGCAACAAAACATGGGCAATGCGGGCAGCGGCAGCGTGCCTATTCCTGCGGATGGCTATTTGCTGACGCTGAGAAGCAATCGAGGCGCAGCCAGTCAATTTGCCACTGGTTCGAGGGTGGTGCTCTCTAGCCAAAGCCAGCCTGCTGTTTTCGAGCAGTACCCCAATGTCATAGGCGGTGGGCCATTGTTGATTCGCGATCGCAACATTGTCCTCAATCCTCAGTTAGAAGGTTTCAGCACCAACTTCATTCAAGGTTCGGCCCCGCGTACCGCCGTCGGCAAAACCGCCGATGGCACCTGGATTATTGCCACCATGCATGATCGTGTAGGCGGACGCGGCCCCACCCTCACCGAAGCTGCTCAAATCATGCAGCAACTCGGCTCTGTAGACGCGCTCAACTTAGACGGGGGAAGTTCTTCTAGCCTGTATTTAGGTGGGCAATTACTCAACCGATTACCCCACACCGCTGCTCGGGTGAACAATGGCATCGGGCTATTTGTCTTAGGTCAGCCATAATTCAGCCATAATTATGGCTTAACACTAGCAATAGAGGCTCAGCAATAAGGGCGTCAGAGAGAATCATGCTGGGAACAATATCGCCAGATGAGCATCATGATCTTGACGGCTCGCTGGTGCAGCAATAGCGTTCATCAATGGCTTGATGATCATCACTTTGTGTATAGCGCCATAGCTAGCATCAATGCCTATCGACAATTTCATTGATTGAAACTCTACAGCGCTAAGTGGCCAAAGCTATCAATGCCAGTACGATTCTGTACTTTAGCGTTGTACTTCAACCCCAATTGATACGTATGAAGACTTCATAGAGAACATAGAGCTGTTGCTTTCGTCACATACCCACTGAGGAAGTAGGTTGTTAATATGGGTCTGTAATGCACTCAAATGCAATCATTTTCTAAGTGTCAAGCCTAAACCGGTTCCGCATAAAGCTTACTTCAGCATCAAGCTGATTAATACAGAGGAAATTATTATTACCATGGTTCAAACTCAAGAACGAGCCCAAATCACGGATTTGAAAGATTCTAGTAGCTTTGAAGGCGTTGCTGCTACTGAGCTACGGCCTTGGGGATCGTTTACCGTGCTAGAAGAAGGCATTGGTTACAAAATTAAGCGTATTGAAGTAAAGCCTGGTCATCGTCTCAGTTTGCAGATGCATCATCATCGTAGCGAGCATTGGATTGTGGTTTCCGGTACGGCACTGGTTACCTGCGGTGAAAAAGAAACCATGCTGTGCACCAATCAGTCCACATACGTACCGCCATGTACTACCCATCGGCTAGAAAATTCAGGTGTGATTCCCCTCATCTTGATCGAAGTTCAAAACGGAGAGTATCTCGGTGAAGATGACATTGTTCGCTATCAAGACGACTATGCTCGTCATGATGCATAGATTCTATGAGGCATAGAGCCTGACCCCTAAAGCCTGAGATGTCTAAAATCAGAATTGGTCATAGCCTGAGAGGGCTTGGGCCGGTCTAATTGACTTGTATGATAAAAGGGACGCTACAGATAGCGTCCCTTTTTTGTCGTGATCAGTCGTGATCAATCGCTATGATTCAGCTTACGCCTGCTGCCTGCCAAGAAATTAATCGCTTGCGCCACCGTCAGCAGCAGCCCGATGCTATTTGCCGATTGGATTTGCAGCCGAGTAGCTGCGCCCAATGGTCTTACGTGCTCAGCTTGACTCAGTCGGTGGATGACGATGACGAAATCTATGATTTCACAGGAGAGGTCTTTGCCCATGTGCGGTTAGCGGTGAATCGCGATCGCCTAGAAAACATCCGCAATCTCAAAATAGACTTTTCCGAAAACCTGACCGGTGGGGCTTTTCGGTTTGACAATCCCCTAGCGACTGAAAGCTGCCGTTGCGGGTATGCCTTCGCGATTTCTACTCAGTAATGCGGTCTCTATCAGCTAGCTATGGGTAGCTGGCTCTTGGCAAACGGCTTTTGACAACCAAGGCTTTTGATAACCAAGGCTTTTGATAACCAAATGTTAGAAGTGATTGACAAGATAAAAATTAAATTGATACTATCGGATCTCGTGAAAACTTATTTGGTGGAGTAACTAACCCCCCGGCTTATGCCTACGATTCAACAGCTCATTCGCACTGAGCGTACAAAGTTAACCAAAAAAACAAAGTCTCCAGCGCTTAAAAGTTGCCCTCAGCGCCGTGGTGTTTGCACCCGTGTGTACACCACTACGCCTAAAAAACCCAACTCGGCTTTGAGAAAGGTGGCCAGGGTTCGTCTAACCTCTGGCTTTGAAGTCACTGCCTACATTCCTGGCATTGGTCACAACCTTCAAGAACATTCGGTTGTGATGATTCGTGGTGGTCGAGTCAAAGATCTTCCCGGCGTCAGGTATCACATTATTCGCGGCACTCTAGACACCGCTGGCGTTAAAGATCGGCGTCAAGGGCGCTCTAAGTACGGTGCTAAAAAGCCTAAAGCCGAGTCCTAGGATCTCCACCTGATCAATCGGTCTTTAACTGAAGTTGTTTCAGTTAAGAGCGCATTAATTTTGTGGATCTGCTGAACTTTTGGTGTAGGTCTAACTTAAGTTTGCCGTGAGGTCGGTAATGCTGAGACCCCTCAATTGGTGAATTTGTTAGGTTTCGTTGCGTTCTGCGCCATCAGTAAAAATATTTTCAAAATTAAGCCTCTGCTCGAAATTAAACCCTTTAACGAATACAGAAATTCGACTATTCCCAGCGCCTTCTTACTCTTTTGAGTCAATTCATCGACTACCTTAACTCTCCACTGATCTTTTATATAGGGTTACCACCTCATGTCTCGCCGTTCAGCCGCGCATAAGCGTACCGTCCCCCCAGACTCTGTATACAACAGCCGTTTGGTCAGTATGATGTCTCGTCGCATCATGCTCAGCGGAAAAAATCCGTTGCTAATAAAATCCTCTACGGTGCCTTCAAAATTATTGAAGAGCGTACAGGTAATGAACCTTTAGAAGTCTTTGAGCAAGCGGTTCGCAACACCACCCCGATGGTTGAAGTGAAAGCCCGCAGGGTCGGTGGTGCGACTTACCAAGTCCCTATGGAAGTGCGTTCAGAACGCGGCACAGCCCTGTCGTTACGCTGGCTTACTCAGTTTTCACGTGCCCGTGGCGGTCGCACAATGGCCATGAAGCTGGCAAACGAGCTGATAGATGCTTATAACGAAACGGGTGGTGCGGTTCGCAAACGTGAAGAAACTCACCGCATGGCTGAAGCCAATAAGGCATTTGCCCATTATCGCTATTAGGCCATACCCTATTCAATGCTTAGGCTGACGGGTATGGCGAAGCTGTATGCCGTAGAGGCTGCTTTTATTTGAGATTGGTTTGAGTTGAGGCTGGTTTTATTTGAGATGAGTTAACCTGCTGGGTTGAGCGGCGGCATAGGTCGAATGCGTCAGTGAGCCAACTGCTTAGTAATTTTGCTAAAGATTTTTTTATAATTTGAGATGATCGCAGTTTTTGCGCTGAGGTTAGCTTCCAAAGGAGGTCATTGTGGCTCGTAAAACGCCATTAGAAGACGTCAGAAATATCGGCATTGCCGCCCATATTGATGCGGGTAAAACCACCACTACAGAGCGGATCTTGTTTTATTCCGGGGTCGTTCATAAAATCGGTGAAGTCCATGATGGTAACGCTGTTACCGATTGGATGGAGCAAGAGAAAGAGCGCGGCATTACGATTACGGCTGCGGCGATCTCGACAACTTGGCGTCATCATCAAATCAATATTATCGATACGCCTGGACATGTCGATTTTACGATTGAAGTAGAGCGCTCTATGAGGGTGCTTGACGGTGTCGTCGCTGTATTTTGTTCGGTTGGCGGCGTGCAACCTCAGTCTGAAACGGTTTGGCGACAGGCCGATCGTTACCATGTGCCGCGGATCGCCTTCGTCAACAAAATGGACAGGACTGGCGCAAATTTTTTTAAGGTCTACGAGCAGGTGAAAGACCGTCTTCGCGCTAAAGCGGTGCCCCTGCAGATTCCTATCGGGGCTGAGGATCATTTTGCAGGCGTCATTGATCTGGTCGAAATGAAAGCGCACCTGTATACCAACGATTTGGGGACAGATATTCAAATAACCGATATTCCTCCAGAAATGCAGGCAAAAGCTCAGGAATACCGCACCATTTTGGTGGAGGCTGTGGCTGAAACTGACGATGCCATGATGGAGCGTTACCTCGAAGGCGAAGAAATTTCGTCTGAGGCGCTGATGAAGGGAATTCGCAAAGCCACCATCCATGACAAGATGGTGCCAATGCTATGCGGCTCAGCCTTTAAGAATAAGGGCGTTCAGCTTTTATTGGATGCGGTGGTCGATTATTTGCCTTCGCCACCAGAAGTCCCTGCGATTCAGGGGATTTTGCCCAATGGTGAAACGGGCACCCGTGCGGCTAGTGATGATGAACCTGCCGCCGCTCTAGCTTTTAAAATCATGGCTGATCCCTACGGTCGGCTGACCTTCATTCGGGTGTATTCGGGTGTGCTCAAAAAGGGCACCTATGTTTACAACGCCACCAAGGATAAAAAAGAGCGAATTTCCAGACTGATCATTCTCAAAGCAGATGAGCGTATTGAAGTTGATGAAATGCGTGCAGGTGATTTGGGGGCTGCTTTAGGCTTTAAAGACACTTTCACAGGCGATACGATTTGCGATCCCGATAGTCCTATTCTGCTGGAATCGCTTTACATTCCTGAACCTGTGATTTCGGTGGCGGTAGAACCTAAGACCAAACAGGATATGGAGAAGCTCTCGAAGGCCCTACAGTCGCTTTCTGAAGAAGATCCCACCTTCGAGTCAGTATTGACCCGGAGACTAACCAAACCGTTATTGCGGGCATGGGAGAGCTGCATCTTGATATTCTGGTCAACCGGATGTTGCGAGAGTTTAAAGTAGAAGCTAATATTGGTGCCCCTCAAGTGGCCTATCGTGAAACCGTTTTAAAGTCGGCCCAGGCTGAAGGCAAGTTTATTCGCCAAAGTGGCGGTAAAGGTCAATTTGGTCACGTTGTCATTGAGCTAGAGCCCGGTGAAGAAGGATCAGGCTTTGAGTTTGTCAGTAAGATTGTAGGAGGGACAATTCCAAAAGAATTTATCGGGCCAGCCGAGCAAGGGATGAAAGAGGCTTGTGAATCTGGTATTCTAGCCGGATATCCATTAATTGATGTAAAGGTCACTTTGCTGGATGGTTCTTATCACGACGTTGACTCCTCGGAGATGGCATTCAAAATTGCTGGCTCTATGGCAGTCAAAGAAGCAGTGATGAAGGCTTCTCCGGTTCTTTTGGAACCTATGATGAAGGTCGAAGTAGAGGCTCCAGAAGACTTCCTTGGCGATGTGATGGGAGATCTAAACTCTCGTCGCGGTCAAATTGAGGGCATGGGATCAGAAAATGGGGTTACAACGGTTGCCTCTAAGGTACCTTTGTCTGAGATGTTCGGTTACGCAACCGATATCCGCTCCAAGACCCAGGGAAGAGGCTCCTTCTCTATGGAGTTCAGTCAGTACGAGGAAGTTCCGCGTAATGTGGCTGAGGCGATCATCGCCAGAAACAAAGGGAACGCATAGTTAGTTTTAGGAACACAGTAGAAAAATTCATGGCACGCGAAAAATTTGAAAGAAGCAAACCCCACGTTAACATCGGCACTATTGGCCACGTTGACCACGGCAAAACCACTTTGACAGCAGCTATTACTATGGCACTAGCAGCGTCTGGTGGTGGTAAGGCTCAGCGATATGATGAGATCGACGCTGCTCCTGAGGAAAAAGCGCGCGGTATTACGATTAATACGGCACATGTAGAGTACGAGACTGAAAATCGTCACTACGCCCATGTAGATTGCCCTGGCCATGCTGACTATGTGAAGAACATGATCACAGGTGCGGCGCAAATGGACGGTGCGATTTTGGTGGTATCTGCTGCTGATGGCCCCATGCCCCAAACCCGTGAGCACATTTTGTTGGCTGGCCAAGTGGGCGTCCCTAACATTGTGGTGTTCTTGAACAAGCAAGATCAGGTAGATGACGAAGAGTTGCTTGAGCTGGTTGAGCTAGAAGTGCGTGAGTTGCTCAGTTCTTACGACTTTCCTGGCGATGATATTCCGATTACGGCTGGTTCTGCCCTCAAGGCCGTTGAAAAGCTGATGGCAACGCCTGCTACAGGCCGTGGCGATGATGAGTGGGTGGATAAAATTCATGCACTAATGGATGAAGTGGATGCTTACATTCCGACGCCTGAGCGTGAGGTGGATAAGCCTTTCTTGATGGCCGTTGAGGACGTGTTTTCGATTACCGGTCGTGGTACGGTTGCGACTGGCCGAATTGAGCGCGGCGTTGTGAAAGTAGGTGAAGTGGTTGAGCTGGTGGGTATTCGTGAGACTCGCAGCAGCACGGTAACAGGTGTTGAGATGTTCCAGAAGACGCTGGATTCTGGGATGGCTGGTGATAACGTGGGTGTCTTGCTTCGCGGTATTCAAAAAGAAGATATTGAGCGGGGCATGGTACTGGCTAAGCCCAAGAGCATTACGCCTCATACCGAGTTTGAATCGGAAGTATACGTACTGAATAAGGAAGAAGGGGGGCGTCATACGCCGTTTTTCCCTGGGTACAAGCCTCAGTTCTATGTGCGAACGACTGATGTAACCGGTTCTATTGAGAGCTTTACTGCTGATGATGGCAGTGAAGCAGAGATGGTGATGCCGGGCGATCGCATTAAAATGAATGTAAAGCTGATTAATCCCATTGCTATTGAGCAGGGTATGCGCTTTGCCATTCGTGAAGGTGGTCGCACAGTAGGTGCAGGCGTTGTTTCTAAAATCACTAAATAAGTGATCGGCGGATAACGTATAGATAACCTATCTATTCTGTAGGGGCGCAGGGCCGAGTATGGTTTTTGTGCCCCTATCCACTGCCCCTACTAGAGGGCCAGTAAAGAGACGCCAGTGAAAAGACGCCAGTGAAAAGGCGTCAGTGAAAAGACAGTTTTGGGGCTTTGGCCCCTTTGAATCGAACCTAGACAACTCAACATGAGCGCCATATAGGGCGCTGAATTCTCGATGGCTACTACTATTCAACAGCAGAAGATCCGCATTCGCCTCAAGGCTTTTGATCGCCGCTTGCTTGATACTTCTTGCGAAAAAATTGTCGATACGGCCAACCGCACCAATGCAACTGCCGTTGGCCCTATCCCTTTGCCGACAAAGCGTAAAATTTATTGTGTACTGCGATCGCCCCACGTAGATAAAGATTCTCGTGAGCATTTTGAGACTCGCACCCATCGTCGCATCATTGATATCTATCAGCCTTCTTCCAAGACCATTGATGCCTTGATGAAGCTCGATTTACCTGCTGGTGTAGATATCGAAGTGAAACTATAGCGTTAGTCGCTGGGCCGAGGTCCAGCATATTGGCTGAAACCATGACGTGACAATGGGCCAAGCGATGCGCATTTACCTGTTGGCGTAACCTTGCTGTCGGCGTTATGTATCCGGCACATGTTATGTCAAGCGTTCTTGGAGTCTATTTTGAGTTTATTGTGAGCTTCCCCGTTGGTTGGAAGGGGGAAGCTTTTGGATAAATTGCTCTGGCTGTCTGTCTGGCGAGGGGCGGAAGCCTTGCGTTAGAATGTGGTCAGTAACCAACTTGCCATGTCTATCGGTATCGTTTAATTCGGATCGCTGTCTTGGCTTTATTCTGGACATAATGGACTTTTCTTCCTCAGTTGCCGTTCGCGAACTGCCGCTTTTCCCCCTGCCTGAGCTAGTGCTTTTCCCAGGTCGGCGGTTACCTTTACATATTTTCGAGCTGCGCTATCGGATGCTGATGAATACCATCCTTGAGGGCGATCGCAGGTTTGGTGTCTTAATGATCGATCCGGCCTCGGGTGAAATTGCCAAAGTAGGCTGCTGCGCTGAAATTATTCATTGTCAGCGGTTGCCCGATGATCGTATGAAGATTATGACCCTAGGGCAGCAGCGCTTTCGAGTCCTCGACTATGTGCGAGAGACCCCCTACCGCGTAGGGTTAGTAGAATGGATCGAAGATGAGCCTGTCGAAGAAAGCTTAGACCCTTTGGCCAGTGAAGTAGATCGATTGCTCAGAGATGTGGTACGTCTATCGGGTAAGCTGACCAGTCAAGAGATTGAGTTCCCAGAAGATATTCCAGCTCTCCCCTTAGAGCTTTCCTATTGGGTGGCTAGCACGCTATATGGTGTTTCGCTTGAGCAGCAGGCCCTGCTAGAGATGCAAAGCACGCTCAAGCGCTTGGAACGTGAAGCAGAAATTTTGACCTCTACCCGGAATAATTTAGCGGCTCGCACAGCACTTAAAGAGGTTTTGCTGAAAGATGCTTTAGATTAGTGCTTTTGCAGGACTTGTTTATTTACGGTACTTGCTTGATTTCGGTGAGACTATAGCTGCCGAAGATCTTAAGGGTGTCGGTATGGGTTTTGAGCAGTTCTAGGGCAGTTTTTAGCGGTTGCTCCTCGGCGCTCGCCTCTACGTCAACAAAGAAGATGTAGTCGCCTAACAACCGTTTTGTCGGACGCGACTCAATTCGGCTCATATTAATATTCAGCACAGAAAAGAGCTGTAATGGCTTGAGCAACGCCCCCGGTTCATTGCTGCCTAGACTAAAGGCTAAAGAGG
This sequence comes from Phormidesmis sp. RL_2_1, assembly GCA_012033015.1. Lineage (GTDB taxonomy): Bacteria > Cyanobacteriota > Cyanobacteriia > Phormidesmidales > Phormidesmidaceae > Phormidesmis. The sequence continues at coordinate 18,030 of JAAUPS010000082.1, forward strand.
TGTATTGTTTGCTCTCTTGAGGGGCAGTAGCCGTTGACGGTTTTTGTCCGAGCACCCAAAAGCGAGTGTAGTTATCAGCAAAGTCATTAATCGGATAGGCCAAAATCGGTAGGTCGTAAATTTTAGCGCCCCAGCTAGAGGCGATCGCGCCTGCTGTGACATTTTCCTGGATATGGGGCAAGGGTTCGGCTGTAGAGCTAGCACGTACTAGGTCAACACCGGGCAAGTTGTTTTCTAGCCACTGACGGCATTGCGATAGAGCTTGGGGGTGGGAATAAACTTTCTGAATGTCATTGAGGCTATCTGCTCTCGAAATCAGGGCGTGCTGCACCGGTAGGGTAAAGGCCTGCTGAATTTGTAGCGTCTCAACCTCCCAAAGTGCGTCTAGGGTAAAGGTTACGCCACCGCCTATGGAGTTCTCAATTGGAACGACACAAAAATCGCTTTGGTTTTTAGCCGTCGAATAGATGGCTTGGGCAATCGTCGGATAGGCCTGCAATACGGTTGGCTGAGTATCAAATGCTTCGGCATAGGTCGCGGCTGCAAATTCTGAAAATGTGCCCTTAGGGCCAAGATGGGCGATTGAAATCGTCATAGGGTATGGGTATGTTAAGGCTGTAGAGTGTTACGGTTAGCTTATACGCTTTCTAGTGCCATCTGTTGACGGTATTCCGCTGGATTGTATCTTACATAACCGTTGCCCTATGACGGTTCTGGCGATACTTTATGGCGTAAGCTATGTGAGCAAAAATATCGTTCATTTCGCTTTCAGTTATGGTTCGCTTCAGCGCATCTCAGTCGGTGACAATTTCGGTACCGTCGCAGCCGCTGTCTATTGAAGCCTACTTAAGCGAGGCTGATAGACTGGTGTATGCCCTCGTCGATGCGTCTCAAGTAGAGGTGTTAAGCTCGGCTCTATTTCGTGTGAAGGTGCGCCCGATTCGGTTTATTGGGCTGTCGCTACAGCCTATTTGCGATATTGAAGTGTGGTCAGAAGGTGGAACCGTACGGCTCTGTTCTAACCGTTGTCAAATAGAAGGCTACGAATCTTTTAATGAAAGATTTTCCTTGAACTTACAGGGGTATTTGGTGCCTCAATTCACTCAGTCTGGTCAAAAACTGAGGGGACAAGCGAATTTAAGCGTGAGTGTCGATTTGCCTCAGGCCATGCGTCTGACGCCCAAGCCTTTGTTAGAACGAACGGGCAATAGTATTCTCAACGGTATTTTAATTACATTAAAGCAACGCCTCATGCGCCAGCTCATTAATGATTATTGCGCTTGGGCTTCTTCTTCTCCACCTGCATCAAAGGTGTCTAGCTTGCCCTAAACGCTTATATAGCTTCTGTCGAGTGAGTTAGGACAATAGTAATCGCTGGGGCATTGACTAGCAGCGGTGAGACCCTGCGTCGTCGTACGGCGCTAAGGAATGCTCACCAAGACAGCGGTGAGA
>JAAUPS010000083.1 GCA_012033015.1 Phormidesmis sp. RL_2_1
TTACCCTCATTTGTAACGCTGCGTTGGACAGCAATAAGTATTATTACTCATTTTCAAGACCAATATGGACGGGACAGGTAAGGTGAAAACGCTTGTCCTATCTATGGTTGAGGTAAGCGGTCACTTTATGAACTTTCTTGAACTTTCTTAGATAAGCGGCGTATCCGTCTTACTCTTTTATATGTAGGAACAGTAGGCTGTGCCCCCTGTTCCGGTGATCAAATATTAGGAGAATTCGGATCTATGTTTGATGCGTTTGCTAAAGTTGTCTCCCAGGCTGATGCACGGGGTGAGTACATCAGTACTTCACAGCTAGACGCGCTAGATGCCATGGTTGCCGATGGCAACAAGCGGATGGACGCTGTTAACGGTATCACCAGCAATGCTTCTGCCATTGTTGCTAACGCCGCTCGTTCTTTGTTTGCTGAGCAGCCTCAGTTGATTCAGCCCGGTGGTAACGCTTACACTTCCCGTCGTATGGCTGCTTGCCTGCGCGATATGGAAATCATCTTGCGCTATGTCACTTACGCTGTGTTCGCAGGCGATGCTAGCGTGCTAGATGATCGTTGCCTCAACGGTTTGCGTGAGACTTATGTTGCTTTGGGTACGCCTGGTGCTTCTGTCGGTACTGGCGTTCAAAAGATGAAAGAAGCTGCGATCGCAATCGTTAGCGATTCTAGCAGTGTTACGACTGGCGATTGCAGCAGCTTGATTGCTGAAATCGGTGGTTACTTCGACCGTGCAGCCGCTGCTGTTTCTTAATTGTTCTGACTGATTCAGGTGAGTCGCGACAGGTTGTGCGCAAGGGTTGTTTCGAGGCATTTTGCCTTGGTATTGCCTAATGTAAATCAACGCCCTAAGCGAATCGCCAACTTTTTAAAAATTGTAGAAACCTCAATTGGGAGATCTTAAACGATGAAAACTCCTCTGACCGAAGCAGTATCCGCTGCTGATTCTCAGGGCCGTTTCCTCAGCTCGACTGAAATGCAGGTTGCATTTGGTCGTTTTGGCCAAGCAAAAGCTAGCTTAGAAGCTGCTCGTGCATTGACTTCAAAGGCTGATAGCCTCGCTAGTGGCGCTGCGCAAGCTGTTTACAACAAGTTTCCTTACACCACTCAAATGCAAGGGCCTCAGTATGCTGCTGACCAGCGTGGTAAGGACAAGTGCGCCCGTGACATCGGCTACTATGTGCGGATGATCACTTACTGCCTGATCGTAGGTGGTACTGGCCCCATGGATGATTACTTGGTTCTGGTCTTGCTGAAATCAACAAGACTTTTGACTTGGCTCCTAGCTGGTATGTAGAAGCGCTGAAGTACATCAAGGCTAACCACGGTTTGAGTGGCGACCCTGCAACTGAAGCTAACACCTACATCACTTACGCAATTAACGTCCTCAGCTAAATTGATGGTTTAGCCTCTGGTTTATATAAGCAGGTGGTTAACTTTTAATTTTCACCCAGAGAGATATACGATTACTGGATATGTCTAGTGGTTGTTTGTTTCTCTGGGTTTGCTGTTGGGATATGTTTTGATGATGACTATGGCTACCGCTTCATTTGATGCTGCTAACAATGAGAACAATACGCCTCAACTGACGGTCTCTCAGGCGATCGCAAACCTCAGCCAAACCGAAGATATTGGCGATCGCTACTATGCAGCCTGGTGGTTAGGCCGGTTCCGAGTTCAAGAACCAGCGGCGATCGCAGCCCTATTGGCGGCGCTCAAAGATGAGAATGATCGCGCGAGCGACGGCGGCTTTCCGCTACGACGCAATGCGGCGAGGGCATTGGGAAAGCTCGGTGATACTAGTGTCGTGCCTGATTTAATCACCTGCTTAGCCTGCGACGATTACTACGTGCGAGAGGCCGCCGCGCAGTCTTTGGAATCTTTAGGGGCAAAAGAAAGTATTGAGCCTTTGCTGTCTTTGATTGCCGGTGGCGTGGACGCGGCGGTAGAAGTGCCTGGTAAGCCCCACTTGGTACAGCCCTATAACGCCATACTAGAAGCCCTAGGCAGTTTGGGCGATCGGCGGTTAGTGCCGGTTATAGAGCCTTTTTTGGCCCATCGGGTGCCTCAGGTCAAAAATGCGGCGGCGCGGGCAATGTATCAGTTTACGGGCGATAGCGAGTATGCTCAGCGTTTGGTAGAGACGTTGGGCTGTGATGATTTACAACTGCGGCGCTCGACGCTGTTGGACTTGGGCGAGATTGGTTATTTGCCTGCAGGAGAGGCGATCGCAAATACCTTAGCCGAAAATAGCATTAAGCTCATTTCGCTCAAAGGACTGTTAGAAAAGCAGATTCGACTTTCGGCAGAGTTGGTCTCCCCCGAGGCTTGTCAGATCATGGCGCTGATGGATGCGCTGCTATAGATGGATGCGCTGCTATAGAAAGTGCTATAGAAAGTGCTGTAGAAATTAAGATAACCATGACAAACGCCGACAACCCATTTAATCCCGCCACCACCACCGCCACCACCACCGCCACCGCCGCAAGCGCCCTACAGCAACGGCTAGGTGCGATCGCAGCGGCTGATTCAGCCCAGGCCATGATTAAAGCGGTTGAGGCTGTGGCCGAGCTACAAGATGAAGGCGCGATTGATACGTTAATTCAGGTGTTGGGATATAACAATCCGGGGGCCGCTGTGGCCGCCGTCGATGGCCTGATCAAAATCGGTACCCCTGCGGCTTCAGCGCTGCTCAATCAAATTGATGGCTATAACTATGGGGCTAGGGCTTGGGCATTGCGGGTGCTCGCCGGTATTGGCGATCCGCGTGGGCTCGATTTGATTGTGAAAACGGCAGCAGAAGATTTTTCCCTGAGTGTGCGGCGGGCGGCAGCGCGGGGCCTCGGCGCAATTCAGTGGGAAAAGCTCAATGAAAACGAGCGTCAAGCAGCCCAAATCAAGGCACGCGATACCCTATTGGTGGTTGTCAAAGATGTGGAATGGGTCGTGCGCTATGGCGCGGTGGTCGGTTTGCAAGGGGTTGCTACAGCGCGATCGCGGCAGGCTTTAGTGATTTGGTTGAACCGATTGTGGCCGGATTGGGCGATCGCATCTGTGAAGATGACACCCCGGCCGTTCAGGCCCGCGCCCAGTGGGCACTCTCCCACCTGCCGCTGCCTCAGAGCCCTGATTTTAGCTAGGGATGCGACCACTCGCTAGCCCATGACAGCTCTTTTATGGATCTTTCTTTATGGATCTTTATTTACTTTATTGATCTTCATTTACATGACATATCTTTGATGACACGTCCTTATTTACATGACATATCTTTGATGACACGTCCTTTATGACTCATTTGCCATGACGCATCTAAAGTACGCAGTGATTGGCACCGGTGCTATCGGTGGCTACTACGGAGCGCGGCTACAGCAGGCAGGCTGCGACGTTCACTTCTTGTTGCGCAGTGATTATGAGCATGTACAACAACACGGGTTAGTCATCGACTCGATCGACGGTGATTTCACCTTACCTAAAGTGAATGCCTACCGTGTTCCGAGTCAGATTCCTCCGGTAGATGTTGCCATCGTGGCCCTCAAAACCACGCACAATCATCGGCTCTCGGCGTTGCTACCCACCCTCAAGCCCGGTGGTGCTGTTTTGTCGTTGCAAAACGGGCTTGGCATAGAAGCAGATATTGCTCAACAGCTCAAGCAACGGCCAGAAAACGACCAGAACAACGACCAGAACAACGACCAAAACAACGACCAAAACAACAGCCAGAACAACAGCCCAAACAACAGCTTTCTCGACAATCAAAACAACAGGTCGGAAAACAGCTAGGGCAACCACTAGATTCAATAGAAGAGCCCATCAAAGAGCCCATCAAAGGCCAAATAGATCAACCATTATTTCATCGAGCAACCACAACAATTCTAGGGGGACTTTGTTTTATCTGTGCCAACAAAGTAGCGCCCGGCCACATTCGCCATTTGGACTATGGCCAAGTGTTGATAGGAGAGCATCACCAGCACTATCAAATTCGTCCTCTGACGCCTTTACTAAACGATATTGTGGCTGACTTTAAGCGTGCGAATATTGCCATCAAAACGACTGAAGATTTACCCATGGCCCGCTGGCAGAAGCTTGTGTGGAACGTGCCCTACAATGGCTTATCGGTAGTGCTCAACGCCACCACCGAAGAGATGATGGCAGATAGCGGGATCACACAGTTGATTACCACACTCATGGAAGAAGTGGTATGCGTCGCTAATCACTGGGGGCAGCAGTATTCGACACAGACGCCCAGCTTCCGTGGGGCTAGTGCGGATAGCTCAGCAACATCTAGAGCACTGCCCTCCGGGCTAATCTCTCAAATGCTCAGCCATACAGAACAGATGACGCCTTATCGCACCAGTATGAAAATTGACTACGACGAGGGCCGTCCCCTAGAAATAGAAGCCATTTTGGGTAATCCTATTCGGGTCGCTCAGACTTTGGGTATCCCTGTGCCAAACATGAGAATGCTCTATCAGCAGCTTGCTTTTTTGAATGCCAGAAACTTGCTGTGTTAAAGACGGGTTGTTAGAGCCTAGTTAGGGCCAATTTAAGGATGCATTCTTACTTGGCCGTAGCATCCTTACTTGGCTATATCGGTATAACTTTCGGCCTGTAGTCGGAACATTTCTTCGTAGCGGCCTTTTTGGGCTATCAGCTCGTCATGCGTGCCTTTTTCTACAATTTCGCCATTTTCTAACACCACAATGCGATCAGCCATGCGCACGGTGGAGAAGCGATGGCTGACCAAAAATGTCATTTTCCCCTGGGTGAGCTGACGGAAACGTTCAAAAAGGTCATGTTCGGCGATCGCATCCACTGCGGCTGTCGGTTCATCGAGAATAAGCACCTGCGCATCGGACATAAACGCCCGCGCTAAGCCAATTTTTTGCCACTGCCCGCCCGAAAGATCGACCCCACCGGTAAACATTTTACCCAGCACCGTATCGTAGCCCTTGGTCAACCCCCCAATCACAGCCGTTGCTCCCGCATCGGTCGCCGCCTGGGCAATGTGTAGCTCATCTTCTCGGTGCGGCAAGTTACCAAAACCAATATTGTCTTTGACCGACAGCGCATAGCGTGCAAAGTCTTGAAAAAGTACGCCAATGTTACGTCTGAGATCGGCCAAACTAAACGCGCTCAAGGGCACATCATCGATTGCAATTAACCCTCGATCAATGTCATACAGCCGGGTTAGTAGCTTCAGCAAGGTGGTTTTGCCCGATCCATTGAGCCCAACTAAGGCAATACACTCTTGTGGTTTGACTGTAAGGTTAATATGCTTCAGTGTCGGCGTCTCGCTACCAGGATAGGTAAAGTAAACGTCTTTTAACATCAGTCCTTGGCGAATCGGCGAGGGAAAAGGTTTGGCCTTTGGCGGAGTGGTGACCGTAGGGGTCAGATCAATAAATTCAAAATATTGAGAGACATAGAGGTTGAATTCGTAAAGCGTCGCGATCGTGAGCAAAATGCCGGTCGTCGCCGCTTGAGCCTGCTGAAACGTGCCTGCATAAAGGGTCAGATCACCAATGGTCACTAAGCCTCGAATGGTTTCCCACAGCACTAGGGCATAGGCCCCATAGAAGCCTATCGCTGAGATGATTTCAAGCGAGACTTGGGCCAAGGCTTGGCGTCTAGCCAAGATTTTAGATTCTTGGTTAAAGTCTTGGCGAATGTCGTGGTACTGATCGACTAAGTAGCCACCCAAGTTGAACAGTCGCACTTCTTTAACAAATTGGGGTTCGGTAAGGACTTTGCCAAAATAGTCAGCAAGGCGGCGGCTAGGGGTCTGACGGCGGGTCATCCAAAAACGGCGCTCAGAAAACCGCACGCTGACCCAAAAGGTCGGCAAAGCGCTGAGTAATAACAGCACAAAGACTAAAGGATTAAACCGCAGCAGCAGCGCCAGTAGACCAAACAATCGCGTCACTTGGCCCAAAAGCTGAATCAAAAGCCGCAGCACCCGCATGGGATAGTTGCTGCCACTCTGCTGGGCGCGTTCTAAAATGTCGTGAAACTTGGCCGATTCGTAATGGGCCAAATCAAGCCGGGTCGCTTGTTGGAGAAGTTGGGTATTGGCAAATAGCAGGAAGCGATCGCTCATCACCTGAGTGGTGTAGCTATCGAGCTGCTGTAGAATCGCTTGCAACAACAAAAAGCCAAACCCAGCAGCCACAAGAGGCACCAGGGCTTGAATGATGAGGGCAAGCGCCACCCCTGCCCCGACTAACTCCACCACCCGATCTACAATCAGCTTGCTGATATAAATTTGCGTAGCTGGTATCAGTGAACTGATTAGCGTCAGCACTAAGCTCACTATCAACGCACCGGGTGCTGCTGACCATACGAGTCGCAGTAGCCGGGGCATGTTTTCAAAGAGGTTTCGTACAGGAGCCAGCCAAGCGATGACTTTTTGCAAAACAATCTGAGCGAAGGTGATGCTGGCGTTAGAAGTAAATATCAAGTGCAATCAAAGGTGTCTGGGTACCGCTATATTACGCAGTGAGACTGGCCCAGACAAAACTATAGCGTGTGCCGGATGCATTCGGTACACGCGCGTTGCTTGGCCCGTTGCCACGTCGTGGTTTCAGCCAACATGCTGTACCTCGGCCAAGCGACCAAAGCTATATAGCGTTTCTCACTTGGCCTGAAGACGCGCTTGCTGCCGAAACTCTCACAGAACATCCTTACAGAACATCCTTACAGAACATCCTTACAGAACACCCTTACAGAACAGCGGGCCAAACGTGGGCTAAAGGGTGGCCTCAAGGCAGTGGCTAAGGTAAAACCGTTACCAGCGTCCCCATGCCCACCTGCTCATAGAGTGCCATGACATCTGCGTTGCGCATTCGCACACAGCCATGGGACACAGCGCTGCCAATCACCGATTCATCGGGGGTGCCATGAAAGCCAATCGCATTGACCCCATCTGACCAAAAGCCAATCCAGCGAGTGCCCAAAGGATTTTCGGGGCCAGGTGGAATCACCTCACCAGTGAAAGGATGCTCCCAAGCCGGATCAGTTTGCTTTTGAAACACACTAAATTCCCCCGTCGGGGTTTGCCAGCCTTCACGGCCAATGGCGACCGGGTAGCGGCTGAGTAAAACATCCCCACGGTACACTGCTACCTGACGGGCTGAAAGCGTCAGCACTAGGCGTAGGGCGACTGCTTGACTATCTGCTTGATGGGGACTATTTGCTTCGTGAGGGGAAGCCGGGGGGGAAGCGATTTCTGGCGCTTGAATTTCTGGCGCTTGCGCAATGGCCGGAGATGCTAGGCTGCCCAGTGGCCCAGCCCAGCCTAAAGCTATCGCAAATAAAAGGGTTCGACTTTTCACGGCTGAATTCTTCACGGTTGAATTCTTCACGGTTGAATTCTTCACGGTTCGACTAGCACGGGCGTGCCAACTTCCACCTGCGAAAAAAGTTCCACCACATCTTCGTTGTACATCCTGACGCAGCCGTTAGAGGCTGCTTTGCCAATTGAATCGACCGTAGGGGTGCCATGAAAGCCAAAGGCACCATCTGCATTGCTGGTAAATTCAATCCAGCGCAGCCCTAGGGCGCTATTGGGGCCGGGCGGATGGACTTCGCCTGTCCAAGGGCTTTGCCACACTGGATCAACCACCATCCGAGAAATGGCGAACTGGCCTTGGGGCGTCGGTGTTTCAGCCGCGCCTACCGCCACAGGATAGCTGTTGATGAGTGTGTCACCGCTGTATAGATAAACCCGCCGCGCCTGTAATCGAAGTACCAAGATGGTTGCTGATTCGGTGGATTCGATAGATCCGGTGGATTCGATAGATGGTGCCGCTAGCGGCTCAGAGGAGGCAGCCACGGCGCTGCTATGGGTAGCAGCAGCCCAAACAGGTGATGTGCTGCTGTTTGCTGCTAGCATCAGTGCGATCGCACCTAAAAAAACGGCCAGCACCTAAAAAACGGCCAGCACCTAGCAGACCGGCACAGGCCGATGCCTTTGAGCAAACGATTCGAAACGACATCTTTAGCGAGCCCATCCTCCTTTAGTTCCTTTAGTTCAAAGATATAGATTATGGAGATGTCAGTTAAGAGACAAAAAATAGATACAGCCTGCAGCTCACTCGACAGAAGCCATAGGAGATAGCTGAATATCTAAAAAAAGCTTACAGCAGATGCTGAAATTTCTCTTCTGCGCCCAGAGACTTTACGGCTTGTTTAATTTCTTGGGTGCGGTCTTTTTTGACGATTAAAGTGGCATTGCCATCGCGCACTACCACGATATCTTCTAAGCCAATGGTGACAATAACTTCATTGGGATCGGCGCTATAGAGAATGCTACCTGTGGTGTCTAATCCTAGGTGCTGACACATTTCCACATTTTTGGCGTCGCTTTTTAGCAGCCGCTCAATTGCATTCCAGTCACCCAAATCATCCCAGCCAAAGTCTGCAGGCACAGTATAGGCCCGCTCGGTTTTTTCCATGACAGCGTAGTCAATACTCAGCTTTTCTAGCTCAGCATAGGCATCTACGCCTTTGTCGATTAAGGCGCTTATCATTTTTGGCGCATGGGTTTTGAGTTCGCCAATCATGACCGCTGCCGGAAAAATAAACATGCCGCTGTTCCAACTGTAGTTGCCGCTGCTGAGGAATTTTTGGGCGGTAGCTTGGTCGGGCTTTTCGGTAAAGCGGCTGACTTTATAGGCCGGTAGGTCGCTGATGCAGCCTGCTGTGAAGGTGCCAGTAGCTGTGCCTTGCTCAATGTAGCCGTAGCCGGTAGAAGGAAACGTGGGGGTAATGCCGAGTGTGGCGATCGCACCTTCACTGACTGCCAATGCTGTCGCCGCCCGCAGCGTATCGCAATAGCGCAGCTCATCAGCAATGTAATGATCCGCCGGGAAAAAGCCACATACGGCATCATCGCCGTAGCGCTTAGCCACTTCTAGGGTGGCCCAAGCTACGGCCGGTGCCGTATCTCGACCCATGGGCTCAACCAAAATATTTGCTGCTGGCATTTCAGGAAGCTGCTGCCTGACGCCATCGGCCAAATGTGAGGCCGTGATGACAAAAAGCGAATCCCAATCAGCAAGGGGCAGCAGGCGATCAGCAGTCGCCTGCAGCAAAGAGCGATCGCCCCCGTCCAAACATAGGAACTGCTTGGGACGCTGCAAGCGACTCACCGGCCAAAAGCGCTCGCCTTTGCCACCAGCCAAAATAATCGGGATAAAACGCGTCATAGATACCACTTGTGCCGTCGAAGATTTCGGTCTATCCTACCGTTCGATAGATGGCTGCAAGCTATAATCATCTTAACAATTGATTAACAAAATACAAATCTACAAAGTCTTCTATAACCTTCGTGGTGATTTCCCGCTTATTAATTGGGTTTATTGCTGGTTTATTGACTAGATTTTGTGGACTGACGACTTGTGGATTGACGACTTGTGGATTGACGACTTGTGGATTGACGACTTGTGGATGATTGACTAACTCTTTTGACTAACTCTTTTGACTAACTTTTTGCTAACCCTTACCCCGCTCATGGCTCATCAATGACTCATCAGCCTAACGATCCAGAGGCCACATCCAAGTCTGCCTTGCCGTCACCGCCACGAGAGTCTGCTGTGCCCAAAGAGCCCTCCTTGCCAAAAGGACTAAAACCCCACGCTGAGCAGCAAAGCAAGACTAAAGTTGAGCCTAAAAGCGAGTATCCAAGCCGCTCTCAGCAACTGTCGAGTGCCCTCGTACCAGTGTTATCGCCGACCAAAACCAGCAGACGGTTTCACCTGCCTTTTCGACTCCCTTTGAAGTTGCCAAGGTTTCTGAAAGGGTTATTGTGGACCGCCGTTTTTGGTTCGACGGCGCTTACTACGGCCGGATTAGGGCGATCGCAGTTTTGACATTTCCTTTGCCTCACCACGTCAGCGACGACACGGTAGCCCCGCCGTTTGGGGAGCTTTGGCGATCGGGCTTTCGCTACCAAGTTTCCCGACCCGTCAATATCTTGGTCATGGGGCTCGATGAAGCGCGTGATGTAGAAGGCGCTACCCCTGATGATCTGGTCGGACGTACCGATACTATCTTGCTGATACGGGTTGACCCTGACAAAAACGTGGCCAGTGTGATGTCGATTCCGCGCGACACACGCGTAGAGATCCCAGGTTACGGCATTGAAAAATTAATCATGCCAACTTTGAAGGCGGCGCTGAGCTAGCAGCCCAAACCGTCATGTACAACTTTGATAACGTCCAAATCGATCGCTACGTGCGCGTCAGCACAGCCGCCTTTAAAGAAATTGTAGATTTGGTGGGTGGCGTAGAAGTGCTCGTACCCAAAGACATGCAGTATGAGGACAAAACCCAGGGGCTAGTCATTGATCTCAAAGCCGGTTTGCAAACACTCAATGGCGATGAAGCTGAGCAGTTTGCCCGATATCGACAGGATGCCTATGGCGATATTGGCCGAGTGCAGCGTCAGCAAATTTTGCTCAAAGCACTGCGTCAGCGCATGACCAGTCCCACGGTCTTGCCCAAACTCCCCCAAATCATTCGGGTCTTGCAAAGTCGCATAGACACTAACTTGAGCCTAGAAGAACTGCTGGCCCTCGCTGGATTTGGCCTGAATTTGGAAAGCAAAGAAGATTTGCAAATGGTGATGCTGCCAGGACGATTTAGCAGCCCTGAAGAATATCAGGCAAGCTATTGGATTGCCGATCAATCTGCCAGCCGTGATCTGATGCAAACCTACTTTGGGGTTCAGCCCAATGCGCTGGTCGCCGATGCCGGTCGAGATAGTGTGAACTACTATGAACCGCCTTCAGAACGTTCCCTACGAGGCTTACGTATTGCCATTCAAAACGCCACTGACGACCAATACGCCAGCTACTCTATGGCCGAAGATCTGCGAAATAAAGGCTTTAATAATGTGTACATTTCGCCCGACTGGTCGGGCGTAGAGCCCACGACCTCGGTGGTTGCCCAGCGCGGTGACTTGGGCAGCGCCCAAGCTGTTAAGGCGGCGATTGAGCTAGGTGAAGTGATCTTTGAGTCAACAGGTGATATTGAATCTGATTTGACAATTCGAGTGGGAGAGGACTGGCTGATGCAGGTAGATCCGACTTGGGAGCGTCTCCCTTACGATGGCCCCAGGTAATGGGCCGCCATATGTCATTCGTTCCACCATATCAGTTCATATCAGCCTCAGTTCATATCAGCCTCAGTTCATATCAGCCTCAGTTCATATCAGCCTGTCAGCCCACAGTAAGACGGTATAAAGACGGTATAAAGAAGACGAGATGTTGCTATCGATCTTGCTATGAGTGTTCATTCAATCGCGATCGCACTAATGTTGGCCTGCGGCTGGGTGTTGCTTTTGGCGATGCCTGTGAGTCCTCACTGAAGATGGCCATACATAGAGCCAGACATTATAGATAGCCATACAGAGAAAAGCCCCTTAGACCTCCTCACCTAGGTTAGGCTGCGATTTGATGGCGAAAATTTTTTCAATCACAGCTTGAACGGCTTTATCAGGGGTGGACGCCCCTGAGGTGACCCCTACTGAAATTTTGCCAGCGGGTAGCCACTCTGTATCTGTTGCTAGCGTGCTCCCATGCAGTGGCTTGTGCTCAATGCGGTTGCCGGGGCCAATGCGAGCGGCGCTGTCGATGTGGAAAGAAGGAATATCGCGCTCGACAGCAATTTCCTGCAGGTGGGTCGTATTGGATGAGTTGAAGCCACCGATGACGACCATGAGGTCAATATCAGCCTCTACAAGACTAAACATGGCATCTTGCCGTTCTTGGGTGGCATCACAAATGGTATTGAAGCTATGGAAGTGCTCGTTAAGCTCTAAGGGGCCGTATTTTTTTAGCATGGTGCGCTCGAAGAGCTTACCGATTTGCTCGGTTTCACCCTTGAGCATGGTGGTCTGGTTGGCAATGCCGACAGCTTCTAAATCTTTGTCAGGATCAAAGCCTGCGGAGTGAGCGTTGGCAAATTTGCTCAAAAATTCATCGCGGTTGCCACCGTGCAAAATATAGTCAGCCACGTATTCGGCTTCTGCTAAGTTCAATACGACCAAATACTTCCCGGCAAAAGAGGTGGTGGCTACGGTTTCTTCATGCTTATATTTGCCGTGAATAATGGAGGAAAATTCCTTTTTTTTTGTGCTTTTCGACGGTGTTCCACACCTTAGAAACCCAAGGGCAGGTGGTATCGACAATGGTGCATCCTTTGTCGTGGAGCAGCTTCATTTCTTGCACGCTGGCTCCAAAAGCAGGCAGTATCACCACGTCGCCTTGGCCGACAGCGGAGAAATCTTTTTCACCCTCTACCAGCTCAACGAACTGTACCTGCATGGCTTTGAGCTGCTGGTTGACTTCGGGGTTGTGGATGATTTCGTTGGTGATCCAAATGGACTGGTTGGGAAAGTGCTGTCTGGCTTCGTAGGCCATGGCAACGGCCCGCTCTACGCCCCAGCAAAAGCCAAAGGATTCGGCAAGGTGAATGGTAACATCGCCTTCGATCAGCAGGTTCTGGTTGGCTCTGATGGTTTGAATCAGGCTGCTTTCGTATTCTGAGCGCATTTGCCCAGCGACGTCGTCTTTTTGGCCAAAGCCTTGGTTGCGATAGTAGTTGTCGGAGTGATTGAGGCTGCGCTTAAAGGCTTTGGTATCGATGGCAGGCATGGGAGATCTGACAATGACTTCCCTAACATTGTAGGTGGGGTTGAGAGCTTTCGATCGCCCGGTGCTGTTTCAGTCGATGCCCATAGCACGAAGAGGCAAAGGAGAGACAAAGGGGAGGATTTGTCTGGGTATTATTGCAGTTCTAATTGGGCATAGAGGGCGATCGCACTTCGCCAGACCAGATAGCCTTGCCGGTTCAAATGTAGCCCATCAGTGGTCAAATCATCGCGCAAGGTGCCATCGCCTGTGACAAAAATAGGATAAAGATCGAGGTAATAGGCGTTGTTATCGGCGGCAATTTTTTTCAGGGTGTTGTTCATGGCCACGATGCGATCGCTCTCCAATGCCAACAGCTTATCGCGGCTTTCCCAAGTCGAATTTTCACCGCCATGGGGCAGGATCGACTGCACCACAATCTGCGTTTTGGGATGCTTCTGCTTCAGTTGCCGGACAATTTCTTTATAGTTACTAACAATTTCATCGTCCGTTTTGCCCCAGATCAAGTCATTGATGCCAATCATCAAAAACACGGCTTCGACATCGTTGTCTTCGAGCAAATCAAGCCGCTTGAGTAGGCCCTGCGTCCGTTCGCCGGAAATACTTTGATTGATCCAAACCCGCCGACCGGGCATCAGCTCACCTGGAAACCACAGGCTCAAAGAATCACCGAGCAGCACCGTCAAATGCTCAGGATTTTTGGCGGCCATGGTTGCAGCATCTTTTTTGAGCACTTCTACCCACTGTTCGTAGCTCAAGTTGCGATCGCCCCCTGGCCTAGGCAATGCCATTTCTGTATCTGCGATCGCCGCATCCGTAATCGAGGCATCTATCGGCGGCTCGCCCGCCAGCAATAGCCCAGAGGCCCGATTTCCTGCCGAGTCAGAAAAAGCCGCTTGCTCTTGCCATACCACCAGCAAGCCGCCAAACAGCAGACCATTCATCACCAGCGATAGCGCCGCCCAGTTAGGGATTTTAGTGAACCAATTAATCACGAGGAAACTCAAACACAAAATTGAGGGGTTGATGGTACGAAACAAATGCCCTGACTATGGCAGATTTTAATCTTATCTGTCCGCCGTGCCTACCCTATAGCGTAAGTTTCAGTATGAATACGGGTGACACCAAGCATTGGAAGATACCACGCCAGCCAAGCTCTGTCGGCCAACTTCGTCGGCTAAATCCGGCAACTCCCCCGTAGAGCGGCAGGCTCACATCCTGCCATACCCTCCATCAACACTCACACATTAAACCGGAAAAGCATCACATCGCCTTCTTGAACGGTGTATTCTTTCCCTTCACTGCGAACCAGTCCCTTTTCTTTCGCCGCTGCCATAGAGCCAGCGGTAACCAAATCCTCATACCCCACCGTTTCAGCGCGAATGAACCCCCGCTCAAAATCAGTATGAATCACCCCAGCAGCTTGAGGCGCTATCATTCCGGCTCGAATCGTCCAGGCTCGGGTTTCTTGTGGCCCCGTTGTAAAGTAAGTGCGTAGTCCGAGCAGCTCATAAGTCGCTCGAATTAGCGACTGCAACCCCCCTTCACTGACCCCCAAAGCCTCCAAAAAATCACCCCGCTCCGCTGCCGGAATCTCCAATAGCTCTGCTTCTACCTGCGCCGACACCACCACCACCTGAGCAGCTTCAGCCTCAGCTTGAGTGCGAACGTCTTCTACCCAGCGATTGCCCTCTGCCAAGTCATCTTCAGAGACATTCGCCGCATAGATCACTGGTTTTCGTGTCAATAGCCCCAACGGCTTAATGATCAGCGCTTCATCTTCATCTAAGGCCACCGTGCGTGCCGCGTTGCCCTCATTGAGCACCGGCTGCAGCTTCTCCAAAACTTGCAGCTCAGTCTGCGCTTCCTTATTACTGCGGGCCTGCTTACGAATGCGCTCCATCCGTTTTTCAATTTGCGATAAGTCCGATAGCGCCAGCTCTAAGTTGATCACGTCAATATCGCGCACCGGGCCAATAGCGCCCGAAACATGAATAATGTCGTCATTTTCAAAGCAGCGCACAACGTGAATAATGGCATCGACCTCACGGATGTTGGCCAAAAACTGATTACCCAAGCCCTCGCCTTGGCTAGCCCCTTCGACCAAACCTGCAATATCAACGAACTCAACCCGCGCCGGGACAACTTCTTTGGAGCTAGAAATATCGGCTAAAACCTGTAACCGCCCATCTGGCACCGCCACCACACCTACGTTAGGTTCAATCGTACAAAACGGAAAATTGGCGGCCTGAGCCTTGGCATTTGCAACCACCGCGTTGAACAACGTCGATTTTCCAACGTTGGGCAATCCAACTATTCCGGCTCTCAGCATAGGGGTAGAGAATGATTTAAGGGCATCAGTAACTTGGCTTTATACAGCATAAAGGGAAGCGGGAGAATTTCTCCAGCGATATCCTGGGCATTGCTGGGTTCATTGCCTGCTATGCTTTGGCTAATCATTAGGCAGCTTGTCATAACGATGCGCGCAAATCGATTGGCCCACCCATCCACTGGCCACCTCACCAAAAACCTGATCCCTATTTTTTTCACCCGCAGCTTTCTGCGATCGCCTTTGGCTAGCATTCTCCTCTCAATGCTACTCATTACCGGGCTCAGCGGCTGTTTTTTTGGCCGTGAGCGCTCAGCGACAGTATCAGCCGCAGACCGCCCTGTACCGGTTCTGTCAGATCTAGAAAACAAAGCGCGCAACGTGAGGATTGCGGTGCCCGAAGGTTGGGTTGCAGTGAGTGATAGCCAGCGTCGCAGCGCCGATATATATGCGACCTATCCGCCAGATGAGCTTTATGTCCTCGTCCTTTCTGAAAGCTCGGAAGTGATTGGCCAGTTTGGCTTAGAAAATAACGCACAGCAGTACCGCTGGCTGATCAAACAAGAGTTGGATAGTGTAGATAGCGAAACCCGCACGGGACTTGATACCCTAAATGGGCATAGTGCAGTGCAATATGAAATTCAAGGTGAAGTCAACGGTGTCCCTGTGGTGTACCTACACACTACTTTGAGAGGGACAAACGACTACTACCAGGTCGTAGGTTGGACAACCGCAGCAAGTTACCGAGACCATAAAGCTGCGCTCAAAGCAGTGGTTGAGAGCTTTCGAGGGATATAGCCCTCAACGGCAATAGCTTTGAGGTACTAACATTAACCTTATAAGGACTTACCAAGAAGGACTTGCCACTCAATCATAAGCAACGCCCTTGCCGCCTTTCCCTTTCCCTGTGATCTCAGCCCGTAATGCCTGCATACCCCCCTAATCCGTAGCCCTTAGCCCCAATGCTTTAGTCCCAGCCCCTTGGCACAAATTATGGATGAAAAATGATGATACGTATACTGGCTGATTTGTTTCGTGGACTTTGCCTAACCCTAGTAGGTGTACTCGTTGTGGTTAGCCTGTGGTGCGGTTTAGGGGTTGCCCCTGCCTGGGCCGAACTCAACGATGATAGCTACGATGGCAATATTTTTGCCCTTTATGCGGGTAACGGCTCCATTGTGCCCCCTAGGTTCAATCTGGCCCAGTCGCTCAAGCAAGACAAACCTACCATGCTGTTTTCTATGTCGATGACAGCAGTGATAGCAAACGATTTGCATCTGTCGTTTCTCAGCTTCAAGCGCCCTATGGCCGAGCTGCTAACATTGTTGCTGTTGCAGCAGATTCTATCCCTGTACAAGAGACTTACGAAAAAACTGAAGCAGGCTATTATTTCCAAGGTGCGGTGCCACAGACTGTGATATTTGACGCTGCAGGCGAGGTTGTGCTGAACCAGGTAGGCCAACTCTCGTACGAACGGATTGACGATAAAATGCGCCAGGTCTTTGACCTGCTGCCCCGTTCCGAATCAGTAGAGCTACGCCGTCGCCCCATCAATGAAGTGAACAGTGAGCTAGTTGCTGATTAGCCCTCTGATGAGCCCTCTGATGAGCCCTCTGATGAGTCATTTGATGAGCCCTCCGATGAGTCATGTGAGCGTGCCTGTCTTTATTTTTTTACGTCCCGATTTTTTACGCCCCGTTAGAGATTGGGTTGTTAAAGTTGAATGAGCCTCAAATACTCTTCTCTAAAGTATTTGAGTGTGCTCAGCACTGGATTGGGGGCGGCTTGCCCTAGTCCGCATAGGCTGGTATGTTTGACCATGTCGCAGAGTTGTTCTAACTGCACCAGATCGGCGCTGGTCGCTTGCCTGGAGGCAAACTTGTTTAGCAGGTGATAAAGCTGAACCGTTCCGGCTCGACAGGGAACGCATTTGCCACAAGATTCTTCCATGCAAAATTCCATAAAGAAGCGGGCAACATCTACCATACTGGTTTGCTCGTCCATGACGATCAAACCGCCGGAGCCCATGATGGAACCCAGTTGCTGGAGAGATTCGTAATCTACTGGGGTGTTGAAAGCGCTGACGGGTATACAGCCCCCTGAGGGGCCACCGGTTTGAATAGCTTTGACTGAAAGACCTTCCAATGCGCCGCCGCCGATGGTATCTACAATCTCTGTCAGGTGATGCCATGGGCACTTCAATCAGCCGGCCCGGCTGATATTGCCAGTGAGTGAAAAACTTTTGGTGCCTTTGCTTTGGTCGGTGCCAACGCTGGCAAACCAGTCAGCGCCTTGGCGGATAATCGGTGCGATGTTGGCGAAGGTTTCAACATTGTTGATCAAGGTCGGATGGCCCCATAGCCCTGATTCTGCGGGATAGGGCGGGCGCTGTTCTGGGATGCCTCGTCTGCCTTCGATGGAGGCCATTAGGGCCGTTTCTTCGCCACAGACAAAGGCACCTGCGCCAATTCGTAGGTCGATGCGGAAGTCAAAGGGCGAGTCAAAAATTTGGCTGCCGAGTAAGCCGTGGCGGCGCGCTTGCCGGATGGCGGTTTGGAGATGGGCGATCGCCAGCGGATATTCACCGCGCACATAGATATAGCCTTGGCTAGCTCCGACGGCGTAGGCTGCAATTGCCATCCCTTCTAGCACCCGATGGGGATCGCTCTCTAAAACGCTACGATCCATGAACGCGCCGGGATCACCCTCATCGGCATTGCAAACGACATACTTTTGACCCGGTGGCATTTTGGCGACAGTCGCTAACTTTAGCCCAGTCGGATAGCCTGCGCCACCTCGGCCTCGCAGTCCACTTTGGGTGATGGCTTTGACCACATCTGCAGGCGATCGCTCTCGCAAGACCTGATAGAGCGCCCTATAGCCCTCGTTAGCCACATAATCTTCAATGCGCTCAGGATCGATCTGACCGCTATTTTCTAGCACGATGCGTCGCTGGCAGGTAAAAAAAGCATGGTGCTCTGGCTGAAAGGCGGAGGGCTGAATCGGGGCTAAAGGGCCAGCTTTAGGTGGCAAAACTTGTGGCTGTGAGAGGTTGACTTTGGGTAAAAGCGTTTGAATCAGGGCGATCGCTTGGTTGGGCTTGACTTGATCGTACAGTGTGCCATCTGGATCGCTTTGGACTAAGGGGCCGCGACTACAAAGCCCCATACAACCGACGGCTTTGACTTCTATTTGGCTCGCTAAATCGTTGGCTGCAATTACCGCTTCTAATTCTCGTTTGACTGCTAAGCTATTGGCCGATCGGCAGCCACCCACTGTGCAGCAGCGGAGGCGATGGGCGGCTGTCGGTTGGTTTAGAGTCTGTTGCAGATCAAGGAGCGTCATCGGTTACCGTCTCCTGCAGGCAGTTTACTAAACGCTGTACAACAACTTCAGGAGTTTGATGACCGGCCATGTCATTGTCTAGGACAACGACTGGTGCAATTCCACAGGCACCTAGACATCGGGCCGTAGCCAGAGATATCTCACCATCTGCTGTGGTATGTCCGGACTGAATGCCTAAATGTTGCTCTATTACAGCTAGGAGTTGCCCAGCGCCTTTGACATAGCAGGCCGTACCAAAACACACTGTGCAGCGATGGTCGCCTTCAGCCCTTAATGAAAAGAAGTGATAAAAAGTAGCAACGCCATACACGGTGCTCAAAGGTAAATCGAGCGATCGCGCCACGGACTGCAACAGATCATCACTGAGATAGCCAAATAATTCTTGTGCTTTGTGGAGCACTTCGATCAGCGCATCTGACTGATATTGATGGCGCTGCATCGTCGCTGCCAAGAGCCGCCAGCGATTGTCTTTGGCAGTTGAACTTTCAGGGGTAGAAAGTGTGGTCATATGGCCCAGTGCTGCAACGACTGACAGGTGATGAAGACAATCTTTTGGAGTGTCTTTTGGAGTGTCTTTTGGAGTGTCTTTTGCACTGTAAAAAAGCGAGTTGAGGATTTTGTGAGGAGAACGACAGTTGCCTGCCCAAAAATCCAGCAAAAAGTTACGCTATGGCAATTGTCCTCACAGTTTCCTGATACTTCAAAGTAATACTTGAAATGTGCTCATTAAATTTGGAATGTGCTCATTAAATTTAAGCGTTAAAACGATGGCGCTAAGAGTCTGCCGGAGCACCATTTCTATTGGCGCGCTGGCTATTGGAGCACTGGCTATTGGCGCACTGGCTATTGGAGCGCCTATTGAAGTGGAGATTTACCATGCTAACTGTTGCCGATATTATGACGCCTAAAGTGTTCACCATCCGCAGCTCTGCTAAGGTGACCCAGGCGATCGCCCTGATGCAAAAGAAACAGGTGCGATCGCTCATCGTTGAGCGAGAGTCGGCAGGTGGCGCATACGGCATCCTCACAGAGCGAGACATTGTTTATGCCGTCACGGCAAAATGCGCAGACCCCAACAATATTATGGTGTGCGAAATCATGAAGCGACCTTGCACAGTGGTCG
>JAAUPS010000084.1 GCA_012033015.1 Phormidesmis sp. RL_2_1
CAGCACTTTACCCAATCCCATGCGCATCTGCCAGCCGCCACTGTAAGAACTGACTAAGCGCTCTCCCGCATCGCTGTCAAATCCCATTTCCGGCAAGATTTTCTCAATCCGCGCTTCTAGCCCGTAACCATCTAAGGCTTCAAACTGCCGCTGCTTTTTGTCGAGTTGGTGAATGAGCTTTTCAAGCTCATCAGGGTTAGCACCCTCCATCTGTCTAGGGATGTCTGCTAGCGCCTGCTGAATGTGATTGGCTTCAGTAAAAACAGTCCAAAATTCTTCGCGGACTGTGCGCCGGGGATCAACCTCAAACTCTTGGTTGAGCGCGGCAATATGCATCCCGTTAGGGCGCACAATAGTACCCGTGGTGGGCTCAACTTCGCCTTGAATAATTTTAAGCTGAGTCGATTTACCTGCACCGTTGACGCCAACGAGGCCCACACGTTCGCCCGGTTTTACTTCCCAATTGATGTCTTTGAGGACTTCACCAGTAGGGTAGATTTTGCTTATTTTTTCCAAGCGCAGCATGGATGAGGCTCCTGTAGTAGCAGTGAAGTGTCAGACGTAAATCATGAAAGATGACCGCTGCTGGCGCTATACCAAGCTGGCAAATCATGAAGTTAGCTTACTTTTTCAAATATCTTAACAAAGATGTAACAAAATTAAGCTAAACCCGGTCGTCCCCACTCATGATTTGCGTTACTGCGTCATCTCTTTCCATGATTCCCAATCTCCGTTTTTGCCGTTGGATGCTTTTTCTCTGGGTGCTCATCGCTTTTGAAGGGGCTGCAGCTTCTCCGGCTATGGCCTTAGTGGATGAGGATCATCTAGCTCCCTTAATGACCGCCCAGAGCAGTGAGTCAATGCCTTTGGGCCAGTCGGATGAATCCACTGAAGTCACTCGCTATGCGGATGATTCGATGTCGGTGGATTATCCTGCTACTTGGGAGATTCAGGTGGGCAATAGCGATGTGACCATTACCCACACTGCTGCCTCAGCCTTAGATGTTGTTGAAACCAAAATTTTTCGGATTGACTCGCCGCCTGGTGCTGTTGTCAATGCCAATATCGATAGTTTCATTGAGGAAGGTGCTGCGGTAGGGCCTTACCGTACGGTGACAATTGATGGGCAAGATGCTCTGATGATGTGGTTGTTTGATCGGCCCAATGAGTTGCCAGCCGCGATCGCAACGTTTATTGGCTATGGCAACGAAACCATCTTGCTGTTCAGCCGCTACGCCCCGACAGCAGCCAATGTAGAAGCTGACATCTTACGGCTGCACGAATCTTTTAAAAACTTAGCGGCTAATAATACTGCCATCAATGAAGCTACGAGCCCTGACGCGACAAGCTCTGAAGTCATGAGCCCTGAAGTCATGAGCCCTGAAGTCATGAGCCCTGAATCTACAAATGTCGATCAGCCTCAAGAGTAATGGGCGATGAGGTTTTGTGCTTGGCACCGCCCATCAGATACAGCAAAGCCATCCGCACCGCTACCCCACTGGCCACCTGCTGAGATACCAAGCTTAGCTTTGGATCATCCATCAGTTCCGAGGTGATTTCTACGCCTCGGTTGGTAGGGCCGGGGTGCAAAATTTTAACAGTGGGAGCGCAGTGTTTGATGCGATCGCGCGTCAGTCCAAACCGCTGATGGTACTCGCGCAAACTAGGCAATAAATGATCGCTCATCCGTTCTTTTTGCAATCTCAACGCCATCACAAAATCAGCATCTTTCAGCGCCGACGACAACTGCCAATGCACATACACTCGGCGGGTAATCGCCGCCTCTGCAGACGACCCTTCTGGTCGTAAGGGCACCGCGAAAGCATCGGCAAACGCCTTAGGCAGTAAGGTTGGCGGCGCTGCCAAATGCACTTGAGCACCACAAGCGGTAAGACTCCAAAGGTTAGAGCGAGCCACCCGCGAATGCAAAATATCGCCAACAATCGCCACCTTCTTGCCCTGCAAATCTTGAATGGTCGGCTGCTCTGGGTTGAGCGCATTGCAAAGGGTGAGTAAATCCAATAACGCTTGGGAGGGATGTTCATGCTGGCCATCTCCGGCATTGAGTACCCCTACCCCCGCTTGCAGCCGATCCATTTCTTGGGCAATGGTTGCTGGTACGCCCGCGCTCCGATGGCGAATCACCATCAAATCAGTCCCCATCGCGAGATAGGTTTTGGCCGTATCTAAAATCGTTTCCCCTTTGGTGAGCGAAGAGCTTCCCGGCGAAAAATTTAAAGTGTCAGCCGACAGCCGCTTAGCCGCCAATTCAAAACTACTGCGCGTTCGAGTAGAAGGCTCAAAAAAAAGATTGGCAACCACCTGGCCTTGCAGCGTCGGGACTTTTTTGGTTCTGCGTGAGAGCACACCTTGAAAACTAACCGATGTTTGCAACACATTTTCGTATTCAGCAGGTGTAAAATCAGCCAAAGAAATAATATGGCGTCTCTTCCAAAGAAAGTTAGTCATAAGTGGCTAGCGAGCAGTCCTCTCGTGATCCCCTGTCGTCATCCCTGCGACCCTTGCTGGTTGACCTTCAAGCTTGGTAAATTGGCACATAATTAGGCGCGGGTTACTCATCTGTTTTGTAGGATAAGAATATCTTCTATATCGTGCTGTAATTCAGTATTTCGTCAGATGGTTGGGTTGCCAAAAAACTTTTCAAAGCGTATCTTACAGCGCTCTCCGCTCAACAGCGATGATCGCTTGAGAGCATACAAAAGCTTCTGCGGACTGGCTTTAGCGCTGAGCTTGGTCATAGCAGGCTGTGCGACATCCCCTGACGAAACTGCCACTACAGAGCGAGAACCTGCGGCCACACCAGATGTGGTGACCGTGCCCAAAACAGAACCGCCGGTCGCCGAACCAACCGAGAAGCCACCCACTGCAGCCCAACCAGATGGTCAAGCTGATATCAAGCAGCCTGATGCCGATGCCATGGTCACTGTGTCGGTCTATACGATTGACGATCAGTGTAATGGGTTTGTCGAAGAGACGATGCAAGTCCACAGCGATCAGGCGATCGCTGAAGCGGTAGGAAAGGCAATGACGTCGGTTGATTACAATGCTTTTAAGCTAGAGGGCTATGAAGTCAACATTAATGGGACGACGGCCATTGTAGATATGAAGTTAGCCCCTAGTTCCGAAAGACAGTTTGTCTCCTTGTCTAGCTGTGAGCAGCGATCGCTCTTCGGGAGCATAGAAGAAACCTTACTCAATAACAGTGATTGGAATGTAGAGGCGGTGAAATTTACCACCGATGGCAAGGAGCTAGTGCTATAGGCAGTATGTTATGGCGCTACAGCCAGCCTGTTCCCAGCCTGTTCCCAGCTTGTTGTTAGGTGCTACCAAGGGGTGCCCTTGACGCTACTGCCGAGAGACTGCCGGATGCCCTTTTAAATACCAGCGCCAAGGCCGTTCTGCTGCTTTAGTAATGCCAATTCGAGTGGTTTGTACGATCTCAGCAGATGAGATGGCTTTTGCTCTAGGTTCTAACCACAGCCCATTGTCAGGATGGTACACCACGCCGTTCAAGGTTCGATCAATCTTCAGCGCCCGACATAATTTTCCAGGCCCTGCCGCGATCCGGCAGGGCTTTTGAGCGTTTTGGGCAGATTGTTTTATCTCTAGATCGGGCGGCATGGCATCTAAATCGAGCGCCCGGATCAGGACTGCACTGCCAATGCCTGCTGCTTCAGTCACGACATTGAGGCAGTGGTAAAGGCCATAGATTAAATAGACGTAGCTATGGCCTGCTGATTTAAACATGGCTGCGTTGCGCGAGGTTTTACCGCGATAGGCATGGCAGGCTGGATCATCCGGGGCATAGGCTTCACTCTCAACAATCATGCCGCGCACCAACAGGCCATCGGGAAATTGCCGGACTAGCGTGCAACCAATCAGATCTGGTGCCACTTCGATAGCGGGGCGATCGCACCAAGCTGCTTCAATCCGATTTGTCATAAACCATTAAGAATTAACACCTCACCCCGACAGAGTTGTTACGATCAGCTCTAGCAAAAAATGATTCTGTGAGCTGACTGCTGCTCCCTACCCCTGAATTAATTGTATGGATATCAAGCTTGCACTTTTCCTACTTACCGGCTTATTTACAGTGGCCTGCCTCTTTTTTGGCACCCGCAATGGCTTTTACGACTCTGAAAACTACCATGGCAACGGTTCTGCCCATTAATTTGCTATTTATTCCCAATTGCCAGTGACTGAGCTGTCCTGCCTACCCCATAGCATCGGCCACGAAGACGAAGGGGTCTGTCTGAGTGTTCAGATGGGCCCCTATTCTATTTTGCTCGATTGTGGCCTCGCCGATATTGAACCTCTGCGGCAAGAAGCGGCTGATTTTGTCTTTTGTAGCCATGCCCATACCGACCATATTCGAGGTCTGCTATCGCTGCATCGCACCTTCCCGCACCTGCCGATTTTTAGCAGTGATATCACCGCCCGCCTCCTGCCCATCAACTGGCCAGGACAGGAAGATAACCGCTTTTGTCGGGCGTTGCCGTGGCGCACGGCGGTTGAGCTTGCCCCTGGTCTGTCCGTGCAGCTATGGCCAGCCGGTCATCTACCGGGTGCGGCCTGCTTTTTGTTAAGCTACAAAACTCCCCAGCGCACCTATAGCGTTTTCTATGGAGGAGACTGCTTTTTGTCCAATGGGCGGCTAGTAGATGGGATGCCTTTAGCCGAACTGCGAAACCTCAAGCCAGATGTTTTAATCATTGAAGGCAGCTACGGTACAGAGCGTCACCCCCATCGGAAGCAGCAGGAAAACTATTTGGTGGCCCGCTTAGGCGAGGCATTAGCGAACCACGGACGGGCTGTATTTCCTAGTCCATTGCTGGGCTTGGGTCAAGAGCTGTTGATGTTGGTGCGATCGCATCATCACTTCACCGGTCAACCGCTAGATATTTGGGTCGATCCATGGGTAGCCATGGGCTGCGATGCCTACTTAGGCTGTCTATCCGCCATGCCTACTACTGTGCAAAACTTTGCACAACATCAGCCGCTATTTTGGGATGAACGCGTGCTTCCGCGAGTGCGGCGATTGGAGAGCGGCATTTCTCCAGCAGATGTGCGCACAAGCTCAGATCCTGCCATCTTTATCGTGCACCCGGCCACCCATCCCCTGAGCTATTGCCAAAGTGACGATCCGGCCGAGTGGACGGTGTTCGTCCCTGACATAGACGACATTCCTCGATGGCAAGATCAAATCGTGAGCCAATCCTCTACCCGGTTAAGCCCATGGGCTGAATTTGACTGGCTCGATGCAATGCAAGCAGCCACAGCGACTGGCACAACAGGCATAGAGCATTACATGCTAACGAGCCACTCAGATGTAGGTGGCACCACCCAGCTCATTCACAATTTGCGGCCGCAGCATGTCATTTTTGTCCACGGGCAGCCACAGCAGTTGAGCAATTTGGCCAATTTAGATGATTTGCAGAGCCGCTATCAACTGCATTTACCCACAGCCGCTCAACCGATTGATCTACCTCTGGCGGACTCATTTTGGCAGCCAGCCCCCCCCCATGACACGCTTTACGAAGGCGAACTAGAGGCCACCCGCGAGCGCATTACCCTAACATTACCAACCAGTTTGGAGAGCGATCCTCGCTGGAATCAGCTCGCTGATACAGGCATCATAGAAGCGAGCTGGCAGGGAGATCATTTGGTCATTCGCGGCCTGACTCAGCAAGAACTGATGCGAGGAACCTTGAGGAAAGCCTCACGATCATCCTTTACAGATTCAGGCAGTACGGTGCAAACGTGCTACTACTGCCGTCACTTGCGAGGCCAGCGCTGCCGTAATCCCGACTCTCCACTGGTAGGATTACAAGTAACATCGGATGGCACTTGCGCTGTGTTTGAGCGTTCTAGTTCAATCTTAAGACAGCTCCAGAGCTAGGCTGCCGGGTCGCTCGAGAACTAGGTTGCCAGGTTAGGGGACAAGGCTGAAGTCAGTGGGTTGCACAATGACTTTTTGGTATGACGGCAAGCTATTTGAACCAGCGGCATTACCAGAGACTGCTGCAGATACGTTAGATTCAGCCAGCGCGCACCCCCAAAACGACCCGCGCGCGCAGCCCCTCGACAATCCTGGGCTGCGATTCGGAGCGACGGTATTTACAACCCTGCGGGTGTATGAGCAAGATTTAAACCATCCGCTGACCCAGTGGCAGGCCCATTGCGATCGCTCCAGCACTCCTTCCAAAAGTTCGGTTGGTTTTCTCCCAATTGGCCAGCTATCCGGCAGGGCTGCCAATACCTCAAAGATAGCCACCCCATCTTACGCATCACCCTGTTCCCCGACGGCTGTGAGTGGATTACCGGACGCGCCTTACCCACCAAACTTAACCACCATCAAAGCGAAGGCGTTACCTGTTGGGTAGCACCTTGCGACTACAACCGCAGCCTACCGACCCACAAAACCGGAAACTACCTCGCCTGTTGGCTCGCCCGTCAGCAGGCCCAACGCTACGGTGCCCACGAAGCCATTTTGACCAGTACAACAGGCGACTGGCTCGAAACCTCCACCGGCAACCTCTGGGGATGGGCCAACGGGCAATGGTGGACACCCATGGACAATCGCTGCTTGCCAGGATTAATGAGAAACCAGCTACAGCAGCTTTTACAGGCGGCTGGAGAAGGGGTTAACGGTGAGCGCTGGAGCAAAAACAGATCCCTAGCTTTGAGGCAATTGCCTACAGCAACTGCGCCGTCGAGCTTTTGCCAATTCACACAATTTTGAACGAGACGACTAAACTGGAATATAATCCCCACCATGCCAGCATTAAAGCGCTGCGGCAGTTATTACAGCGCGCTCAGGCTCACTCAACACAATTTTGGGAATGACTCAATTCTAGGAATGACCCAATTCTAGGAATGACTCAATTCTAGGAATGACCCAATTCTAGGAATGGCCCAATTCTAGGAATGGCCCAATTCTGAGAAAAACACAGATCAGCCCCTAGCAGATCAGCCCCTAGAAATAGCGTCTAGAGGCGTCTAGAGTTAGAAAGGCTAAAGCCCGAAAGTCTGAGAGCAGCCCCTAAGATCAGTCCCTAAGATCAGCCCCCAAGACAAGACTGCATCGTAACGATTCCTGAAAATGAGTTAACATAAGTTAATAACAAAGGAAATAACGCTGACATTTGAAGCATTCGCTTTAAGGCTAGGCATCCTCACTCAATCACACTAGGAGGTTTCCCCCGGTGAATAAGCGCTGGAGAAACGCGGGTCTTTACGTATTACTCGTCGTCGTTGTCATAGCATTGGCAACTGCATTTTTTGATCAACCTCGTGTCGAGACACAGTCTTGGCGCTACAGCAAGTTTATTGACGAAGTTCAGCAAAACCGCATCGAAAGCGTGGCCATCAGCTCGGACAAGTCCCAGGCTAGATTTGCCTCTCCCGATGGCACAGGTCGCATTGTCGTCAACTTGCCTCAAGATCCCGGCTTGGTAGATATTCTGACCAGCAACAACGTGGATATTTCGGTACAGCCAACCCAAGATGAAAGCGCTTTGATCCGAGTGTTTAGCGCTTTGATTATTCCAGTATTGCTACTGGTGGCGCTTTTCTTCCTATTTCGCCGTGCATCCAACGGCCCTGGTAGCCAAGCGATGAACTTTGGCAAATCCAAAGCCCGTGTGCAGATGGAGCCTCAAACCCAGGTGACCTTCGGCGACGTAGCCGGAATTGACCAAGCCAAGCTAGAGCTAGCTGAGGTCGTAGACTTTTTGAAAAATGCCGATCGCTTTACTGCCATTGGTGCCAAAATTCCCAAAGGGGTTTTGCTCGTCGGCCCTCCAGGAACCGGTAAAACGCTCTTGGCCAAGGCTGTTGCCGGTGAAGCAGGTGTGCCCTTCTTCTCTATCTCCGGTTCTGAATTTGTAGAGATGTTTGTCGGTGTCGGTGCCTCGCGTGTGCGAGATTTATTTGAACAAGCAAAATCGAATGCCCCTTGTATCGTATTTATCGATGAAATCGATGCAGTAGGCCGCCAACGCGGTGCGGGTCTTGGTGGTGGTAATGACGAGCGTGAGCAAACCTTGAACCAGCTCTTGACGGAGATGGATGGTTTCGAAGGCAACACCGGCATCATCATCATTGCTGCGACCAACCGTCCGGATGTTTTAGATGCAGCCCTGCTTCGCCCTGGCCGATTCGATCGCCAAGTTGTAGTCGATCGCCCCGATTACGCAGGTCGCCTGGAAATTTTGAATGTGCACTCTCGTGGCAAGACTTTTTCCCAAGACGTTGATCTAGAGAAGATTGCTCGTCGTACGCCTGGTTTTACCGGAGCCGATCTGTCCAATTTGTTGAACGAAGCAGCCATTTTGGCAGCTCGTCGCAACCTGACTGAAATTGCCATGGATGAGGTCAATGACGCTATCGATAGAGTCTTGGCTGGGCCGGAGAAAAAAGACCGGGTAATGAGCGAAAAGCGCAAAACCCTGGTGGCTTATCACGAGGCAGGTCACGCCCTAGTAGGGGCGTTAATGCCTGATTACGACCCTGTCCAAAAAATTAGCATCATTCCCCGTGGACGGGCAGGCGGGCTCACTTGGTTTACCCCCAGTGAAGAGCGCTTGGAGTCGGGGCTTTACTCTCGCTCTTATCTGCAAAACCAAATGGCAGTTGCTTTGGGCGGCCGTCTGGCTGAAGAAATCGTCTTTGGCGATGAGGAGGTTACCACAGGTGCTTCTAACGATTTGCAGCAGGTGGCGAGTACGGCCCGTCAAATGGTGACCCGTTTCGGCATGAGTGACAAGCTTGGCCCTGTGGCTTTGGGCCGCCAGCAAGGTAATCCTTTCTTGGGTCGCGATATTTCTAGCGAGCGTGACTTTTCTGAGAAAACGGCGGCTTCGATTGACGCTGAAGTACGGGCGCTGGTAGATCAAGCCTATGAGCGTTGCAAAAATGTACTGCTAGAAAATCGCCACATTCTAGACAAGCTGGCGGCGATGTTGGTGGATAAAGAAACGGTGGATGCCGAAGAGCTACAGACGTTGCTGGCCACTAACGATGTAAAAATGGCCAGTGTTGCCTAGAAGATGAATCGCTGTGTTTATCGCGGTACCCGGATGCATAACGCCGATGCGAGGCTACGCCAATAGGTACCGCAACTCACTTGGCCTGTTGTTCTGTGAAGGCTTCACTGAAATATCTGTCGTCTAGCCAAGTGAGAAACGCGATGAAAAGCCTCCTTTGATTGATTTCAAAGGGGGCTTTTTTGGATGTGTCGCAAAGGTGATGCTAGCTAGTCACATTAAAGCGACGGTTGACTGGTGCGATCAATTTCTGCAGCGAAGACTTCGGCTGAGTTGTTAGGGCTTTCAATGAGTTTGACTTTGTGTAAAGTGGCACCGATATCGTCGATAGGCGCTTTTAGCCGCTCGCAGATATGGATAACGATATTTTCAGCGGTAGGAACGGTATCGCTAAAGTAGGGGACGTCTTTGTTGAGAAAGGTGTGATCAAATGGCTCAATCACGTGGCACTCAATTGCATTTTGCAAGGCTACTAAGTCAACTAGCATACCCGTGCGGGGATCGACTTCGCCTTTAACGGTCACTTCTACACGATAGTTATGGCCATGGCCGTTGACCCGAGCACATTTGCCATAAATGTTGTGGTTTTCCTCGTCGCTGAGGTGAGAGAGCGCGAGGCGATGGGCGGCGCTAAAATGAGCGGCACTAGTCAGGTAAGCTTGCATATCGTTTCCTTGATAGTCGGCCCAGAGATTTGACGTTTCAAATAGCTGGATGTTGACTATCCGTAAGGGAGGGCATAGATGGGGGCGCAGGCGATGCCAAATCACCTGTGCGATATGTTCGGTAGTAGGTAGGGTCAGCGCAAATTCAGGCCAAGTGTCATTGAGATAGGAAAAATCGAGGGGTTCAATCACTTCTCGATGAATGATTTCTTTGGCTTCGCTGAGGTTGAGCACCATCCCGTGAGCACCGATGTCACTTTCAATCGAAACGTGAAGGATGTAGTTATGACCATGGCCCGGAGCTTGAGCGCATTTACCAAAGCGGCTAACGTTTTCGCTGTCACTCAGCTCTGGCAGCCAATATCGATGGCTAGCAGAAAACTGTGAGCGCCGATGAATAATGCACTTCATAAATCAACGATTGACAACTGGCAAGCTGGGCTCGATAGCCCTAGCAGCCCGATAGCATTATAACGTGTCGAAAAATTAAGAATGACTACGATCTCTTTAGTTAAAGCCATTCTAAAAACGCTGAAATCTTTTGCAAATATAGGTTTTGTCGGAATTTATGGGGGGTTCTCCGTATATCAGGAAGGGTTGGCAATCGGATAGAAAACTGTAAAACTGTATACAGAATAAAGATACGGTTACGTTCATCTCCAAAGCCTGAATTTATTCGCTTAGCCCAATTAATTCTAAAGCGGATTTGAGGGCGGATGGTTCGGATTTGAGACGGAAGTAGGAGATCGCCAGCGATCGCGCTCAGCATCTTCGAAGGAACGCGTTACCTCACAAATGCTCATAGATTGAGAGGTTGATGGGTTATCTAACTCTCTCAATGTTTGTGCATTTGAAAATTCTAAGGAAAATTTGGGGAACGAAAAAATGAAACTCACCTATCGCGGAAATAGCTACGATTACAATCCTCCTTTATTGGAGGTGACGACCAGCGAGATCATGTGTCAATACCGGGGTCAGCCTACTGCGTACACCTATGTGCGCCATGTGCCTATTCCTCAGATGGCTGCTCGCTTGACCTATCGAGGTGTGCCCTATCAGACCACCCGTCAAGGCAGTATAGAGCAGTTGCAGGGGTCAGCCGCTCAAGGGCAAGCCGTTCGTCAGGGTCTGAATTTTGCCGGACTACGGCGTCACCAGCTCATGGGTATGAGCCCAGCGGCCCAGGCCCGTCGAGACCTTCTCCAGGAAGCGAGTTTGAAGCATAAAGAAAGCGTTGCTCGTTCTCTAGAGCATCGTATTCAAGTGGCCAAGGCTCAAGGCAATCATCAGTTGATTCAGCAGCTAGAGTCTGAAATGAGTCAAACGGTTTAATGCCAATACGTTAATACTGGCATATTTGGTGCCCAGTAAAGGTGCCCAGTAAAGATGCTCAGTAAAGGTGCCCAGTAAAAGGGAGAATCCTACGGGATTCTCTCTTTTTTTTGGCTCAGTATTTTTGCTGTCCGTACTCAGGAACTTTTGCTAATAAAGGCTTTTAGGCAGATTTCTGTTGTTAGAAACAGGACTTGATTGCCAACACTGAAGATGTCGTAATCGTCTTAGACGATGGGTGATGGGGTGGCTTGCGGGGCTCGCGTGTTCACTGAAAAGTTATCCGGTGTCTGTTGAGTGGCTGAGGATGGTTGCATTGGCTAAAACTGTTGCTGAATATATGTTGCTGAATATATGTTGCTGAATATATGTTGCTGAATATATATAGCCAAGTAAGGATGCATTCTGACTTTGTCTTGGTGAGCTTTCTTTAGCGCCGCCAAGCGACGCAGGGTCTGACCACAGCTCGTCGCGTGAACTGCTGCTTGTCAAGGCTTCTAGCAATGACGAGCAGCGGCTCACTCACTCGATAGAGGCTATAGACCACTCGACTCGCAAACGTCCTCATACACGTTTGCGATACATGCACGCAGTTTACCGTTATTAAAGCTGAGCCTTTCATCGCCGTATGCGGCCTTCATAATATTTTGAATGGGGAAAATTTATGGGACTGATTAATCAGGTATTTCGGGTGAGGGCTGAGGCAAAAGTTGCAATGAACTCGGCAGAGGCATTTGCAGCCATTTGTTTGGTGGCGATCGCATCCGATGGCTACCTTTCTGAATCAGAAGAAATAGAAATGAAAATGCGCCTTAGTCGTATGAAGCTCTTTCAAGATGTTGTCAATGACCGTAAAAAGGGCCTAGATCGAATCAAAGATTACCTGATTGAGGGGCTAAAAAAATATGGCCCTAATGAGATGGTCGCTAGTGCTAGGGCCGCACTACCCCCCAATTTGGCCCCGACAGCGTTTGCTAGTGCCGTTGATTTGGTGTTTGCAGACGGCACTGTTTCTGCTGAAGAACAGGCTTTTATTGATGATTTAAGACGAATTTTAGAAATCCCAGATGAGCTGGCGTTGAAAATCGTTGAGGTGATGACCATTAAGAATCGTGGCTAGGTCAAAGGCTTTTTACTCGGTACGCCCACCGCTCTCGGAAAATTTGAGAGGGTGGGCGTTTCTTTATGGATAAAGATGCAGTGGCGACTACTTTGGCTTAGCGGTGTTTGCCAGCTTTGAATATCGGTGATTTCACCGCCCAATAAGTCAATCACCGGAGCCAAAGCTTCAGTATCGCTAGGGCTCCACTGTCCGCGAAAGAGGACAGCTTGACCGCCGACTTTGAGAAAGGGCAGGGCGTATTCTGCGCAGGTGGCAGCAGGGCCAACGGCTCGCACTAGGGCTAAATCGTATTGCTCCCGGTGGGCCGGTTGCCAAGCTAGGGTTTCAGCGCGCTCAGCCAGGCAGGTCGCCACTAAGCCCATCATCTGGCAGATCTCTTGCAGAAACTGAATTTTTTTCTGGGTGGAATCAACGAGGGTGAGATCTACGTTGCCCTGCATGAGCCCGAGGCGATCGCACAGGGAAGACCAGGAATGCCACCGCCTGTACCAATATCAATCAGGCGAATGGGGGCGTCTAGCAGGGCTTCAGCGGGGGCCGCTGGATTGGAGGTCGCTTCAGCGGGAACGGCTGCCATATCCGTCAGCCAGGGCGCTAGGGCGCTGATAGAATCCCAAAGATGCTTCTCCCAAAAGTCTTCACTGGTGGTGATACGGGTGAGATTGAAGCGCTGATTACCCGCGACAATATGGGTGTAT
Source organism: Phormidesmis sp. RL_2_1 (assembly GCA_012033015.1). Classification (GTDB taxonomy): domain Bacteria; phylum Cyanobacteriota; class Cyanobacteriia; order Phormidesmidales; family Phormidesmidaceae; genus Phormidesmis. Next base: position 12,887 of record JAAUPS010000084.1, read on the forward strand.
AGCTGTTGAAAAAGGGCCTGTTGGGCCTCGTTGGGCTGCCACTGGAGGGTATTTTGCCAGAGGTCTAGATGGGTTGGCAGGACATCGCTCATGGGGAGAGTAAAGGCGTAGGGGAAGAGGGCGATAGGCAAGTGGGATCAGCAGGGGCAAGCTGGCCGTGCTCGATGGTCCAACATTGGTCGGCGATGTCGATCAGATCTTCGGCATCATGGGAGACAATCAACAAACTCCATTCTTTTTTCAGCTCGGCCAGTAGGCTGACGATTTGCTGGCGCATAGACCAGTCTAGACCAGCAGTCGGTTCATCGAGCAAAAGGAGGTAGGGCTGGCGAATGAGCTGTACGGCTAGGGCCAAACGTCGCTGTTGGCCGCCGCTGAGTTTTTGAGGGGAGGCTTGTAAAGAGAGTTGGTCAAGGCCGACGGAGGCCAAAGCTTCGTAAACCCGATCGGAGCTTAGCTCAGGGTGGCCGAGGCGCAGTTCTTCGAAGACGGTATGACCGCAAAAGTGACGCTCGGGAAATTGGAAAACCAGCCCGCCAAGCTGCTGTAGCGCTTCGGGCAGTAGGGGGCGATCGCGCCAAAAAATTTTGCCACTGGTGGGCACAGCTAGCCCTGCCAAAATTTCGAGTAGGGTGCTTTTCCCTGAACCGCTAGGGCCGATAATCAAACCCAACTGCTTGGGGGCCAGATCGAATGAAATTTGCCTCAGAATGGGCAAGGCACTGGCGGTAGATGATAGCTAAGATCACGCAGATGGAGCATGGAAGGGAAGAGTTACTTGTATAGTGCATATTAGCGGTTGTGTGGGAGTGCTTGCGCGTGGAAGTTCGATTTCGTGAATGTGATTTTTTTAATCTGTGGATTTGGCTAGAGTTTGACACGGTGCCTTCAGTCGCCGAGCAGCAGTATGTCGAAGAGATTTTTACATCGTGGTTTTTCATCGGTAAGTTGGGTGGCTTTAATGCCGAAAACCTACAGGTGCAAGAAACAGGGGTGGATATTAGCTACTTCAACTACGATGAGGACGCCTCGGAGCAATCCCTCCTGTCTTTGATGCACAATATGGGCGAAGTGGAATTTAAAGGGCTTTGGTCGCGCTGCTGGTTTGACTTAGGCACGACAGATGCGATCGCATTAGATGTGCTGATCAATACGGTTAGGCAGTTCAGTGAAGACTTTGTCGAAATTCGCAGCATCGTCATTGGTGGCGAAAATGAAGATTGGCCGACCCCTGCAGAAAATCCGGAGGCAGCGTTTCCTGATTAGGGAGTAGCCGCTAAACCCCCGTTAGCCAGGGCCGCTGGCCTGAATGAGCCACTGGCCTAAATGAAATGATCACTCTACCGTTGAGGAAACCAAGCCCCTATGGCTAAGCATATTCGTCCAATTGCGTTGGGCTTAATTGAGCATCAGGGCCATATTTTGGTCAGCCAGGGGCAAGATCGTCAAACAAAATCAGTGTTTTATCGTTTTTTAGGAGGCGGAATTGATTTTGGAGAAACCAGTCAAACCGCTTTGGAGCGAGAATTTGCCGAAGAAATTCAAGCTGAACTCACAGATATTGAGTACTTAGGCTGTTTGGATAATATTTTTACCTTGAATGGCAAGCTCAAGCATGAGCTGATCCAGCTCTTTCGCGCGAAGTTTGTTGATCCTAAGTTTTATCAGCTCAATGAGCGCTTTCGCTTGGTTGAAGGCGATCGCATTGACGCCGCTTTTTGGATACCAGCGGCGCAGGTACTCACAGGCGAATATCGCTTAGTCCCTGAGAGCTGCCATCCATACCTGCACTGAGCCCATTTACTGAGCCCATTGACTGAGCCCATTTACTGAACCCATTGACTGAGCCCATTTACTGAGCCCATTTACTGAACCTATCTTTAGAACACGCGGTACTGTAATTTCTCTTTTACAATCCTACAGGGTGATTTCTGAGGCTGATTTCTGAGGCTGATTTTTTCAGCGTAATGTTTTCTGGCCCCTAGAAACCCCCATTAGAAAATCCCCATTTACTGTTGTTGGCCTCGAGGTTTTTGACTTGCGCACTTTTAATCGTTTAAGCATTCAATCGAAACTTATGAGTATGCTGCTAGCCGTCAGCATCGGCTCGATTACGGTGGTTGCCTACGAGGGCTACCGCAGTGGTCGCAATGCCATCGAAGCAAGCGTCAAACAGCAGCTCATTGGCCTGAGGGCCTCAAAACCAGCCAAATAGAAACCTATTTTCGTACCCTGCGCAGCGAAATGATCGTCCTCGGCAATAGCCCTGGGACAACGGCTGCGATGAGAGATTTTGCCACGGCCTACCGCTCAGTGCTCGGTGAAGCAAAATTTATCGATGGTAAAACCGTGGGCGATTTGCGCCAATTTTATAAAGCAGATTTTGCCCCTCAGCTTTCTGAAAATATTGATCAAAACATCAATCCGGATGTGTTTTTGCCCACCTCCATTGTGTCGCGCTATTTGCAATTCAAATACATTGTTGAAAACCCCAATGAAGTCGGTGAAAAGCAAGCATTAGATGATGCAGGCGATGGGACAAAATACAGTGCCTTTCACCGACAGTATCATCCCATTTTCAAACAGGCGATTAAGGCATTTGGCTACTACGATTTATTTTTGATCGATAACGATGGCAACATTGTTTATTCAGTGGCCAAAGCAACCGATTTTGCCACCGATTTGAGAATTGGCCCCTACGCCCGCTCCAACTTGGCTGTAGCCTACAGAGACGCGCAAAAGCAAAACAGCGGCTATGTGGCAATGGCTGACTTCAGCTTTTACGATCCCTCTTACGGCGCTCCGGCTGCTTTTATGGCCACGCCGATTTATCAGGATACGGATTTGATCGGTGTGATGGCGGTACAGATACCTACCGATAAAATCAACGATGTGATGACCAGCGGCGGCAATTGGCAAAGAGATGGCTTGGGCAACAGTGGTGAAACTTTTTTGGTGGGCGCAGACAAACGACTCAGATCGGAGTCGCGGGCGCTAATAGAGCAACCTGAAGCATATTTTGAAACGTTGAAAGCACGGCAGATGGACGCCGGAGATCTGGCCCAAATTGAGCGCTTAGAAACCGCTGTGCTCAATCAGCCAGTTGATAGCCCTGCCATTACCGAGGCGATCGCAGGCCAAACCGGCATTGTCAATGCCACCAACTACTTAGGTCAGCAGGTACTCAGTGCCTACGGCCCCCTCGATATTCGCGGCGTAGACTGGGTGATTGTTTCTGAAATTGATCGCGCTGAGGTGTTTCAACCGATTGCTTATTTTGCGCGCAGGGTGCTCATTGTTGCCGCCGGACTGGTGTTTTTAATCACGCTGGCCTCGCTTTGGCTAGCGCGCACGTTTCTCAAGCCGGTCAATCGCCTGAGCGAAGGCTTTAGCCGCTTATCCAAGGGGCACGAGGATGTGTTTGTAGAAGTGCTCGCCGAAGATGAGCTAGGCGAGTTGGGTAAGTCTTTTAATCACATGGTGAAAAAGAACCGGAAAACAAGCGAACTGGTATTCAAAAAGACACAAGAAACCGAATCACTCCTGCTGAATATGTTTCCACTGTCGGTGGCAAAACGCCTCAAAAAAGGAGACACCCTAATTGCCGATGAGGCAGAAAGCGTCAGTGTCATCTTTGCCAATGTGCTGAACTTTCAACGGCTAACTGAAGATCTCAAGCCCAAAAAAGCGATTGAAATATTAAACGCCGTGGTCAAAGCTTTGGATGAGGCCAGCGAACAGCATGGGATTGAAAAAATTAAAACCACCGGCAGTGAATATTTGGCGGTGAGCGGACTGTCGGTTCCCCGGCTAGATCATGCGAAGCGGGTGCTAGATTTTGCCGTCGATGCGATTCGCATTGTCAATCAGGTCAACCGCGAATGGGATGTGGACTTGAAGCTGCGCGCAGGGGTGCATTCGGGCGGCGTGATGGCAGGCACCGTGGGCAGTCAGCGGCTAATTTATGACATTTGGGGCAATACGGTAGTCACCGCCCATTATGTCCAATCGGCGGCTGAGCCTAACAGCATTTATGTGACCAAAACTGTGGCCAGCAGCCTGATTGATATGTATGAGTTTGAACCGGCAGGAGAGGTCACCACCGCCAATGACGGTGAAAAATGCCGATGATGCGCGTCAAACTATAGGAGAGCATAGATATATATGACTATATCGCTACAGACAGACTGGCTCGTTTGGGGCTTGGCGCTGATGGTACTTTTTCCCCTGATGATGGTGGGATTGGGGGAGCTGATTTTACAGCTTGAGAAGCGACAGCATCCGCTTCTCAAAGTGGTGCGCGAACTACGCAACTGGGTGATGCCGTTGGCGGCGTTGTTTTTTCTTTTGACTGAAGTCTTGGGTCTCAATGACGCCCTCGGTGCCATTAAAGCTATCGAAACACTGGCCTGGATTGCCCTCATTGCCGCCGCTCTGTCGCTGGTCAATGTACTGCTGTTTACCGGGGCAAAAGCAGGCACTTGGCAATCGGAGATGCCCCAGCTCTTTCGCGATTTGGTGCGCACGGTGTTGATTGCGGTGGGCAGCGCCATTGTGCTCAAAGCCGTATTTAATGTCAACTTGGGGGGGGTATTGACCGCGCTGGGTGTGGGTGGTTTGGTGCTAGGTTTTGCCCTGCAAGATACCCTTGGCAACCTATTTTCTGGGGTGGCCTTGCTGTTTGAGCGTCCGTTTGAAATTGGCGATTGGCTAGAGCTTGATGGCCGTCAAGGGAAGGTAGTAGAGGTGAATTGGCGCTCGGTGCACATAGTCACCCGAGAGTTAGAGCTGCTGGTGGTGCCTAATTCCGTGCTGGCCCAAGCGGTCATTCGCAACTATAACCAGCCCCAGCCACGCCATATCGAGCCAGTCGATATCGGTTTTTCCTATGAGGATGCACCCAACACGGTGAAGCGAATCATGCGTGAAACGGCGCTGGATACGATGGGGGTATTGAAGCATCCCGCGCCGATTGTGCAGACGATTTCTTATGATGATTTTTCGATTGGGTATCGGGTACGGCTATTTTTGGCAGATTACAGTCAGGTGCCAACGATTCGCGATGAATTTATCACCCGAATTTGGTATGCCGCTAGGCGAAATGGGCTTTCGATTCCGTTCCCGATTCGCGATGTGTTTCACCATCAGGTGCCCAAAACCAAGTCGGAGGATGCTTTGCTGCGCTTAGCCAACTATATGAAGTCGTTACCCAGTTTGGCGATGGTCGAGCCTGATGTGCTCAGTGAGCTAGCCAGTCAAGCTAGCTTGGGTCATTTTGGCAAAGGGGAGTCGATTATTTGTCAGCAGCAGCAGGATGTGAAGCTGCATTTTGTGCTGGCGGGTCGGCGATCGCAATTTCCCAAGATACCGATGGACGCAAGCGCACCATTGCTGAGATGGGCCGAGGTGATTTTTTTGGCTATTCAGCGCTGCTCGCCAATGCCCCTAGCCCGATGAGTGTGAGCGCTGCAGATGACTTAGAAGTGCTGATTTTAGAAACGGACGCCGTGCAAAAAATGCTGAATAAATCGCCTCGTTTTGCCCAGCAGCTCAGCGCTGTGATCGCCGCTCGTCAGAGCAGGCTAAAAGAAATAGATCTTGCTCAAGCAAAAAGCGGCACACTGCTATCGTCTTTGACGGAATGAGCTGACGTGATCGGTGTCCAAATATAGCTTTGGTCGCTTGCCTAGACGACAGATATTTCGGTGAAACCTTTACAGAACAACAGGCCAAGCGAGAAACGCTAGAGAGCTGAATGCTTTGTATGGCAAGAATTTTTTAGCGTTTTATAGCTTGTGCCGGATGCATAACGCCGACGGCGAGGCTACGCCAACGGGTACAAGCGCGTCGCTCTACCACCAAAGCCCATACAGCAGCGCCCTAAGGCCACTGAGCACAGACCTGTTTCATCGCTTGGATAATTCGCGCCATTGCATTTTCACCCCCCCAGCGCCGAATCGCTGGAAATAATAGCTCGAGTGTCTCTATAAAATGGTGTCGCTGAGTTTGGCTAGACAGCTCAATAAATAGCTTCAATTCTGGGTAGGTGAAGTCATTGACTTTGAACTTGGCTAACTCAGTGAGCACCTCTGCTCGATAGGACTCCTTCTGAATGGCGCGTGCGGCCTCGAGCGCTTCAGAGAAGTCGGCCTGCCCAAGTGTGGCTAACGCGGTGAGCGCCTTGGCTCGAGAGGACTTATCTCGAATGGTGCTCGTCTTATCAATCGCACTCTCAAGCACGCGCGGATAAGCTTCTAAAAACGGAGCCAAAGTACTGATGCTCTTGGCAACCTTCTTGTCATCTCGCATCTGCTCAACATAGGCCCAAGCTTGTGGCACAGACCAAAAGCCTCGCCTGACAAATTCACCCATCACACCCACGGGCAACTTGTTGAGCAGCGAATTTAGCGTTGCGCTAATTAGCCCGTACTGCCATTGCAATACCACAGAGGTCTCGCGATCTTGCGC
>JAAUPS010000085.1 GCA_012033015.1 Phormidesmis sp. RL_2_1
TGGACTAAGAAGCCGCTTGGACTAAGAATCCGCTTGGACTAAGAATCCGCTTGGACTAAGAAGCCGCTTGCCAGCAGGCAGTGCCTTTCAAAGGTTCTTAAAGGTTCTTAAAGGTTCTTAAAGGTTCTCAAGGGTTCTTAAGGGTTATCAAAGACGATGGTTCACTCAGCTTATATAGCTTACATACAACAATAGGATATTTAGACATGGCTAATCGACAAGCAAGATCAAGAGCAACCAGCTCTGTAAGTAGCTTTGCTAACGACTTTAAAGAATTTTTGCTACGCGGGAACGTGGTTGATCTCGCCGTTGCAGTAGTCTTAGGGGCGGCCTTTGGTGCCATAGTGACCTCTTTTATCGAGGACATCATTACTCCATTACTCTTGACTCCAGCACTAAGTGCGGCAGGTGTTGAGGATATTGCCAACTTATCGGCAGGCGGAATTAAGTACGGACTGTTTCTCGCAGCACTCATTAACTTTGTAGTAATCGGTTTCATCTTGTTTATAGTGGTTCGCGCGTTTGAACGAATGAAGCGTACTGAAGAAGTAGAAGCTGAGCCGACACCGACCGAAAAGCTAGACGCAACCATGCAAATGCTCAACGAGACCATAGAGCGTAAGCTTTAAGCTGCTCGCTGAAAGTGATGCATCCAACTACCATGAACATGCCAAAAACATGCCGACAATTAGCGCTGAGGTGGGATTTGAGACTTCAGTAAGAGACTTCAGTAAGAGACTTCAGTAAGAGACTTCAGTAAGAGACTTCAGTAAGAGACTTCAGTAAGAGACTTCAGTAAAAGACTGTTGACCCGCTAAAGATTTGAGCTTTTGCCAACGCAAAGACTCCGCTTCAGCGAAAGAAGCACGAACGAGTTTACCGGGGCATCAGCCATATCTATGAGCTTCACCACTAGCTTCATCCACTAGCTTCACCAACAGTCTCCTAACCCCCTTAAGACATTGACTTGAGAAATAGCTTCAACAGCGTCTCAAGTCAATGCCTTAAAATCAATGCCTTAAAATCAATGCCTTAAAATCAATGCCTTAAAATCAATGTTTTAACGTCTACGGAACCAGAACTCGATCTCAGCAGTTTCTCGTAGTTGCCATTCTCCATTTTTAAAATCAATGGTCACTCAATTTCCTGCTTCAGCTATTGCTACAAGCACACCGCCATCTTGCAACATTCTTGCTCTCACCTCGCAAAATAAATCAAGACTCCAGAGCTGTTCAAATTTGTAGGAAGGGATAGGCGATTGATTTTTCAATGCACCAAAACATTAGAACTAGACTTGGCTTGAGCTGAAGTCAATCAGTACAGGCTAGCTTGACAGGGGCTTGTGTTCTCTGGCTTGTGTTCTCTACTGTACTGCCAGGGAATACTTATAGATAGAGAAACTAATACGGTGGCACGGTGACATAAGGTGGCACGCTGGCTGCCTTAGTTTAGATACTTTTTCATTGCACTAACCCAACCACCCAACCATTGCCCGCTCTAGGAGGATAATACATTGGTTTGCACTTCTTCGGTTGAGAATACCATCGAATCATTAGATTTACCGATTCAACGCGATCAGTTTTTACGGACGATGATTCGAGAATTGGCCGGAACTTTACAGGATGTTGTTGGCATTGATGAGGCTGCAGGTTTTTTGAATGTTGTTGGATATCGGACAGGCGAACATGTCAATCAGATTTATCAAAATGCGTTGCAGCTTTCTAATCTCTCCCGTGAGCAGGTTACGGCTGTCCTCGTAGACTGGAAACGCCGAATCCAGGGTGACTTCTATGTGATTGAAGAGAACGACGAAAGAATTGTCTTAGGTAATCGTAAATGTCCCTTTGCTGAACAAGTAGAAGGACGTGAGGCCATGTGTGTGATGACCTCTAATATATTTGGTGCGATCGCAGCTGATAACCTTGGCTATGCCAGAGTAGAGTTAGAGGATACGATTGCCAAAGGTGCCCAGGAGTGTAGAGTCGTCATTTATCTACAGCCTAGCGAGACCCCGAATGACTTCGTTGGGCAAGAGTACTTCAAGTCATAGAGACTCTAGTCTTTCTTTGGAATGAAGATTGATTATAGCTTTGGTCGCTTGGCTGAGGTACAGCATGTTGGCTGAAACCATTGCACGCCAACGGGCCAAGCGACGCGCGTATGCCCGTTGGCGTAGCCTCGCCGTCGGCGTTATGCATCCGGCACAAGTAGATAGTCAGAGTTGCCTACTAATCATCAATATATTGAATATTGAGATATTGAGATATTGAGTAGCAGGAAGTCATGGAATCGAATTGGTCAAGATGATGATACATGAGCAATTCTTAGCGTTTGTCCATATTGTGCCACAGCCTCTCCTTCTTTTAGGTAGCAAAGGCAAAATTTTGGCAGCTAACCCACCTGCCAGCAAACTGTTCGGGATTCCCGCTCAAACCCTCATAGATCAGTACTTGACCGAGTTCGTCACTGATGCGCCTGACAAAATAAGCGACTATCTTCAATCTTGCACCCGTAGCCGTCAACTGATGTTAGGTGCGCTGACCCTGCGTCAACCTCAAGGAGAGCCTATTCCCTGCCGTAGTCGAGGTGCCTTATTACAACCGCAGACGTCAGAAAATCGGGCCACTAGCATGTTGCTGTTAGAAAAGCGAACCGGCACAGAGTTTGCCTTACTAAACCAAAAAATTCATGCCCTGAGTCAGGAAATTCGACACCGAAAGCACGCCCAGTCAGAGCTAGCAAAATCTAATGAAGCGCTGCAAAAAACCTTAACTCAACTTCAACAGGTTCTAGCCGCTGTGCAAACCGAAAAGATGTCTGGATTAGGGCATCTTGTTGCCGGAATTGCCCATGAAGTGAATAACCCAATTACCTTTATTCATGGCAACTTGAGCCATGCTAGTGAATACTCCCACAATTTATTAGAGGTCATTCGCCTCTACCAGCAAGAGTATCCTAATCCGACTGCAAAGTTACAACAGCATCTCCAAGAGCTTGATCTGGACTTTTTGCAAGAGGATATCGAGAAAGTTTTGCAGTCAATGCGAGCAGGAACCCAACGTGTCAGAGAGATTGTAAAATCCTTGCGTAACTTTTCTCGTTTAGATGAATCAGCCTATAAGGTTGTTGACATTCATGAAGGCATAGAAGCCTCGCTAATGATTTTGCAGAGTCGCCTTAATGCCAATAATCAGGGGCTCAGCACTGAGGTCATTAAGGACTATGGTCAGATCCCTAACGTTTATTGTTCTCCAGGGCAACTCAATCAGGTCTTTATGAATCTTCTGAATAATGCATTGGATGCCCTAGAAGAGGTTGCCCCACAGCAATCTTCGAACCCAAGACAAGATCACCAAGGCCAAATTTTGATCCGTACGGAGAAAGCGACTGATCAAAGTATTCTGATTCGGATTAAAGATAACGGCTCTGGAATTTCATCCGACATACAGCACCAGATCTTTGACCCCTTCTTCTCCACTAAGCCCGTCGGTAAAGGTACAGGTTTAGGGCTCTCAATTTGTTATCAAATCGTTGAGAGCCACCATGGCCAAATTAGTCTCACCTCTGACCCAGCTCAAGGAACAGAATTCAGCATTGAGTTACCTATTTACTCCGGCGGTCAAATAGGGGCGATAGGATAGGGATGTTATGGCGGTACCCGAATGCATCCGGGTACCGCTATATTGATGGCTTGGCTGAGAGTTTGAGTTGAAATTTGATGAGTCAAAAAGTTGTTAGTATCCTATCTGCTGATGAGATCCGCCGTACGCTGAATCGGCTGGCTTCAGAAATTGTCGAGCGCACGGATGATTTAAGTCAGTTGGTGCTGTTAGGCATTTATACCCGAGGGGTGCCTTTGGCCTATATATTGGCTGAGCAAATTCAGCGTTTGGAGAACATCGCAGTTCCCACAGGTGCACTTGATATTACGTTTTATCGCGATGACTTAGATCAAATTGGGGTACGGACGCCAGCTAAAACCGAAATTCCGTTTGACTTGGCTGGTAAGACGGTGGTGCTGGTTGATGATGTGATTTACAGTGGCCGCACGGTGCGCGCGGCCCTGAATGCGGTGCATGACTATGGCCGACCTGACAGCATCCGACTGGCTGTGCTGATTGATCGGGGGCATCGTCAGGTGCCGGTACATCCCGATTTTGTCGGTAAACAGTTGCCGACGGCCCGTGAGGAGACCGTTAAGGTATTTGTGCAATCGCTCGACCATCGTGACGGCGTGGAGCTGACGCATCCTTAGATCTTGCAGATCTGACCTCTTTAGTATTTGTTGGGCTGTTGATCAGAGCTTTACGATATGTGCGATCGCTCCATACGCCCCATCCAATTGAGGTAGTCTAAACCTGAACTGAAGCGCCTATGAGAAAACCGTTTTGAGCCCATCATCTAGCCCGCTCTCTCTAGAAACCACCCAGCCTACTCAGGCTACTCCATCTCCTCAGCCTGCTGGCCCTGATAAGCCGCCTGAGGGTGCTGCTTTGCAGACTCAAAACCGTAAAGCAGACCATCTGCGCGTTTGCCTCGAAGAAGACGTCCAAAGCCACCGTATGACCAATGGCCTAGAGCGTTATCGGTTTACCCACTGCTGTTTGCCCGAGCTAAACCGTGCCGATATTGATATTTCTACTCGGTTTTTAGAACGAGTCGTACGCACACCCTTACTGATTTCTTCCATGACCGGCGGCACAGAGCAGGCCAGAGTGATCAACCAGCGACTGGCACAGGCCGCTCAACGTTATGGGTTGGTGATGGGGGTGGGCTCGCAGCGTGTGGCGCTGGAAAATCCTGATTTGAAGGACACATTCTGCGTGCGTCAATATGCGCCAGATGCCTTAATATTTGCCAATTTGGGAGCTGTACAGCTCAACTACGACTACGGTGTCACACAATGCCAAAAAGCGGTGGACTGGCTAGAGGCTGACGCCTTAATTTTGCACTTAAATCCGCTGCAGGAAGCGGTGCAAACCGAAGGTGACGTCAACTTTAAAGGGCTGTTGGCCAAAATTGAGCAGTTGATTAATGTACTGCCGGTACCCGTGATTGCCAAAGAAGTGGGCAATGGGATTTCGGCTGTAATGGCGCGGCGGTTAATGGACATTGGCATCACAGCGATTGATGTGGCTGGGGCGGGAGGCACCTCTTGGGCCAGGGTAGAAAGTGAGCGCGCCCAAGATCCCAAGCAGCGACGGCTAGGAAATACGTTTGCCGATTGGGGAATTTCGACGGCTGAGTGCATTGTGGAGATTCGCCAGATGATGGCCGCGGCTAACCGTCATGGCCATCAGGCTGAGAAGCTCTCACTGATTGCATCAGGGGGCTTACGCAATGGCCTAGATGCCGCCAAAACCCTGGCACTAGGCGCTGATTTGGCCGGTATGGCGATGCCGTTTTTACAGGCGGCAAATCAGTCGGTATCAGCGCTAAATGAGCTGTGTGAAGCGCTGATTGCAGAAATTGTGACGGTGCTGTTTTGTACAGGATGCGCCTCGTTGGATGAATTACGAGGCGATGGAATTTTACGAACCCAGTCATCTTGAACCAAGTAATATTTTTATAAGGCTTATAGAATAGGGCTGGTAGAGTATGCGACCTTAATCATGCCGTGCACTTCATCGTGTACTTCCATCGTGTACTTTGTATAGACTAACCGGCCCAATAACCAGCCAGATAACCGGCTCAATAAACCGATGCGAAATTTCTTCAAACTTGCCGCTGCCAGCGCAGTAGGAACAATAGTGGGTCTATTTACCCTGCTTTTGCTACTCGGGATTGGGGCGTTTGGTTTAGTCAGCGTGCTGCTTTCTACCAATGGGGATGCTGAACCTGAGTTAAAGCTAGAAGATGACTCGGTGCTCGTGTTTGATTTGAGTACGGATATTGTCGATGGCGCAGTGCCTGATTCGGGGGCATTGTTTGCGGTGTATGGTGGGCTGCCGTCTGTTTCGCTGTACGACACATTGCAGGCGATCGCCGCCGCCGCTGAAGATGACAAAATTTCGGGCATTTACTTAAAGGGTTTGCCGAATGAAGGGCTGGCCACCTTAAAAGAGGTGCGTCAGGCCCTAAGCGAGTTTAAAGCCTCGGGCAAACCGATTTGGGCCTATGGTACAGGGTTTAGCGAGTCGGAGTACTACATTGTCTCAGTGGCAGACAATCTGGTACTGGCCCCGGTTGGGCTGATGGAAGTGAACGGATTTCGAGCAGAGACCCAGTTTTTAGGCAATGCGCTCAAAAAGTACGGGGTTGGCGTTCAGGTGCTACGAGCGGGCCGTTATAAATCGGCGGTAGAGCCTTTTGTTCGGGCAGAAAGTAGCCCGGAATCCAAGCAGCAAACAGAGGCATTAATTGGTGATTTGTGGCAGGACTTTTTACAGACGGTGGCAGGCGATCGCCAAGTCACCCCTGCAGAACTGCAGACGCTGGCCGACAGTGGCGGGCTGATTGAGGCTGATCAGGCGCTGGACTCGGGACTAGTGGATCGACTGGGCTTTTATGACGAAGTGCTAGCGGAGCTGCAGACGCTGAGTGGCACTGAAACCGAAGATATTGACGCTGACGCTTTTTGGCAGGAGGAAACCGATGGGTTTACACAAACGACGCTGGCTGACTATGCCCGAATGGTGAAAACTCGGCGCGATCGCAATGCTCCCGATGACACCATTGCGGTAGTGTACGCCGAGGGCGGTATCGTCATGGGGGAAGAAACGGTTCCCGGCTCGATTACCTCTGAAGGGCTCTCTTCTACGCTGCGGCTTGTGCGTCAAGATCAAGACATTAAGGCGGTGGTGCTACGGGTGAACAGTCCAGGCGGTAGCGCAGTGGCTTCGGAGGTGATTGCCAATGAGGTGAAGCTGTTGGCTGAAGCCAAACCAGTCATCATTTCTATGGGAGACTACGCTGCTTCGGGGGGCTATATGATTGCTGCACCTGGGCGAAAATTTTGGCTTCTCCGACTACAATTACCGGCTCTATCGGCGTCTTTGGGCTGCTGTTGAACTTTCAAGAGATTGCTAACAACAATGGCATTACCTGGGATGTGGTGAAGACCGCCCAATTTGCTGATATGCAGACAACAGCGCGCCCGCAGACTGAAGCAGAAATGAGGATTCAGCAGAGCTATGTGGATACGCTGTATGAGCGTTTTATGGGCATTGTGGCAGCAGGGCGCGATATCGCCCCAGCGCGTGTGTCACAGGTGGCCCAAGGCCGAGTTTGGTCAGGAGAAGATGCGATCGCCGCAAATTTGGTTGATCAACTCGGTGGCTTAGCAGATGCGATTGAGATCGCCGCTGAAGAAGCTGACATCGAAGCCTTTGGAGTCAACGAATTTCCTAGGTTGCCCACGTTTGAAGAACAGTTTCTAGACAGCGTTTTTGGCACAGAAATGGTGAGTCGCTTACCGTGGAATAAAGATCCCCTGACCGATGAGCTGCTGAAACTACGCCAAGAGTTGACCCTACTAGAGAGCCTCAACGATCCACACAATACCTACATGCGGCTGCCGTTCACCACAGAAATAGAGTGAAGCAAAATTGCTTTATCTCACAAATGCTGCTGCCCTAATTCAGTCAGCATATCTGGCTGAATTAGGGCCTTAACTTCTATCTGTCTTGGGGGGGTGTTGCTTTGGGTGTCTGTCGCTTATTGAGTGATAATGATTATCATTCTATGTTATTTTGAATAGGCTTTTGCTCAGCTAAGGTGAACCAGGTTGAGCCAGTCTCAACCGGTTTTGTGCCCCGTGGGCAACTATTCACAACTATTCAGAGGTACTAGGATGGCTTTTGGAGCTTCTTTGGGTGTGACCATTCTGGGTGTGATCATTTTGGGTGTGACCATTCTGGGTGTGACCATTTTAGGAATGAGGACTCGGCGGCTGACCCGATGGACAGCCGGATGGATGGTGGGTTTTGCACTCGCAATTGCCCTCTCCAGTTGCACCGCGCCTAGCCCCTCAAACCCTAGCGTCTCCGATGCCAATCCGCCGGTTAGCTCACCTGATAGCGCAGAGAAGCCGCCCAATCAGCCGTCCCATCAGCTACAGATCGTCACGACCTTTTTGCCCATCACCAACTTCACCCAGGCAGTGGTCGGGGTAAACACCATGCCTGCCGCCGAACTGCGCGCCACCGTTAGCCAGCTATTGCCAGTCAATGTCGCCCCTCACGACTACCAAGCCAAACCTCAAGATATTCAAAATCTAGCTCAGGCGGATGTACTCATCAAAAACGGGTTGTCTTTAGAGCAATTTTTAACAGACTTAATCGAGAATGCAGACAATTCTGACTTGGCGGTGGTAGATACGAGCCAAGGCATTTCGACACTTGCTTTTGAGGACGTTCCGTTAGAAGAGGAACATGAGCACGACAATCACGATCACGAACAGGATAATCAACATGATCATGGTGAATTTGACCCCCATATCTGGCTAGATCCGAAAAAGGCCATTCAGCAGGTGGAAAATATCCGCGATGCCCTTAGTACAGTTGACCCAGATGGCGCAGAGATTTATACCGCTAATGCTGCGGCCTATATCAGTCGTCTGCAGTCATTAGACCAAGACATTCGTGCAGCCCTCGCATCCTACACTGGAAAAGCCTTTGTCACCTACCATGACTTTGCCAATCATTTTGCCGATAGCTACGACTTAGAGGTGGTTCACTTGGTTAGCACACCAGCGGCTAATGCTGCCCCGGAGGATGTTCGTCGGGTGATTGAGGCGGCGCGCGCTCTCAACTCAAAACCGTGCTGAGTGAACCCCAGCAGGCAGACAGTCGTTCGTTTGCTGCTTTGGCTAAGGATTTGGGGGTGCAAGTGAGCGTATTTGATCCGTTGGAGACGAGTGGGCCTGAGGGACTTTCTCCTGACTATTACTTTCGGGTTATGGCGCAAAATTTGGCTAATTTAAAGGCCGCTTTTGAGCAGTCTGCTCAGGTAGGGGGTGCGGCCAATGAGTGAGGGAACATTGAGACAGAACGTATTTGCAAAGCAGGCGATGCCGACACACCAGACGGTGCTAGAGATTGATCAACTGACTGTCCGCCGGGGGCAGCAGGCGGCGCTGCAGGATATTTCGTTTGGCATCGCAGCGGGCACGGATGTGGCCATTGTGGGCCCCAATGGTGCGGGCAAAAGTACGCTGGTACAGGCTATTTTAGGCATTTTGCCGCTGGCATCTGGAACGGTGAAGCTGCTGGGGCAGGCGCTGAATGCCAAGGGGCAGATGCCAGCGGCGGTGTGCCATCAGGTGGCCTATTTGCCCCAAATTTTCTAGTGGATCGGCGCATTCCGTTAACTGTCGGTGATTTGGTGGCGTTGGGCTGGGACAAACTAGGGCTGCAATTACCTTGGGCTCACAGGGCGGCTAGGCGTTTGGCGGTCGCTCAGGCTCTACAGCGGGTTGATGCGGGGCATTTAGCACGACAATTTATTAGCGAGCTTTCGGGTGGAGAGACCAAGCGGGTGCTGTTGGCTTACTGTTTGGCGCGATCGCGCCAACTGCTGATTTTAGACGAAGCGCCAGCGGGTCTTGATGTACGCGGTGAAGCCGACTTTACCGGCTGCTCTATGAGCTCAAAGCAGAGCAAGGCTGGACAATTTTGCAGATTTCCCACGACTTGGACATGGTGCGCAAGCACTGCGATCGCGTCATCTGCCTCAACCGCCGCCTCCTGTGCCAAGGCGTTCCCGAAACCACCCTAGCTCCAGAGAATCTTTCCGCCACCTACGGCTCCGAATTTGTCCGCTACCAGCACACCCACGCGAGTTGATGACAGTGCTCTTTCCCGCTCTCCTTTTATCAGCACTTGCCCCCGCCCTCGAACTCTTCCACTATCCCTTCATGCAACGGGCCCTCATCGGCGGTGTGATCACAGGGCTAACCGGCGGGCTACTCGGTAGCTTCACAGTGATTCGTCAACTCTCTTTTTTAGCGATGCCCTCGGCCACTCCACGATGCTCGGCATTAGCGTAGGCATCGTCTTGGGCCTGAGTCCTGCGGCTGTGGTGATCCCCTTTGCGCTGTTGTTTGCCGTTGGGATCAATTATTTACTCGAAACAACAGACCTGTGGACAGATGCGCTGCTCAATTTGATTTACTCTTCTTCCCTTGCCATTTCTATCATTGTGCTTAGCTTTCAAGGGCGCTACCAAGGCAACCTTGATACCCTGTTGTTTGGCGATATTTTGGCTTTACAAACCGCCGACTTAGTGGTGAGCAGCTTGTTGTTGATAGGGTGCAGTGTGTTTATTGGGCTGACTTTACGCACTCAAATGTTGCTGACGCTGCATCAGCCGTTGGCGATCGCCCGTGGGGTTGATGTCTCTTTTCATCGCACAACGTTTATTGTCTTGCTCGCTTTAGTGGTTGCGACTTCGGTGAAAGCAATTGGCGCATTATTAGTCGGTGCCTTTGTGGTGATTCCGGCTTGCGCAGCACGCTCGCTCAGCCGAAATTTCACAGGCTATGTGCTGCTGTCGGCGGGGCTTGGGGCCTTGAGTGCGGCCATGGGGATATTCTCCTCGGCGCTATTTAATTTGCCCTCGGGGCCAAGTATTGTCGTAGCTCAGTTTGTTTTATTTTTAGTCATATTCATCCGGAGTGGGCGATCGCCGCTGCGAGCACTCTAGCGAACAAAAGTATTGCACTGATCCACATCGCCTGTATCAAAGCCGCGAGTAAACCACTCCACCCTTTGGGCAGCGCTACCGTGGGTAAACGAATCGGGGTTGACATAGCCGCGCTGATTTTTTTGCAGGGTATCGTCACCAATTTGGCTAGCCGCGTTGAGGGCTTCTTCAATATCGCCACGCTCTAGAATATTGCGCTCGCGGTTGGCATGATAGGCCCAAACCCCCGAAAAGCAATCTGCCTGCAGCTCTTGCCGCACCGATAGCTGATTGGCCTGAGTTTGGCTCACTTGGCGTTGGGCCGCACGCACTTGATCGGAAATACCCAACAAGTTTTGGACATGGTGGCCGACCTCGTGGGCAATCACATAGGCTTGAGCAAAATCACCAGGAGCGCTCAAGTCTCTTTTCAGCGTTTGATAAAAGCTAAGGTCAATATAAATTTGTTGGTCGGCAGGACAATAAAACGGGCCAACGGCAGATTGAGCCGTACCACAGGCTGATTGCACAACATCTGTAAACAATACCAAGTCGGGAGCGCGATAATTACCGCCAAACTCTTGGGGAAACAGACTGCTCCAAGTATCTTCAGTATCTGCCAAGACCACAGAGACAAAATCGGCTAGTTCGTCTTCTTCGGGAGAGCTAGCCTGATACTGGCCGCCACTAGGGCTCTGGCCTGTAGGCATGGCTGAATCTAACAAAATAGTAGGATCACCGCCTAACAGCGCAATCACAATGGCGACGACGACCATGCCTAAGCCGCCGCCCCCGACGACCATAGGGCTACCCCCGCCTCGGCGATAGCCGCCTTGGCCTCTGAGATCCTGCACGTTTTGACTACGACGACCCGTTTTCCAACGCATAACCTTACTGCCGGTGTATGGTCTGTAGTCTACCAATAAAGATGCTGCCAAATCTCAGATGCGGATCGACAGCATGAATTTGCAGCACTCAGCTTGAGCAAAGTGCTCTACGGCTCTATTTCTTCGATTTGCTCGATTGCCTCTGACTCTGACTCGATGGCCTCTGACTCGATTACCTCTGACCCTATTTCTTCAATTTCCTGAATTTTGGCTTGAGCTTCGGCATTGCCAGGATTAATCGCTAAGACTTGATTAAATGATTCAATGGCTTCGTCGTAACGGGTCATGGCCGCTAACAGCAGCCCCCGGTTAAACCAAGTGCTTTCTCTTTCAGGGTTGAGCGCCAAGGAACGATCATAGGAATCTAACGCCTCGGGATAGCGCCCGACATTGAACAACCCATTTCCTCGGTAGAACCAGGCTCCACCAAAGTTAGGAATTTCGGCAATGTAGCGATCAAAAGCGGCAATTGAGTCGTTGTAGCGATCGAGCGCGAGTAGTGAGATGCCTTTGCCCAATAGGGCTTCGGGCAGGTTGCTCTCTAGGCTGAGGGCTTCATCGTAGGCGGCGATCGCATCGATATATTGCGCCTGGTCTTCTAGGCTGCGGCCTAGCCACATCCAGCCTCTGGAAAAATCGGGTGCCAGGGCCGTAAGGGTCTCAAAGTCGGCGGTCGCTTCGGCAGCGCGATCGCCATACCACAGGGCAATGCCTCGGTGGTAGTAAGGCAGTGGATGGGTATCGTCAATTTCTAGCGCTGTGGCATAGGCTGCCAAAGCCTGATCAAGCTGACCATTGTCATCGTGGGCGTTGCCCAGCCAAATCCAAGCGTATTGATAGGTGGGCGCTAGCGCTGTCGCTTGGCTCAGGGCTTCGACGGCGGCGGCAAATTGACCGAGCCCATACAGGGATTCTCCTTTGCCCACAAAGGCACGAGGCAGGCTAGGAGCCTGCTCAATCGCCTGCTCAAAAATCGTCAGTGCGGCTTCAAAGTTTTGCTCATCAAGCTGCTGCTGGCCGCTTTCGATCAGGGCCAGATAATCGTCACTTTGGGCTTGCAGTTGGGCGGCGGGTGTAAGCTGAATTCCCTCGCTGGTTGCGGCTTGAGAAGGCAGGGGGTGACTGTCAATGAGCAGCAGTGCCAAGGGAATACCGAGAGCGATCGCACCTAATTTGACGGCACTCAATTTAATCTTGATCGATGGGAGAGGAGGCATATTCATAGGTTGATTATCTATCAATTGTTGACTACTAATGTCAATCAACAATATTCTCCTTTGCCATTCCGGGAAATAACTCCAAAAAGCAATCACACACCCCAGAAAAAATAGCGTACATTCGGTACAAGCTCGTCGCTTGGCCCATTGTCACGGAATGGTTTCAGCCAACATGTGCTGTACCTCAGCCACGCGACCAAAGCGATAAGTGTCTGGTCACAGGTGAAGGCGCAGTATGTTAGCGACAGCCAACTTAATCGCTTCAGTCACTGCTTACTTCAAAGCCATTTATCGCGCTACCCGGATGCATAACGCCGACAGCGAGGCTACGCCAACGGATAGCGCGATTCACTTGGCCTGTTGTTTTGTAGATGATAGCCTACGTTGAGCAAGCGCTATGGCACCTAATCCAACAGCTCCCCACAACATAGATGGCTCCGGGACGGATGCCGGGGTTTCAGATACCAATTCGAAGTAAACTGGCGAAAAATCGTACTCAACAAATTCAGCAGCATTACTAAAACCACCTATTATACCCTCTCGATAAATGGTAAAGCTTAAGTGACTGCCGCTAGCGGAAGAAGCACTTGGTGGCCGATAAGAATCAAATACGAAGCCGTAGTAGGAACCATCGCCTGTGATTTGGCCTCCTACTGTAGTGAATTGATTATATGTAGGATTTCCGATGAACGTACCGACACCGATGACTTCTACCTGAGTGGCAGGTTGACGCACGCCGTCTAGGGGGAGTCCATAAATAAATCCTTTAGCGCCATCGAAAGAGAAGTAAAAGGTCGCCGCATCTGCTGGCAATGTCGAAGCACTGACTAGAGCTGTGGCCAGAGCAAAACTGAAACACACGGCAGTTTTTCTTAGCATCACGACTGTTCTCACAAACCTGGGCTTAGATTATGACATTACATCACCCTCACTCAAACGCAACCCTCGCGACTCAAAAGACAACATTTTTTAGCAAAAACCCTCAAGAGAATGCGCTCAAAGTAACGCGCTTGACTTGTTCAGGGGCACGAATATCGGAAAATAGTGCGATCGCCCGCTCACAATAATCAATCTGATGGGCCTGCTGATGGGCCTGCTGATGGGCCTGCTGATGGGCCTGCTGATTACTAGCCTCAATACTTAGCCCAAACTGGAAGTAGGCTTCAGCCAAGTCACACTTGGCCCCAATCGTTTCACAGAGCGCTACCGCTTGTTGGTGTAACCTCACAGCTTCTTGATAGTGACCCTGCTGGCGCTGCAAGGTCGCTAGCCCTGTGAGTGCTTTGGCCTTGACCTGTACATAATGGCCCGCTTCTGCGAAGGCGATCGCTTTTTCATAGAGTATTTTGGCTTTGAGCCCATCGCCTAAGCTGTTGAGTGCTTGGCCCAAGAGCTGTAAAAAGTAGGCGTAGCGGCCATGTTCATCGTCTGGGCCATGGGCAACCTGCTGGTAAAGACTGTTGGCAAGGGCGATCGCTGCTGGTGTTTGCCCCAAGTAAGCACGCACGACGGCTAGGCCAATGGCTGCTTTATCGGCCCAGGCTTGATGAGCTGTGCCTGCCGCTAGGGCAATCACCTGCTCAAATTGGCTGGCGGCTTGATCGAGTTCCCACAAATCTATGCAGTACAGGCCAATGCTGAGATGAGCATCAACAGTCAGCATATTGAGGTAGTAAGTTTCTCTGGTTGTGGGCCGTTGTTTCAGTTTAGCTGTTAGCGACTGGCGCTGTTGTTCGGTGTCGGCTAAGGCTTGTTGTTGGCAGGCTATGGCTTGATGAATGTCTCCGGTAATCCAATACACATCGCCTAAAATGTTGTTGAGTTCACCAGCAAGCTGACGGTGGTGAGAGACTTTTCTATGATGGTTTGTCTGTGCTTGTTTGATGTGGGGCAATACTTGATTAATCGCATTGATCACAGGTTGCAACAATCCCATCCGATACAGGCTACTCGCTAACGGCAAAAACTGTCGCCACTGATTATGACGGCTTTTCAGCAATACTGCGGCAGCGGCGTGATGGTCTTGGGCGGCGACTAGGTGATAGTAGGCTTCTAGGGCCTGTAAAGCATCTTGCACAGAGATAATTTTGCAAATGCGATCGCTCCAATAATTCGCCGCTGCCCGATTGGCCCGCTGCCAATCTGTGCCTTGGCGCAACCGGGCGATCGCCTCAGCGCGACTGACCGGATGCAGCCAATAGTCTCCTTTGTTGAACTCTAATAAAGACCTATCGCGCAAAGAGTTGAGTGTTTGGCGATGGCGCTCAGGGGCGATATCCCACATGAGGGCGATGATCGCATCCGCTTTTAGCCTTGACTGATCTTGGTAGCGATAACAGCCCAACCGGCAAAACACTCGGTAAGCTTGCACGTCGAGCTTTTGCAGACGATTCACTTGGCAGACGAGCAAATTTCTCAAGTCAGCCGCGCCCAGCAAATCAGCCCCATTTTCTTGCCAGTAGGCCCTCAGATCGCCGTCAAAATCACCCACTGCCGCCGCACACAAGATCTCCATGGCTTTGGCATTACCGCCATAGGCCCGGTGCATTGTGTTGACAATATCAACCTGTTCGGACTGTTGCATATTGATATGATGGGCTTGAAAAAACTGCTGCCAAGTGCTGGTAGCCAGCCCCGGCAGCCGATAGTGATGGACGTTAATGCCGGGTTCGCAAAGACGATCGCGGCTCGTCATCACCACACTGGCCTGAGTATCTGCCAACATTCGCAGCAGTTCTACATAGTGGCGATGCCCTGCGATAAACTGCCCATTTCCATCCAAAGCAGGTTCTAAGTTATCGATTAAAATGCCGACTTGGTGTGTTTGCAGATGGCGCTTGAGACGACTCAAGGTAACACCAAATTCTCGGCCTGGTTCTTCATTAAAGGTTTGCCTGAGCCATTCTTCTACCACGCTCTCAACTGGCGTAATGTTGGCAGATTCTTTTGCCATCAGCAGTTCCAGCACAAGGGGAAACCGTCGGCAAAATTGTTGAGCCAGGGTTGTTTTACCGAGTCCGCCTTCACCTTGGATCACCAGTAGCCGGTGGGATTGTGCCAGGGTTTGTAGTTTCTGTAGGGCTGCAGCTCGGCCTAAGAAATGGCATGGCCCACTCGAGGGCACCAGCGCGGCTGCTTCACCCAACCGTGCGAGCTGAGGGGCGACCAAGACGGGCCTAACCACACTTGCAATGGATTCGTAGGTATCTGGTGCTGCTTTTTTAAAGGTGCGTTTGGCACGGTTGAGCAAGCGCGATCGCAAATTTCCTTTGGTAATGCGCTCACCCAACGCTTCTGACAGCAGCTTCCAAAGCTGTGAAGCCACATCTTTGACATGGCCCTCGCTATAGCCAGTGGCTGTGGCCACTTGACGATAGGTATGTCCCTGCCAGCTCTGCTGAATGATGCGACTTTGTAAATCGCTTAAATGTTTGCCTGTACGCTCGTACAGCAGTTGGTCAGCATATTCAACCGCCGTATCTATCCTCATAGCTCTGATACTTGTTTGCGCTTCTGCAGAAGTAGACTACCAGCTCTATGTCCAATGTTCCGAACGTTATAAACCATTTTGAAAAATGAGCTATCTCATCAGTTATCTATAAGCTTTGGTCGCTTGGCTGAGGTACAGCACGCTGGCTGAAGCCTCTACGTGACAACGGGCCAAGCAATGCTTTCCCAGACACAGTAAGAATACATCCTTAACTTTGCCATATATCGGTTTTGGCATACCTTAGCCGACTTTTTCCGACTGACATCTGCCCAGCTAGGTGCCTACCCTAATAGGTGAGGCCACCTGATATTGCAGTAGAAATATTGCAGTGGAATCACCAGCTTACTCCCAAAACACGACGGGAATTATGACAACTAGACGGGGGTAAATCAGATGACAGGACACAGTTTGTTTGCTAAACCCGCTCAGCCAACTGCCATCAGTTGCCCAACCTTTTGTTCTCAGCCTGCTCATGACGCTGACAGTTACATCTTTTCATCCAGTTCATTCAGCCCATCGGCTGCCTATTCCTATGAGTGCTTACAGCCTGCTACCTGGCGATCTCAATCCCCATTATCTGCCCAAACACGTCGCCGTCATCATGGATGGCAATGGTCGGTGGGCCAATCAAAGAGGATTGCCGCGGATTGCCGGGCACAGACAAGGCGCGAAAGTGCTCAAAGACTTACTGCGCTGCTGTAAAGACTGGGGGGTGGGTGCTTTAACAGCCTATGCCTTTTCCACTGAAAATTGGCGACGGCCCACAACAGAAGTAGACTTTTTAATGCTGCTTTTTGAAAAAATGCTGCGCCAAGAGCTGAAGGCGATGCACCAAGAAGGAGTACGCATTCGCTTTTTAGGCGATTTGTCGGAATTATCTCCTGCTTTGCAAAGAGAGATTCATAGAGCGATGAATCAAACCGCTCATAACACAGCGATTGATTTTAATGTTGCCGTTAACTACGGCAGCCGCAGTGAGATTGTTCAAGCCTGTCAGCAGGTCGCCCAAAAGGTCGAACGCGGTGATCTGCCAGCCAGTGCTATCAGTGAAGAGATGATTAGTCAGCACCTGTATACGGCGGGTAGCGATCCTGATTTGCTGATTCGTACTAGCGGTGAGCAACGGCTCAGTAACTTTCTACTGTGGCAGTTGGCCTATACAGAAATGTACTTTACAGATGTCTTTTGGCCCGATTTTGATCGCAGCGCATTCCACCAGGCTCTCCAAGTGTTCCAAAAGCGCGATCGCCGCTTCGGCAACGCCAAAGAGACAATCGCTAGCGTGCAAGGAGACATCAGTCAGACCGTGCCAGAACCTGCGCTGACAGCCTAGGGCATTGCCATCTAAGTCACTACTTTTCCCCTGTCTCTTTTCCCTTGTCTCTTTTCCTCCTTTGCCTTTCTCTCTTTACCTGACTCAGCCTAAAATATTATTCTCACGCCAAACCCTTCCCAGATAAGACTATCAATAGATCAAGATCAGCAATAAACCAGCAATAAACAGATCAGCAATAAACCCATCAACTGCTCTGTGCTAGGGCGAAATTGCCCCGTTTGAAAAAGTGTCCAGTGCGCTAGCAATCTGTTTGATGACATCATTGCCACACTCGCCCAAGCGATGCCGTCCGCCCAAATAACGCGGATCGTTGTAGGCAATCTGCACTTGGCCGGATTCGTCTTCCCATATCAGCATTTTTTGCGGTAGGTCGATGGCAATACTTTGGTTGCACTGCATCAGCGGGGTGCCTAGTTGAGGGTTGCCGAATAAGACAACCCGTGTGGGCCGTAAAGTCAGCCCTGCACCTTCAGCATTTTGGGCATGATCGACGGTGGTAAGTACGTTGAGTCCTTTCTCCTCTAAAATGCTGACGAACCGGCTCTCGGTCTCAAGGACGCTGTGGGGACTCGGCTTAATCACTAAGCCCGTCGGGGACGCAGTAGGCAATGAGCTACCTGGTCTAGAACCGATGACGATGGTCATCACCAGCACCCCGACCGCCCCGCAAACGCCGAGTAGCTGTCTGATCAATGGGCTTGTCAATGGGCTTGTCAATGGGCGCATAGGCAACCGATGCCATCCTGATTTACTCATGTTCCTGTTAACGGTTCCTCTGGATTAATTGTGTTGTAAATGGCCGAATAGTCTGCATCGGCCAGTCCTTGAGCGAGCGTTTTTTCTACAAGCTGACTGACGCCCTCAGCTACCGTCGCATCAATTCCTTGCCCTTGTGCAGCTTTTACAAATAAGTTCATATCTTTGAGCAAGTGCTTGGTGGGAAAGTTGGGATGGGTAAAGTTGCGATCGCACATTCGATCCAGCTTTTTATCAAAAGTCGGTGCATACAAAGCACTGCCCTGCACAATACCCATAAATTTTTGCAGATCCAGCCCTTCTCGCTGCACCAGAGCCAAACTCATTGAAAATGCCGCCGTCAGGGTACCGATGAGCTGATTCATCGCCAGCTTTGTCGCCGCCGCCGTCCCGACTGGCCCCATCAACTGCGGCTCTGGGCCAAAGCACTGTAAGACGGGTCGCCATTGCTCATATTGCTCAGGCGTTGCCCCCACCATCAAAATCAGTGAGCCCGACTTCACCTGCGGAATGCTGCCCAAGACGGGCGATTCTAAGTAGGCTCCGCCTGCAGCTTGGACAAGCTGACTGAGATCTCGGCTTTCGCCAGGGGCGATGGTGCCCATTTGCAAAAGGGTACGATCTTGCAGCACAGCAGGTTGGGCAAAAACAGCCGCTTGAATGGCGGCGGCATCGCTGAGCATGGTGATGGTGAGATCACAGGCGGCAATTACATCTGCAGCCCTTGTCACTGTGGTGATTCCTGCTTGTTTTAAGGACTGCAATTTTTCGGGCGAGCGGTTCCATGCCGTCACCTCAAAACCTGCTTTTTGCAGTTGCAAGGCCATCGGTGCACCCATCAGTCCTGTGCCTAAAATTCCAACTTTCATGTCATCGCCCAGCAAAAATTGACCCTTTCA
>JAAUPS010000297.1 GCA_012033015.1 Phormidesmis sp. RL_2_1
CCATCGAAACAGCCGCTCAGTGTCTGCAGTTAGGGTCTTATCAGGGAACCTTTTCTACCCTGATCGATGCGCCTAACGATCACTCGTCTAACGATCACTTACCTAACGATCACTTACCTAACTTAGGCGGCCCTGATTTGGTGCTGGTAAATTTGGTGGCGGGTGAAACGGCTTCGGTACTAGATGAACCGATTTTGAAAAGGCTATTGCAATTTATTGAACAGTTGAGCCATCACTGGCCCCAGCTACCGGTGATAGTAATTACCCCGCAAGCCGACTTTGGCAATCGGCTGGATCTGATTCGTCGAGGCGGTGCGACAGTGCTAGAGTATCCGATTGTCCCTGCCGATGTTTTAGAGGTGATGATGCGTTCTACGCATTTGAGCTACCGCCTCAGCAAAATCATGATCGTCGATGACGATGCCCACTATTTGAAACAGGTCATTCAACTGTTGCATCCTTGGGACTTTCAAATCACGCCGCTGGCCAACCCTCAACGGTTTTGGGCGCTGTTCAATCAGGTGATGCCTGATCTGGTGATTCTCGATGTTGAAATGCCTCATATCAACGGCTTTGAGCTTTGTCAGGTGCTCCGTAGCCACGCCCAATGGCAACATTTACCGATTGTTTTCTTAAGCGCTCATGGCGATCCATCGACCCAGGCCCAAGCATTCGCCTCAGGGGCTGATGATTACATCGTCAAACCGATTCAGGGGAAAGATTTAGCGACCCGGCTGCTCAATCGACTGAAGCGATGCCAAGTCAAGCTCCAGCCATTGTGATGTGCTTGTGATGTGCTTGTGATGTGCTTGTGATGTGACGCGCTTGTGATGTGACGCGCTTGTGATGTGATGCGCTTTTCACGGCCCATCGTCGATTGCCTATTTTTACAGCATATTGCCGCTACACATTGTCTGCACGGCAGTTAAGGCACAGTAGCCTTAAACAACTTTGGAACATCCTCACTGAGGATCTTACTGAACCTATGGTTAAAGCTCGCCGTCAAACCCTATCTCAACAGCAACATCCTGCTATTAGCCTATTAGCCGACAGCATTAAAACGCTCTGGCAAAGCCAGTTAAGGGTATTTCCCTACAATACACCAACAGATTTAGGCTACGTAGAAGGCAGTTTAGAAGGTGAACGGCTGACGATTGAAAATACCTGCTATCAAACACTCCATTTTCGCAAGCTTCACTTAGAGTTGGCCAAAGTGGGCAAGCATTTGGATATCCTTCACTGTGTGATGTTTCCTCACACCTGTTATGACCTCCCAATTTTTGGCGCTGATCTTGTCGCCAGCCAAGGCACCATATCGGCGGCTATTGTTGATTTATCGCCGGTTTCAGCTCATCGCCAGCTTCCTTCAAACTACATAGAAGCGTTGCACAAGTTGCCATCGGTTGAATATTCCCATCCCCGCGAACTGCCAGCTTGGGGCGATATTTTTTCAGAGTTTTGTCTATTTGTGCGATTAGAGGAGCCCCAAGAGCAAAGGGCCTTTTTGAACCAGGTGATGCAATATTTATCCTTGCATTGCCAGCTCGCTTGTGAGGCGACCACGATTGACGATAGGGAAGGACGATCATTGATTCTGGCAGGGCAGCGACGTTATTGTTTACAGCAGCAGCAAA
Source organism: Phormidesmis sp. RL_2_1 (assembly GCA_012033015.1). GTDB lineage: Bacteria > Cyanobacteriota > Cyanobacteriia > Phormidesmidales > Phormidesmidaceae > Phormidesmis. The sequence continues at coordinate 1,635 of JAAUPS010000297.1, forward strand.
ACGATAAAACCCGACGGATTTTGGTGCGGGCTTTTGGTGAGGAGTGGGCTCAGCGATATTTAGAAACAATGTTGTTTGATGTCGCTGTTGCATAGCATGGTCAATGCTATGGTATTGCCTGTGATATCCAGTGATATCTAGTAGATATCAATCTAGTAGATTGATATCTACTAGATTTGGCACCACCATAGATGGGGTACCGTCAGCAGAGGCCATCGCAGCACTGTGAGATGCAATGGAATGTAACGCAATGTAAACATTCTGAGTGCAGTCAAACAATCTCTTCAGGCTGTTTAAGGCTTCGTGGGCATGATTTGTAGCGATTGTAACTGTTTAGAGATGAAGCTGTGCACAGAATCTGCACAAGCAAATTGATTAAATTAAATCACTGGTTCGTAACACCCCAGTTTCGATGTCATAGCGTGTTCCAGGTTTCGAGTAAGTTGTGGTTTAACTTGTTTAGGTTATTTGCTGTTGAGGGGGATGTCCCTCTTAATCGCCTGTAGCCCTTGTAATACGGCGTGCTTGCCCCATAGCAAGCGCCACAAGCGTATCAACCGTGACTTGTAAGATGGCCGATGCTAGCGGCAATACCCTTCGAGCCCGTTCGAGCCAGGATTAAGATAATTCCATTGGTGAGTACTAAACTTAGGAGATTGGTTCCACATGTTTGATGCTTTTACAAAAGTCGTTTCCCAAGCTGATGCACGGGGCGAATATATTGGTGATGACAAAATTAATGCTCTCACCCAAATGGTGGCTGAAGGCAGTAAGCGAATTGATGTCGTCAACCGAATTACCAGCAGTTCATCTAGCATTGTCGCAAGTGCGGCGCGTTCGTTGTTTGCCGATCAACCACAGTTGATTGCCCCTGGTGGCAACGCTTATACCAGCCGTCGGATGGCTGCTTGCTTGCGCGATATGGAGATTATCTTGCGCTATGTGACCTATGCCGTTTTCACGGGTGATGCCAGTGTGATGGAAGATCGCTGCTTGAATGGCCTGAGAGAGACCTATACAGCATTGGGTGTGCCGGGTGCTTCGGTTGCGAATGGCGTCGGCAAAATGAAAGAAGCTGCGATCGCAATTGCCAATGATCGCGAGGGTATTACCCAAGGTGACTGCAGCTCCCTCATGTCTGAGCTAGGCGGCTACTTTGATCGTGCTGCTGCTGCTGTTGGCTAAGCCTGTATTTCATCCTTTTTTTACACCCTAATTTAAACGAGAGATCTTCCACCATGAAAACTCCCATGACTGAAGCGGTTGCAGCCGCTGATTCCCAAGGCCGTTTCCTCAGCAGCTCAGAACTGCAGGTTGCTTTTGGCCGCTTTCGCCAAGCGCAAGCAGGCTTATCTGCGGCTCAATCGTTGGCCAAAAATGCTGATAGCCTGGTGAGCGGTGCTGCTCAAGCTGTTTACAACAAGTTTCCCTACACCACTCAAATGCAGGGCAACAACTATGCTTCAACCTCTGAAGGCAAAGCCAAGTGCGCCCGTGATATTGGCTACTACCTGCGCATGGTGACCTACTGCTTGATTGCCGGTGGCACTGGCCCCATGGATGAGTATCTTATCTCTGGCATTGGCGCTATTAACAGTACCTTTGAGCTATCTCCTAGCTGGTATGTAGAAGCGCTTAAGCACATTAAATCTAATCATGGTTTAAGCGGAGATGCAGCGGCTGAAGCCAATTCCTACATTGACTATGCCATCAACGCTCTGAGCTAACTGAGAGTGAATGCCCGGTGCCTTTCTGAATACTTTAGCTATTAATGTTTTATCTATTAATGCTTTAGCGGATAGGCACCGGGTTTAATTCGAGTATTTTGTGATGGAGTGCTTTTTTTAGTGCTTGTTCTATTTACTTATTGTTTTTAACATACTGCTCCGGCTTTGAGGATTCCAGAATGACAAGTGAAACTTCAGCAAGACTTTTAGGGTTTGAATCTGTTCAATCAGTCCCTGTTGAACTGCGCAATAACGCCTCTGATGGGGAGATTCAAGGGGTAATTTGGGCAGCTTATCGCCAAGTATTTGGCAACGATCATGTGATGAGCGCAGAGCGTCTCACCAGTGTTGAATCTCTGCTCAAGCAGGGCTACATTCGAGTTCGTGATTTTGTGCGGGCGCTGGCCCTATCGGAGCTATATAAAGAGAAATTCTTTTATAGCACTCCCCATGTTCGATTTATCGAACTGAATTTTAAGCATTTACTCGGTCGCGCTCCCTACGATGAAAGCGAGATTTCTGAGCATGTGAATCTCTATGTTGAGCAGGGCTACGAAGCTGAAATTAACAGTTATTTTGACTCGTTAGAATATCAAGAAAATTTTGGTGAGCAGACTGTCCCTTACTACCGGGGCTTTGCCACCCAACGTAATCAAAAAACGGTGGGTTTTGGCAGAATGTTTCAGCTTTACCGAGGTGCTGCTAGCAGCGATCGCGCCCGAGTCACCCAAAGAAAAGGCTCGCTAACGGCTGAGCTAGCGCGCAATTCGGCTAGCCCTGTGAGAACCTCGACCATGGGTAAAGAACTCCAGGGTGTTACTGGCGGTGCTCGCGAGCAGCTATATCGAGTTCGCGTGTCGCAGTCAGCCAACGGTCGTACGCCGCAGGTGCGTTTAGGAATGCAAGAATATTTGGTGCCTTACGAGCAGCTCACGCCGACCTTGCAGCGCTTGAACCGTCGTGGTAGCCGTATTGTTAATATTACGCCTGCCTAAGAGCGATTTGATTGCGCCGATTTGATTGCGCCGATTTGATTGCGCCGATTTGATTACATTATTACCAGGAGAATAATTTGTGGCTATTACAACAGCGGCTGCTCGCCTTGGCACCGCCCCGTTTACCGAACAACGTCCAATTGAAATGCGACCCAATGCATCTGTCGATGCAGCTCAAGCGGTAATTTACGCCGCCTACCGACAGGTTTTGGGGAATGACTATCTCATGAAGTCAGAGCGTTTGGTAGGCTTAGAGTCTTTGGTGACAAGCGGTGCTTTGACCGTTAGAGACTTTGTTAGAGCATTAGCCAAGTCGGAGCTGTACAAAACTAAGTTTTTGTATCCCAATTTTCAAACCCGCGTAATTGAGCTGAACTTTAAGCATTTGCTAGGACGAGCACCCTACGACGAAGCCGAAGTCATTGAGCATTTGGATCGCTATCAAAATGAAGGCTTTGAAGCAGATATCGATTCCTATATTGATTCGGCAGAGTATGAGACTAATTTTGGCGATGGCATTGTGCCCTACTACCGGGGTTTTAGTACCCAAACAGGGCAAAAAATGGCTGGCTTTCCCCGCATGTTTAGTCTGTATCGAGGCTATGCGAATAGCGATCGCGCCCAAATTGCTGGCACCTCATCTCGGTTAGCGGGTGATTTGGCTCAAGGTATGGTCTCGGCAGTTGTTCCTCCTTCGGGCGCAGAGAATAACAATGGCTGGGCTTATCGGTCAGCCAAAGGAACGGTAAGCAATCGGGTATTTGGTAGACCTGGATTAACCAGCGATCGCGGTAGCCTTTACCGCATTGAGGTCGCTGGCAGGCGGATTCCGGGCTATCCTAGCATTCGCCGTAGCAATCGCGTTTTGGTGGTCTCTTACGAATCACTATCGAACACATTGCAGCAGATTAACAAAGCTGGGGGTCGGGTGCGAGTATTACACCCGCATAAGACTACACCCGCATAAGACTGCACCCGCATAAGATAGCCCACATATCTGAAGTAAATAATTTCTACTGACCATGAGGTGTCAATCATGCTAGGACAATATGCCACAAGCGGACTTTCTGGAAAAGACAGTCGTATTTTTGTCTATGAGGTGGCTGGCTTGAGCCAAAATGAGGCGACCAGCCGCTCTCAACCACCTATTCGCAGCAGCCGTAATCAGTTCTTTCAGGTGCCCTTTCACCGCATGAGTGAAGAAATGCAGCGGATTCTCGCCCTAGGCGGAAAGATTGTCAATATTCTCCCCCTAGATGAGTTTAAAAGCGCCACGACAACTTCAACAAATGATTCTGACGAGTAAGCTGTTAGCTAGTTAACAGCAGCAACATCAATATCGTAAAAGAGATTTTTGTTTTGGCCCTAGGGGCTAGATTTGGCACTGCCAAATCTAGCCCCTAGGGTTTCTTCTTCAGGTTATGGCACTTCTCTTGACTGGGAGACTGGCCCGAGTGAGCCATGGGCAGATGCGCTAAGGAAAGCTCACCAAGACAGCGGTGAGACCCTGCGTCGCTTTGCGGCG
>JAAUPS010000298.1 GCA_012033015.1 Phormidesmis sp. RL_2_1
ACCTGCTGGATCATCACCGACGATGGTCTACTTTGTGCTGCGAGTGTTACCTAAAAATGACCGAAAATGAACCATGCCAAAAAATGGGGGTACAGGGCCAAATTGCACCCCAATCGTACCCCAATAAACGGCCTAAAAGTGTCTAAAATCGTCTGACGAGTCTTGAAAGCAGTACATAAGAACTGACAAAAACAGCTTGTGAGGCACGCTCTTCACAGGCTGAATCCCTTTATTCTCAATGCTTTCAAAGTGGAAGCGGGTGGGGGGAATCGAACCCCCATCATTAGCTTGGAAGGCTAGGGTTTTACCACTAAACTACACCCGCAAGTGATTGCCAAATTAATAGCAGCTCAGACACCGTATCACGGTTTTATGCATTATACACATAGGCTAGCCCTTTCAAGTATGGACTAGAGGGTTTCTATGCGCTGGCCTTGGGCAAATCCTATGGGGAGTCATGTTTCAATCAGCCATAGGATTTGCCGGAGGGTGTGGGCCTTTGATGGTTAACGTTTTGGCCCATGCCAATTGTGCCTGCATACACTGCCTGCGCGCCTAGCTCATCTTCAATGCGCAGCAACTGATTGTATTTGGCTACCCGTTCACTACGGCAAAGGGAACCGGTTTTGATTTGGCCAGCACGGGTTGCTACGGCCAAATCAGCGATAGTGGTGTCTTCGGTTTCACCAGAGCGGTGGCTAATCACGCAGGTGAACTGATTGCGCTTGGCCAAATCAATGGCTTGTAGGGTTTCAGTCAAGGTGCCAATTTGATTGAGTTTCACCAGCAAAGAATTGGCAGATGCCTGCTCAATGCCCTTTTGTAGACGGGTGGGATTGGTGACAAACAAATCATCGCCCACGAGCTGCACTTTATGGCCGATGCGATCGGTGAGTATCTTCCAGCTTGCCCAGTCTTCTTCATGGAGGCCGTCTTCGATGGAGACGATAGGATAGTTGCTGGCAAGGTTGGCTAAGTAATCGATCATTTCGGCGGGAGAATGGGCAGCGCCGTCGTAGGTATACTGGCCGTCGGCGTACATTTCGCTGGCGGCGACGTCTAGGGCTAGGGCCACTTGCTCTCCAGGGGTGTAGCCCGCTTCAGAAATAGCGGACATCAGCAGATCTAGCGCTTCTTGGTTGGAGCCAAGGTTGGGGGCAAAGCCGCCTTCGTCGCCTACGCCTGTGAGTAAGCCTTTTTTATCGAGCACTTTGCTGAGCTGGGCAAAAATTTCTGCGCCCCAGCGGAGGGCTTCCCGGAAGGTGCTGGCCCCTACGGGCATGATCATGAATTCTTGAATATCGACGTTGTTGCTGGCATGTTCGCCGCCATTGATGACATTCATCATCGGTACGGGGAGCACGTTGGCTAGGGGGCCGCCAAGGTAGCGGTAAAGAGGCATTTCAGAAGCTTGGGCTGCGGCTTTTGCAGTTGCCAGCGAAACCGCTAGAATGGCGTTGGCCCCAAGCTCTTCTTTATTGGGGGTACCGTCTAAAGCAATCATGGTGCGGTCGATTTCAATCTGGTTGAATGCATCTAGCCCAATGAGTTCGCGGGCGATCTTCTCATTGACGTTTTCGACGGCTTTGAGGACGCCTTTGCCGCTGTAGCGATCGCCATCGCCATCTCGCAGCTCATGGGCTTCAAAGCTACCGGTAGACGCGCCACTGGGCACTTGGGCTAGGCCAGCCGCACCGCCTGTGAGGTAAACTTCTGCTTCAATCGTGGGCCTACCTCTAGAATCTAGGATTTCTCTCGCTTGAATATCTTCAATAGCCGTATCGAGGGAATCAATCATGCGCTGGGCCTATTAACCTTAAGGTAAGTGTTCTAAAAGACAAGTATTTTTAGTCGGCGTCCGTGGATGTTCGCTTTCCGTCAAAATCATAAAACACAACGAGAGGTTCCGAACAATGCGTTTGCTACATACCATGCTGAGAGTCGGCAATTTAGAAAAGTCTTTAGCATTTTATTGCGAGGTGCTGGGCATGAAGCTTTTGCGCCAAAAGGACTATCCCGGTGGCAAGTTTACCTTGGCGTTTGTGGGCTATGGCGATGAGGCTGACCACACGGTATTGGAGCTAACCCACAATTGGGAGACGGCTAGCTACGATTTGGGCAGTGGTTATGGTCACATTGCGTTAGGGGTTGATGACATTTATGCCACCTGTGAGGCGATTCGGCAGCAGGGGGGCAAGGTGACCCGTGAGCCGGGGCCGATGAAGCATGGCACGACGGTGATTGCTTTTGTAGAAGACCCGGATGGATATAAGGTGGAGCTGATTGAAGGGCGGGGTTAGGGCACAAAATCAAGCGCGCGCAAAATCAGGCGCGTAGCATCAGGCGCGTAGCAAATTGAATACGTCTACAATGGTGTATGACCAGCCATCCATAAAATCTGGCATGGGCAGTAGGGTGTCAGGCTCATCGATGAGCACCACTTGCACCTCTTGGGTGGGTTTGTGGATTAAGACGGCTCTATCGTTGGGATCAATTAGCCAGCCCATGCGGGTGCCGTGGTGCAAGCAGCATTGAATTTTTTTAATAACTTTTGGATAGCGCTGTTTGGGCGACAGGATTTCGATCATCCAATCGGGCGGGGTAGAAAATACGTTGGCAATTTCTCCATCGTCGTCGATGGCAAGGTGCTCCCAGGTAAAAACAGAAATATCTGGGACGAGGGCGTTTTCGCCACAGATACACCGCAGTTCAGGAAATGCTCTGGCGATCTTATTGGGCCTCACAACTGCATTAACAACGTTCGAAAATTCTAACTGAAGCGTGCTGTGTTTTCCCTGTGGCATTGGTTTTTGAATAATTTGGCCGTCGATAAAGTCGCTAGGGGGCTCTGTCTCTGGCAGGGCTAAAAACGCTTCTAGGGTCATGGGTCTAGCGGGAGTTTGAACCATTTTTAAGCTGTTTGTGACCTTATGCAATGTGCCTATTATCTTAAACGGGCAGCGCGATCGCGACATCTTCATCGTTATGTCCGCACGTTCGCTGCGCCTATATTACTATGCTCACAGATAGCGAGTTGCTGTAGAGCTAGACCTGAGGTTGCCGATGGATTTCCTGATTGATGTTGCCAATGCGGTCTTGGAAGCTTCTGGACTGAAGGATAAGGTGGGGCGCAATGAACAGGTGATTCGGCTGAAGCGGCGCTTTGGCTTAGAAGATATTGAGTCGCTCACTAAGTTTGAAGATGTGTATGCCTATGCGCTGGTGGAGTATGCCTTTGACGCTGAAGGGCTTTGCAAGCATCAACTGCTGGTGGCGTTTTTTAAGGCGAAGGCGGTGCGGGATGTGTTTCGAGTCGCTTATCGAGATAGTGACCCGGCGGGGTGGTTGGGGAAGGGGCAGCGATCGCACAATACGAACTGGGCGACAAACTTCCAGCAGGGATAGATCCAAAGCGAGAGCTAGGGGTGTTTGCGGCGGTGTTTTTGCAGGTGGTGAAGGAGACCCGATCGCCTAAAGAAATTCGTCAGGAGCAACAGCTAGCAAGTTTGAGGGGGGAAATGGGGCGATCGCTTCAGGCTATCCAGGCCCAGCTTCAGCAGCTCCCGACCTTAGAAGCGATTAATCAGCAGGTAAACCAGCTCTCAGGAACACAGCCAGCATCCCAGACTTTGGCGCTACCTGCAGCCGCACAAACTAGCAACGCGGCAGACTTGGCCCATCAGCTAGGGGAATGGTTCGAGGTATTGGACTATGACCGCGACTTAGGCTATGAGAAATGGACGGCGAATTATTTTGAATGGGTCATTAACTTTCCGCTGACGCGGCGCAAGTTTTTCTCGCACATTGGTGCGGGGTGTGGCGGGCGTGGTAGAAATGGCTGACCTGCAAGATTTTGCCCGAGCGGTGGAGAGTGCCGGGGCGGATGAGGGCTGGCTGGTGGGGAATCGGCGGGTGAGTCAGGCGACGCGAAAGGCCGTACAAGCAGAAAGTGCCTATGAGGATATTAGCTGCTACACCTTTGATGAGCTGTTGGATGAGGATGCGGACTTTAGCAAGTATTTGGATTGGCTAGAGGCAGAGATTAGGGCGAAAAAGGTAGATACGGAATATTTGCCGTTGGCTTGCCGCAAGGATGAGCTAGATCCAACAAGTCAGCAGAAAATCGGAGTGAGTACTTACGATGAGGATGACGGGTGGATTGATGGCTATGTGGATATGTGGCTAGATGATCCGGCCAAAGAGCATCTTTCGGTATTAGGAGAGTTTGGCACGGGTAAGACGTGGTTTGTGCTGCACTATGCTTGGATAGCGTTGCAGCGATATCGAGAAGCAAAGCGCAGAGGGACGGAGCGGCCTCGGATTCCGGTGGTGGTTCCATTGCGGGACTATGCAAAGTCGGTGACGGTGGAGTCGTTGTTTTCGGAGTTCTTTTTTCGCAAGCATGAGATATTGAAAAACTATTCGGTGTTTGAACGGTTGAACCGGATGGGGAAGCTGCTGTTGATTTTTGATGGGTTTGATGAAATGGCGGCGCGGGTAAACCGTCAGGAGATGATTGACAACTTTTGGGAGTTGGCGAAGGTAGTCGTGCCGGGGGCGAAGGCGATACTGACCTGTCGGACGGAGCATTTTCCCAATGCGATTGAGGGGCGGCAGTTGTTGAGTGCTGAGCTGGAATCTTCTACTGCGAATTTGACTGGGGAGACGCCTCAGTTTGAGGTGTTGGAGCTTGAGAAGTTTAGTGATAAGCAGATTGAGCAGTTGCTAGGGCGGAAGGCTCAGGCGGCGACGGTGCAGACGGTACTGGCCAACTCTCAGCTTTTAGACCTGGCACGGCGTCCGGTGATGGTGGATTTAATTTTGGAGGCGTTGCCAGATATTGAAGCAGGAAAGCCAGTAGACATGGCGCGGGTGTATCTGTATGCGGTGACGCGCAAGATGGAGAATGATATTAAGAGTGAGCGGACGTTTACATCACTGGCGGACAAGCTTTATTTTCTCTGTGAGCTGTCTTGGGAGATGCTCTCTACAGATCAGATGAGTTTGAATTATCGGGCGTTTCCTGAGCGATTACAACAGATGTTTGCCGATCGGGTGAAAGATGAAAAAGAGCTGGATCACTGGCGCTACGACATGATGGGTCAAACGATGTTGATTCGCAACTCAGAAGGAGATTATAGTCCGGCGCATCGGTCGCTGTTGGAGTTTTTTGTAGCGTATAAGATTGTCGCTTCGCTGGGGGCGATGGCGGCAGACTTTATAGCCGTGGCGCAGCGGCAAGAATATGTAGAGGAAGCCTTGCCGGGTCAGGGCTACACCTGGGATGAATACTTTAAAAGAAACTGCAATGAGCAGGGCAACCCAGTGGCAATGGCACCGCTAACTCAGTTTGTTGGCTTGCCGTTTGATAGGCTGCTGTTGCTAGTGGGGCAGGCGAAGATAGCGAAGGCAGTGCTGGACTTGGCCCATCCGATGCTAGATGAGGTGGTGATGAAAGAACGGCTGCTGTCGCTACTGCAAGCAACTGCGAAAAAAACGCTACAGGAAAGTGGCTACTTGGGTGGAAATGTCGCGCAGCTCATGCTGGCAAAAACGCCCCATGCCTTAACCGAAACAAACCTACAGGGCATCAAGCTACGCGGCATTAACTTAGATAAAACCTATCTGCGGCGAGTGAATCTACAGCAAGCTCAGCTTGCAGAGGCTGTCTTTTCTAAGGTGCTTGGTAGTGTTTGGTCAGTTGCCTACAGTCCAGATGGAAAAAATCTTGCAATCGGTGATGCTAGAGGGGCGCTACAGGTGTGGAACCTAATCACTGGGCAAGTTGTTTCATTTTATTTGGGCCATGAAAATAGTGTTTTCTCGGTAGTGTACAGCCCGGATGGCCAGCAGCTAGCCTCGGGCAGTTCTGACAACAC
>JAAUPS010000086.1 GCA_012033015.1 Phormidesmis sp. RL_2_1
TCTTGTCGCCCTTCCTGTCGCCCTTCCTGTCGCCCTTCTTGTCGCCCTTCTTGTCGCCCTTCCTGAACGCCTTTTTGCTTAATGCTTTGATAAACGGAGGATTGCTCTAGTAAGTCCATGCCAATAATTCTCTGAATTAACGACTCTTCTAATAATAGCCCTGCTAGGATTGCGGTGGAGGCACCAATGCTCTTCTGTGCGGGTGGTTCTAGCGTATTTCGAACTTGGGCTGCCACCTGTTCTAGCGCCGTAGCTGGGTTTGCAACGCGGCTGAGAACTGCGAAAGGAAGCAGTCCGGGAGACTGTAAAAAGGTTTCAAAAGGCTGCTCCCAAAGCCTTACGACCTCAAATTCGTGGGAGGTTCTATCTTGATGAAACCGACTTTGATAGACCAGATCAGATTGCGAAGGTGTAAGGTAAATAACGATTTGTCGCAGTTGTTTGTCAGGGTAACGGCGATATTTGCGGACCCAGTAATCCAACATGCGGAAAGGAATTTGGGGATCTGGGCGGGTTTGAAATTCTATGTGGAGAATGGTTGGGTTGGCGGGTGGTGTTGATTCTAATAGAATGATGGCGTCTGCGCGAATGGGTTCTAGCGATAGCTCAGATGGGTCGAGCGTGGAAAGGCTAATGGATTCTCCAAGGAGCCAACTGGCAAAGTCATCGGAGAAGTTTTCGACGAGATATTTGCACACAGGATCGTACATAGTAGGTGGATTGTATAACACAGACGCCTACTATGTAGAGAAAGACCTCAATGGTGGGCCGTTTTAAGAGACTTTATGGTTGATAGAGAACCTATTCATGTAATTGGCGGTGGTTTGGCCGGGACAGAGGCCGCTTGGCAAGTGGCAAGAGCTGGGGTGCCGGTAGTGCTGCATGAAATGCGTCCGGTAAAGACATCTTTGGCGCATCACTCTGAGCATTTGGCTGAGTTGGTGTGTAGTAATTCTTTTGGCGCGATGGGGACAGATCGCGCCTCGGGCTGCTGCATGAGGAACTGCGGCGGTTGGGCTCTATTGTAATTGCTAAAGCGGATGAACATGCGGTGCCTGCAGGTGGTGCGCTGGCAGTCGATCGAGGGGTATTTGGCCAGGATCTGACCCAGGCTTTGGCAAAGCATCCGCTGGTGGAACTGCGGCGAGAAGAAGTGCTGCGTATTCCGGCAGAAGGATCAGCCAAGACCATCGCGGTATTGACGACAGGGCCATTGACGAGTGAATCACTAAGTGAGGATCTTGAGCGCTTTGCCGGACAGGCGTATATGAGCTTTTTTGATGCGGCCAGCCCGATTGTGGTGGGTGAATCGATTGATCAAAACATTGCGTTTATGGCCTCTCGGTACGATCGAGGAGAGGCGGCGTATTTAAATTGTCCGATGGACAAAGCGCAGTATTTGGCTTTCTATGCTGAACTTTGTGCAGCCGAGCAGGCTGAGCTGAAAGACTTTGAACGGGAAACAGCGAAGTTTTTTGAAGCGTGTTTGCCGATTGAAGAGATGGCACGACGCGGTGAAGACACGATGCGCTATGGGCCACTGAAACCGGTGGGATTATTTGATACTGACAAGTATGGGGCGTTTGATGCACCAGGCAACAAGGGGTATAAGCCCTATGCGGTGGTTCAACTGCGGCAAGAAGATAAAGCCGGGCAGCTTTGGAACATGGTGGGTTTTCAAACCAATTTGCGTTGGGGTGAGCAGAAAAGAGTATTTCGGATGATTCCGGGATTAGAAAATGCAGAGTTCGTGCGGATGGGAGTGATGCATCGCAATACCTTTATTAATTCGCCGGAGTTGTTGAATGCTGCGCTGCAGTTTAAGCAGCGGCCGACGCTGTTGGCTGCAGGACAATTGGTGGGAACAGAAGGGTATACAGCGGCGATCGCAGGGGGGTGGCTAGCGGGTACCAATGCGGCTCGAATTGCCCTAGGTAAAGCCCCGTTGACTTTACCAGAAACCACGATGATAGGTGCTTTAGTAGGATTTATCAGTTCGGCTGAGCCTAAGCACTTTCAGCCCATGCCACCAAATTTTGGCATTATTCCACCGTTGGCTGAACGGGTGCGCAACAAAAGGGAGCGCTATGGCGTTTATCGCGATCGCGCCTTCGCTGACCTGCACGCTTGGGCCAATGAAAACCAACTCTCCTTAGTACAGCCCATCGCTAATCGCGCTGTTTCGTAGATGACGATACAGCACGATATCTAGTGATATCTAGTGATATCTAGTGATATCTAGTGATATCTAGTGATATCTATTTACTTTTGAAGTGCACTTGAAACGAACGACAGTTAACCCATTTCTCTAAATAGGTTAAAAGTGAATAGGTAAAGATAGCGACTCCAAGCATTTCACATAGCTCTTCTACTGCCGTCACCAAAGTGTAAATCAACGAATCGTATCCAAATATGTACTCTAGCTTGGCGTTGACGATTTCTATCCCTAACGCTCCACCAACGTATAAACCGGCAGCGAACAGAAACAAGTGTCTGATTTGGGATGGAAGTTTTTTAAGAAAGCGACGGAAATAAAGCCCTATCAGCACGACTAATGGCAGGCCCAAAATGACCCAACCGTAGTTCAAAAAACCCTTCGCAACTGGAACTGATACAAAATTTCCAATCCATTCGTGGATAGTTGCGACTTCGTCTACAGAAAGCATGACGAAGATTCCGGCTAGTATGAGCCAATCTTTAGCGTAACGCTCTTTTTCTTGAACACGAATCCAACCAATAATTGATAGTAATAGCGCACAAAACAATAAGGTAATTGAGGCGTACCATGTCGGGATGTTAGTATCTCCACTCACATCAAAGAGCCAAGCCGTGCCCCTAAAGTTGCTGTGGAAATATATGCGAAAAAACGCGCTAATCAGACTTAAGCCAATGATAAGAAAACTGGTCGCGACAAGAGTTTTGAAGATGCTCTTTGACGATAGACGAATTTCTGTATTACTCATCTTGTTTAAATATCCGCTACAGGACATAGGCTATTGGCTGCAACCTATCCGATTTTGAAGCGACTACATTACTAAGTGACTTATGGAAAACTAGCCCCTAAGCATTAGACCGTCAGAGTACTAGACCGTCAGAGTACTAGACCGTCAGAGCACTAGACCGTCAACACTAAATTCAGAGCTCAATTCATCTGCACCAATCAACATCTGCACCAATCAACCTATTGATTAAGATTAGGTTAAGCCCGAAGCTGAGGTCAAGATTTTGTTATGGATAAACTGAGTATTTTTATGGTTTATTCACCGTTTCTTGATATGGCAAATGCACTATCTAGCAATAGCAAATGCACTGGGGCGACTAGTTGCCCGTGTTAGCTGCTTTGCATCAAATGCTTGAGCTTGGTCAGATAGGGCGGATACACAATGCCTTTTTCAGTGATGATGGCACTGATATATTCCGCCGGAGTAACATCAAAAGCTGGGTTAAATACAGGGGTTGCATCCGGTGTGATGGGTTGACCCTGTACTTCAGTAATTTCGATGGCGGCGCGTTCTTCTATCTTGATTTCTTTGCCGCTAGCTAGGCTCATATCTAGCGTGCTGAGCGGACAGGCCACGTAAAAGGGTACGTTGTGGGCACGGGCCACGAGGGCCAAATTATAGGTGCCGATTTTGTTGGCGACATCACCGTTGGCAGCCACGCGATCGCACCCCACTAAGCAAGCATCTATTTGCCGGGTACTCATCACATAGCCGGATGCCCCATCGACAATCACCGTATGGGGAATGTCAAAGGTTTTCATTTCAAAAGCAGACAGGCTCGCCCCCTGCAGTCGAGGTCGGGTTTCATCTAAGAAAACATGAATGCCTTTGCCCTGCTCATGGGCGACGCGCACAATGCCTAAAGCCGTGCCATAGTCCGAGGCCACCAATGACCCGGTATTGCAGTGATGAATCACATTGGCCGCCTGGGGAATCAAAGCTTGGGCATGGTGGCTGAGCTGTTTGCAAACCTCTAGGTCGGCGTCGTACAAAGCCTGAGCTTCTTGGACAATGGCCTGTTTGAGAGCGCTGATACTGACCTTTTCTGTCTCTGCGAATGCATTGGCATACTGGAGTAAGTGCTTGATGGCCCAGGATAAATTCACAGCCGTAGGGCGCGATCGCATCAAATACTCTCCTGCAAGCTGCAGATCCTGTAAAAAAGCCGCCATGGTCGTCGCTGTCGATTGATGGGCCGCGATCGCCAAGCCAAACGCAGCGGTTAGGCCAATCGCAGGTGCCCCCCGCACCACCATCGTCGTAATCGCATCGGCCACCGCTCGATAGTCTGTGTAGTCACAGTAGGCAATGGTTTTAGGAAGCTGCCTTTGATCAAGCAATCGCAGCCGGTCATTTATCCATTCAATGCTGCGAAAAGCACTCATCGTTATGACTTCCAATAGAGTTGATGATTTGAATTATTTTTAGAGCGTGACAACATTATTCCACGATGCCATTCCACAATGCCATTCCACGATGCCATTCCACAATGCCATTCCACAATGCCATTCCACGATGCCAAATTCGAGCAAGCCAAATTCGAGTACACCAGAGATAAAAAGATACGGGCAGTCGCATAAAACTTTGACCAAAATGAGATAAGTAGAGAAGATTCTCTGCTCAAATGCTCCTATGCCCGATCCTTATTCATCCACCCACTCGCCCTACAGTCGTCCTTCCGGCCCGGAAACGCTGATGCCGAGTTCACAGACGGCGTTTGCCGCTGCCGATAGCGATCGCTTTATTGTCTGCGGGCTAGGGAGTTTGGGGCAGCAAAGCATCCTCAAACTCAAAAAGTTTGACTATGACCCTTTTGAGGTACATATTACGGCAATTGATCAAAGGCAAATAAGCACCTGGGAAATTGATAACTTGCCCAGCCAGCTTGTGGCCCCACCCATTGTTGGCGATTGTCGCCGAGAAGACGTGCTCAAAGCGGCCAACATTGAAAACAGTCGTGCCATTTTGATTTTGACCAGCAATGAGAGTACCAATATAGAATGTGCGATCGCCGTCCGCCGCCTCAACCCCAATATTCAAATTATTCTGCGCTCCTCCCGCCACAGCCTCAACGCACTTTTAGAGCGCCAGCTCGGCAAATTTGTCGCCCTTGATGCAACCGAACTACCCGCTATGACCTTTGCTTTGGCAGGCTTAGGGGATGATACCGTCAGCGTATTTACCATCGGTCGCCATCGCTTTCGGGTAATCAAACAAATTGTGCGCTCAGGGGATCCTCGCTTTGATCACCAGCCCGTACAACAACTCCATCGCGGCACATTTCGCTTACTGGATCTCAATCCGGTAGAAGAGCCTCAGCAGCCTTTGGGTTGGGCAACGACTGCCTCTTCGGTCTTCCATCGCTGGCAACCGTACGTGCGTGTGACTGCAGGCGATCGCATTGCCTATATAGAAATCGATCAGCCCCAGACAACCGACTCAACCGATGTAAACTGGCTCGTCAGCTTCACCGGCTGGCTAGAAGACTTACAGCTCCGCAACTGGAAAAAGCGACTCAAAAACCTCAGAAAAACCTCAGAAGAATCTTTAGAACGGGTCGTGGCGATCGCGGGCCTGACTGCCATTGTGCTCTGGGCTAGCGGCACACTTTTGCTCAAAGCCACCGTACCAGGATTGAGCTGGATCAAAGCCATTACCCTAGGGGCAATTTTGCTGCTGGGCGGCTATGGTGATGTGTTCGGTGGCTTTGGCCAATCTAGAACCCCCGGTTGGGTACAGCTCGTGTGCTTAATGATTACCCTAGCGAGCATTTTAGTCGTCCTAGGGGTCTTAGGCTTAGTCGCCGAGCGCCTGCTAAATTCTCGCTTCGACTTTTTACAAAAGCGGCCTCGCATTCCTCGCAGCAACCATATCGTCGTCGTTGGCCTAGGACGGATTGGCCGCAAAGTGGCCAGCCTATTGGTAGAACTGAATCAGCCCTTGGTCGCTGTAGATTCCCAGCCCCATCCCCCTGAGCTATTTACCCAAGTCCCCTTACTCATTGGCAACGTGCTTGAAGAGCTGAGCGCCGCCAACCTCGCTACGGCCAAAAGCATCATCGCCGTCACCGATGACCAAATGCTCAACCTCGAAGTAGCCCTCCTCGCCGCTGAAAAAACGCTGAATAACAACCACACCTTTTCGCCCGTCGTCCGCACCCGCAGTCAAAGCTTCAGCGAGAACCTCGCCGCTATGATGCCCCAGGCACAGACCTTTTGCCCCTATGCGCTATCAGCAGAAGCCTTCGCAGGTGCGGCCTTTGGCGAAAATATTTTGGGGCTATTTCGTCTCAGCGGCCAAACCAACCTCATTGCTGAATACCTCATTGAGCTTGGTGATACTTTGGCCTATAAGCAACTGGGCCAAGTCGCCTATGGCTATGGCGTTGTCCCCATTCTCCGGGAAACTCAAGATTCATCAGGCAACCTGTGCACTATCCTTATGCCCACCGATGAGCAACAACTGCTCCCCGGCGATCGCCTTTTCTTGCTGTCTTCTATCAATGGCCTACGTCGCATAGAGCGCGGTGAAAAAACCCCTCCTCGCCGCTGGCAAATGACTGCCGATAAAAGGCCAAACCCGAACGCTGTTGACGATGTTGTTCAGCTTCTCAGCCGTTTGACTCACTGCTCTAGTGATCAAGCTCGCCGGTTCGTTGAGCAAATACCAGCACCCATGGAGGTTGAACTCTACGACTACCAAGCGGCTCGCCTGATTCAAACGATGAAAGAGCGGCTGCCGCTTCGGCTTTCACCTAATCTATAGCTTCACCTATAGCAGCTTCACCTGTAGCTTCTGTAGCCAGCAGTGGGCTCAAGCTGCCTTAGCCGATGGCAGTGCAGGAGTAGTCACCGCAGGCTCTGTCACCAAAAATTCGCGAATCATACGAGCGATCGCCCTTTGGACTACGCCATTAACCACCCGACGCCCAATGTCACGCGCTTCTGGCTGAGCAATTAGCTTGGGCACAACCGTTGCTACCGTCGAAGCATCTAGGCCCTTGGTATTGCGCAAAATGCCTAAAATACGCACGGCCTGCTCCCAACTCCCTGTATCCGGTTGCTCTGTCGCCCCTATGGGCGCTGCTAATAGATCGCGTTCAAACGCTTGCAGTTTCAAAGCCCTAGCGACCCTTTGGATCAAGCTATAGCCGACTTTGTCTAGCTCTTTGGCCAGTTCATCGGCAATGCGATCGCGCAAAAACTCACCGCGCTCTGAAAACAAAAACTCCAGCGTCTGATTCAGCACTTGATTGAGATCATAGTCATCACTGTCTTTGGCATTTCTCAACAAATTCTCCAGCCGATTCCAGCGAAAGCGACCATCTTGAAACAACAACGCCTGCAGAGACGTGCGAAGCTGCGGTGCCGGATCGGTCAGCAAACGGCGAGACACGTAAGGGTAGGCTTTGCTAAGCACCTTAAAATCAGGATCGACCGTAATAGCAATCCCATCTAGCGTCACCAAAGACCGAATGATCAAAGCGTAATAAGCCGGTACTCGGAAAGGATATTCATACATCAGCGCCGAGAACTCATCGGTGATACTCTTCAAATTTAGCTCTGCGACGCTGGCACCCAAAGCATTGTTAAACACCCCAGCTAGGGCTGGAATAATCGGGCTCAAATCAGTCTCTGGCGTCAAAAATTCCAAATTGACATAGTCTTGAGCCAATGCCTCGAAATCTCGATTGACCATATGCACAATCGCCTCAATCAGGCCGTAGCGCTGATAGGGCTGCACCTCGCACATCATGCCAAAGTCCAAATAGGCCAGTTTGCCATCAGCAGTAACAAGCAAATTACCCGGATGGGGATCAGCATGGAAAAATCCGTGCTCCAAAAGCTGACGCAGTGAACACTGCACGCCCACTTCAATCACATGGGTTGGATCAACTCCCCGACGAGCCAACTCATCTAGTTCCGTGAGCTTGACGCCATCGATCCATTCCATAGTCAGCACCCGCCGACCAGTGTACTGAGGATAAATACTCGGCACCACAATTTCTGGCAGGTAGCCATACAGCTCAGCAAAACGTTCTGCGTTGGCACCTTCATGGGTGTAGTCCATTTCTTCAAAAATGCGGGTGCCAAACTCATCGACAATGCTGACCAGATCGCTGCGAATCTGCTTAATGTTGCGCTTTGCCCAAGCCGCTAACACCCGAAGGATATAGATATCTTTGGTGATTTGATCGGCTAATCCAGGGCGCTGAACTTTTACAGCCACTTCTTCGCCGGTTTTTAATCGACCTTTGTACACTTGGCCCAATGAAGCTGCAGCGATAGGCTCCGGCGACAAATACTCATACACGCTAGCCGACGGCTGACCGATTTCTTCCTCGATAAATCGCATCGCAATTTCGTTGGCAAAAGGCGGTAGCTGATCTTGCAGCTTTACCATTTCAGCCATTGTCGTCGGTGAGACCAGATCCGGCCGAGTAGAAAGCGCCTGACCCACCTTAATGTAAGCAGGCCCTAGCTTAGTGAGCATAATTCGCAGACCCTCGGCCCGCTTTTGCTCATTCACCTTCTGGCGACCTGTAAGCTTATCTGACAGCAGACCGACCCCATAGCCTAGCGCTGTCCAAAAAATGGAGATGATGCGAAATAAAATTTGCAAAGGACGCCGCCGGTAGAAGGCTGCGATCGCCGCCGGGTCGTAAACCAAAATATCTTCCAAAGACTGAGGCGGCAGAGAACGAGCGGTCACTGATATCACCGGAACCATAGGCTCAGCAGAACGGCCAGATACATTAGGAGAAACTGCACTCATAAAAAATCTTCAGAGAAAGGATATCGTCTGCCTTAACCTCTAGCTTGCGGCGGTAGAATGACAAGCATTCGCTTGCAAACGCCCATTGATAGGGTTAATTAAAATTAGAAGAAAGCGATCCTATATAAAACCGCTGCCGTGCCATAGCAAGATTACAATTATGTAAATTATTGTATCAAGCTATTGAAAATTTTCACCTGCCATTAGACCTAAACCTTCCTTTCGTTCACCTGTCTTTTGCTCGCTTGCCTTTTCTTAAAAGGATCTTTCCCAAGGATATTTTCAAGCTTGCATTTAGCTGCCGTTTTAGAAGAAGTACAATTTATAGTACAAAATCTAATGGTCAAGAATACATCGGCTCAAAATATATTGGCTCAAAATATATTGGCGCAGAATATATTGGTGCAAAATCCTGGTGCAAAATCAATGGCAATTTCCTCAGGCGTGGCTCCCTCTGGACGGCAACTATCGCCGCCATTATCAAACGGCTTTACGACCAGTTTGCCGCGCCATACTGATGTCAACGACAAACTTTGATAATCAACCATTTGATAATCAACCCTCTGTCAATCAATAATCCGTCACTATCAATGGCGATGTAGGGCTATGCTGTCTGCTTTAAAGATTGAAAATTTTGCCCTGATCGATTATCTAGAGTTAGAGCTAAAGCCGGGACTCAACGTCCTCACCGGAGAAACCGGTGCAGGTAAATCGATCATATTAGATGCTATCGATGCGGTGCTAGGGGGGAAAGCCACCGGAAGATGGGTAAGAACCGGCACAGAAAAAGCCTCGATCGAGGCTGCCTTTGAGATTGCAACAGAGGGCGATCCTCGCATTGATAGCTGGCTAAAAAATTGCAACATGCCCACCCCAGGCAAATGGCTCACCTGCCGCCGCGAACTCACTGCAGGCAAAGGCGCTGTGCGCAGTCGCTCTTGGCTCAACGGGGTCTTGATCAAAAAGCCTCAAATGGAAGCGCTGCGTCGCTTACTCATAGAAATCACTGCTCAAGGGCAAACCCTACAGTTGGGTTCTGCTGACGTACAGCGCGACTGGTTAGATGGTTTCGGTGATACCAGCTTGGTGAAGCAACGCACGCAAGTCGCCACCGACTACGAAGCGGCTAGCGCGGCGAAAAGAACCTTAGATAGTCGCCGCCGTGCTGAGCAACAGCGAACCGATCAGCTAGATATGTTTCAGTTCCAAAGTAAGGAACTCGGAGATGCTGATCTTGAAGATCCAGACGAATTAGAAACCTTGCAAGTAGAGCATCAGCGCCTCAGTCATAGCGTAGAGCTGCAGCAGCAAAGCTATCAGGTCTATCAAATCCTCTATGAAAATGATGAAGGCGAAGCCGTTGCTGACATGCTAGGGCAGGCGGAAAATACTTTGAGCGATATGCTGCGCTTTGATCTTGAGGTTGAACCTATTTTAGAGATGGTGAGCGATGCCCTCGCCCAAGTACAAGAAGCAGGACGCCAGATCAATACCTATGGTGAGGGTATTGAGACTGATCCTGAGCGACTAGAAGCCATTGATCGCCGCATGGCCCAGCTCAAACAGCTCTGCCGTAAATACAACCGCAATTTACCCGAGCTGATTGAGCATTATCAAAGCATTCAGGCGTCACTAGCGGCATTAGGCTCAGATGGCCAATCGCTGGCTGAACTAGAAGCCGACTATCAACACAAGCAGCAAATCCTGATAAAGAGTTGCGATCAGCTCACTAAGCTCAGAGAGGCCACAGCCAAAACCTTAGAACAACAGCTTGTTGCACAGCTTAAGCCATTGGCGATGGAACGGGTGAAGTTTAAGGTGGGCATTCAGTCTCAAGCACCGACGGCTGACGGGGCAGATCTGATCTCGTTTCTGTTTAGTCCGAATCCTGGTGAACCCCTTCAACCCCTGGTTGAAATTGCCTCAGGTGGGGAAATGAGCCGGTTTTTACTGGCGCTAAAAGCTTGCTTTTCGCGGGTTGATCCTATCGGGACTATGGTGTTTGATGAAATTGATGTGGGGGTATCAGGCCGGGTGGCGCAGGCGATCGCAGAAAAACTCTATCACCTAGGCCGCGAGCATCAGATTCTATGCGTCACCCATCAACCCCTCGTCGCCGCCATGGCCGATGCCCATTTTCATGTCGGCAAACATGTGGTGACATTGCCCTCAACCGCATTAGATGCCACTGAAGGCGAAAACTTGACCCCCGAAGAAATTAAAGCTCGCACTAAAATAGCAACCCAATCAGCCCAAAAATCTTCGAAACAAGAAACTGCAAAAAAAGCGCAAAAATCAGACAAAAAAACCGAAAAAAACGCAGAAGAACGTACCATTATCAAGGTGACGCCACTGGACTCCCAGTCTCGGCGCGATGAGCTGGCCCAGTTGGCAAGAGGCAAGTCTGATAGTGAGGCGATCGCCTTTGCCGATGCCCTCTTGCAACAGGCTGAAACAATCCGCAAGGCAGGGTGAGCAAGCGCCCAACAAGCCTTACTATTAAAGCGCCTATCGTCTCTCTTGAGGATTTGCTTTGATGAGCTCTGTTTTGCCCCTGCTGACCCCTCTTGGACTCGCCGACCACCTGCATGGATTAGTCGCAGCAGTAGATCCTGCCTTAGAAAATCAGGCCATCGAAGCAAACCTGCGTCAGTTTCTCCTCGTCCTATCGGTTTCGTTGGGCGTAGCTACCCTTTCTCGCGTCTTTAGTATTCTGCGAAATATTCCCTACACCCTGCTGTTGCTATTGGTTGGCCTAGGGCTTGCCGTCGTCGATGTCCGACTCGTCAACCTATCCCCCGAGCTTATCCTGTTCATCTTTTTGCCACCGCTGCTGTTTGAAGCAGCGTGGAACATCAAATGGAACCGGCTCAAAAGTGATTTGATTCCTATTTTGCTCTACGCCATTTTAGGCGTCGTTATTTGTATATTAGGCTTAGTGTTCGGCTTACAGCAGTTTGCCGGAGCCTCTTTGGCCACTGCTTTACTCGTAGGCGCTAGCCTTTCAGCTACAGATCCTGTCTCAGTAACCGCTCTGTTTCGTGAGCTAGGCGTCGATAAGCGGCTCACCACCTTAATGGAAGGCGAAAGTTTATTTAACGATGGGGTAGCAGTTGTCGCCTTCAACTTGCTACTGGGGATTGCCCTGGGCATTGAGCAATTCGATATCTCATTGACAATCGCCCGCTTTGGCATCTTTGTCGGCGTGGGCATCGCCCTTGGGGGGCTAATAGGCTTTGGCATTTCATTTTTGACCCAACGGTTCGATATTCCCCTAGTAGAGCAGTCTCTCACCCTGGTTTCAGCCTACGGCACCTACATTGTGGCCGAAGAACTAGGCGGCTCTGGCGTCATTGCAGTCGTCACCACTGGGATGATTCTGGGTAATTTTGGCTCGCGCATCGGGATGAATCCTCGGACACGCTTAGTGGTTTCAGAGTTTTGGGAGTTTTTGGCCTTTTTTGTCAATTCCATAGTGTTTTTACTCATCGGCGACCAAGTGCGCTTTGAGTTCTTGATTGACTATGCCGATACAATCGCTTGGGCGATCGCCATTATGATTTGCGCTCGTGCCATCAGCGTCTTTGGCCTAAGTCACCTTAGCAACGTCATGACCAAAGGTGAAAATATTTCCCTTCCGGGTCAAACGGTGCTTTGGTGGGGTGGGCTGAGAGGATCTGTTTCGGTCGCCCTAGCCTTGAGTGTCCCCGAAACATTAGCACAGCGCGAAGAGATCATTGCCGTTGTCTTTGGCGTCATGCTTTTTACCCTCTTAGTACAGGGCCTCACGACCCAACCCCTACTATCTTGGCTAGATTTACTAGGCGACCAACCAACCCGGCAACGACACACCCAGCTCATTGCCCATCGAGTCGCCTTAAACCGCGTCCTCGATCGCCTCAAAGAACTCATTGAACGACAAGAAGTAGACGAAGAATTCGCCCGCTACCAAATTGCCCTCGTTGAAGGTCAGCTTGAAGAGATTCAAGAAGATCTCACCAAGCTGCAGCGATCCAATCCAGAGATTCTCATCTACGCTGCCGAACAGGTACGCGACGAGCTACTCGCCATCGAATCTGATACCTATGCCGAATTTATTCGAGCCGGTCAGTTAAAAGATGAACTAGCCCCACTACTCCAAGACGTGCTGCCCCAGGAAAATCCAGCTTAATGCCGCCTTGCCCTACTTTCCTTCCTGCTCTAGTTTGAGCCGTTTTTCCAAGTCTTGAATCTCATCTCGCCGCGCTGCTGTCTCTAAAGCTCGGCGACGAACTTCTTGGCTTTGCAGCGTTAAAGACTGCCGCCATTGCTCTGCTCGCTGAAACTCCGCTTCTAAAGCAGTAGGTGTAAGCCCTAGGGTTAAGTACTCAGAAACAAAATCGAGCACCCATTGAGTCGCCTCTTCAAATGCAGTGACAACATTGTGAGCATCTAGCTCAACTAATACCAGCACCTGCTCATTAAACGGCATAGGTTGATCGGTTGTAATGATTTGAGCAGGTGTAATCAACTGCCAAGTCTGCTCGCGTGTATTAACCGCCAAGAGTTGAAGCTGGATATCGCCTGCTGAAGTTTTAGTATAAACCTTAGCCAAATGTTGCATAAAGGCGCAAATAATGAGGAGCTACGGGAAGTATGCCAACATAAAATAAACAAAAACAGTGCTGACTACAGCAGCTTCCCCTAAAAAATAAGCACCCTTTCAGAGAGCCGTTTTAGAGAACTATTGCACACAGAAGCATTTCATTAAGATACATGGGGGCACACCATAAGTTGACAACGACTCAGGTCTACCAACAGATCTTTAGAGTAGCTTTAACACAAAAACTCACAACCTGTAACTATCGCTGGCCTATTACCATTACTCACCTATTACTGGCCTATTACTGGCCTATTACTGGTAGTGACCCTATCACTGAATGACTGACAACTTACTGACTAAGCCAAATAGCTCAACACCACATGTATTAAATACCATATGCACTTATATATCGTATCTATGTATCACTGAGATATGCTATTTGAATTAGAAAGCATGATGCTCGCTAGTGAGTAAAATTACTCAGGTACAGTCAGATTGTCAGTCAGATTGTCAGATTGTCTACCCAAGCTAATTTAGAAGTGCAAGGGCTTACCATAGAAAAGCCTCAGCTCATACCAGAGCACAGCAGAAAAATTGAACGAGGCATCTATCGTGTCAGCTTCTATCGTGTCAGCTAGTGTTAAGACAAGGTTTGTAAAAGTCGTCGTCAGTCGCCATCAGTTCGTGCTATCACTGATATCGAATTCCTGAAACAGAGAACTTAATTTGAGCATTATTCGTCTCATCAGATGAACGCTCTCAAATTAGACGAATAATGCACCATCGCTACAAAGTTTTTCGCAACAGTTTGCCTAATTTTTCTTGGATTTTCATCTAGTTTTTTTAAGAGCAGCTCGTTGGCCATGGTTGCCTTCATCGCTTATCTGGAGCAGTGTTGTTGAAACAACCTTGAGCTGCCCGTAGTAAGTCGATCACATTTTCTCCATCTGTATTGTTACCCCCTCCCGCCTATCGCCATTCGCAATAGTTTCAGGCGCATCATGATATCTAATTTCAATTTTCAATCCTCCGCTTCACCTGATGATATATCGCAGGAGGCAGAGCCTAAAAATACTTTTCCTGAGGAAGTTTCCGGCGAGAGGGCTTTTACGGATGACGAGAAGTTTGAGCTTCTCAGCGCTTACTTAGATGATGAAGTTTCCTTACAAGAGCGTCATCTCGTTGAACATTGGCTGTCTGTTGATCCATCTACTCAGCAACATTATCAGGCGCAGTTAAAGTTGCGTCAGGCTATTCGGTGGCACTGCGATGCGCCCAAGACCTGTGATGCGCTCAAGACATCGTTGCCATCAAAGCCACATTTTCCGACAGCTAGCACTTTATCGCCTATCAATCAAAACATGCATAAAAAGGCGTAGTCCTATCTTCGTCGAGAGCGTGCATTTCTAAATGGCGCTATTTTTTGAAAGTAATGTTGTGCTAGTTAAACGGTTATAGCGGTTATAGCAATGATTAATGCTGTGAACTAAACGGCCAAAAACTAGGGCCAAAGCTATGTCTAATCTTTCTATTCTGATTTTTCTATGGCCTGACGAATTTTGTTGAGATCAATATAGCGATCAGTGACGTTACGAAGCTCACGGGCAATCATGCCTTCTGTAGAGACGACTGTGATGTGAGTATTTTTGGAGCGCAGTAGCTCAATGGCTCGCTCAAAGTCACCATCACCGCTCAGTAATACGACCCGGTCGTACTGTTCGACCGTGTTAAACATATCAACCACAATTTCAATATCTAAATTGGCTTTTTGGGAGTACCGGCCTGAGTTGTCATCGTAGTATTCCTTGAGTACTTTGGTACGTACGGTGTATCCCAAACTAATCAAGGCATCTCGAAAGCCCCGCTGATCTTGAGAGTCTTTGAGCCCGGTATACCAAATGCATTGACTAAAGATAAACCGTGTGTCTCATTGACAAAGTGCTCTAACAGTCGTTTGGGATCAAAAAACCAGCCATTCTTTTGCTGAGCGTAGAACATGTTATTACCGTCTACAAAAATAGACAGTCGATTGAGTGCTGGTGATGCCATAAAAATTAAATAGGATTAAGAAATAGATACTTAAAGCACATAATTGAAGCAGTGCTGTTCAACGTCGATAGCTGTTCAATGCCGATTAAATGTTGATTTAGCGTCAGCGAGCAGTACTGACCTAGCCTTCTATTTGACTGAGCCACTCAATCTATCTAAGTGCTCTATCGGGTGATATTTCTTAGGTGATATCTCTAGCTTTTGTCAGCAAGCATATTTAAGCAGCGACGCTGTAAATAACATGCTGACAGCGATTACCGTTATTTAAGCTTGTTCTGGCTGGCTCTAGCTGGACTTGGTATCCATTCTCGATATTAATTATTTGATATTAGTTAATAGTGTTTCGGTATCAGGCAGTTCTATAGTGTGGCTTGATCAGGTGCATCTGCATATAGGTGAGTGCATAGGGCAAGACGGGTATGTGGATGACCAACATCCAGCATCAGGGATAAAACATCAGGAATGAAGACTTAGAAAAGTAGTAAGACTGGTTGACTTAACGGATTGACCTAAAATTCAGCGCCAATTCAGCGCCAATTAAGTGGCATAGCTACTCTGCATATGTAGGCTATTATAGGCGCTTTTTGAAGCAGCTAGTGCGTTTTGATACCGGCTTTAGGTGATACTTTAGACGAGCTAGCCTGAACATAGATTTTATTTTGAAGCAGGGAAGCTGCCTTGATCCTTATAGATGCTAGCGCTGTAAAAAATAAGGAAATAGATTACTGAGTCGCTGACTACCATTGATTGTTAAGATTTAAAGCATTGATGACAGCAATGGGGATGTGATTGCTCATGTAGGTGTGATTTTTCAGGTGTGATTTTTCAGATGTGATTTTTTCAGGTGTGATGGTTTATGGAGATAGCGCCTGAGCATTGCATTATCCCTCACCTTTGCCAGAAAAACACTATGGTGTTGGTTTGTTTCTGCAAATGCGCTAGGCATAAGCAAAGTCAAGCATAAGCAAAGTATTGTCAGAGGGTGTTGTCAGAATGTCGCTAGATCATGAGCGTCCTTAAGCATGACTAAACCAAAACTAGCGAAGCAGAGACTAGCTGAACAAGCATCCAAAGGTGATGAGACGGCAACTTTAACCCCCCGAGATAGATTTACAGCTTGGCAACAAAAGGCCATGGCTCAGCACTGGCGATCTGCTCTTTCTACAGCTTGTGTGGTAGTTGCAGCGAGTGCTGTCGGGATGAATTTGGGCATTGTCAATTTTTGGGAACGGCAGGTGCAAAGCTTGTTTTTTGAGCTGCGAGGCCCCGTTGCGACGCCAGCAGACATTGTCATTTTGGCTATTGATGAAGAATCTTTGACGCAAGGACAGTACTACTTAGAAAACCCTCAACGATATGCCGCGCTGAAGACAATTGAGTCTTGGCCTTGGCAACGGCAAGCCTATGCTCAAGTCATTACCCGACTGATGGACTCAGGCGCGAAGGCGGTGGCTCTCGATATGCTGTTTCCGTCTCCTAGTGCCTATGGCAAGGAAGATGATGATATTTTTACTGAGGTGCTCAGTCGTTATGGCGATCGCATTGTTCTGGCCGCTAACTATAACAACATCAGCTTGAGACAAGGTGATTTATCCCAACCCTCTTTACCGCTCAAGCAGTTTCAGGACACTGGTGTACGGGTCGGTTCTGTCACTTTTCGTAAAGAGATGAATGGCAAAATCCATCGGTTGGGGGAAGAATTCTTAAAAGAGTTAGCCCTCGATGACGCTGAACTTTTTGGTGCACCCATGGCTGGTGATGAGACCTCATTGCCGCTCAGTTTTGCCCAGGCTACCTTGCAGGCCGCTAGAGTGCCTTACAGCCTGAAACCTCAAGAAAATGTCTTTTTCTTTGGGCCTAGTGGCAGCTTTAGGCAAATTCCCTTTTGGTATGTGCTCGACGATGACCCTTGGCAAAATCAGCTAGCAGCAGGTCGTGCCTTTGAAGACAAAATTGTCATCATTGGCACCACCGCAGATATCCATCAAGACTTTCATGAAGCGCCATTTTCCCAAAGCTTTCTCTACCCAGAGCCGATGGCGGGTGTGGAGGTATTGGCCAATACAATTGCAACCCTTAGAGACAATTTGGCACCAGTACAGCCAATTAAGAGCCCTTGGGTCAACGCACTGGTTGTCCTCAGCTTTGGGTTAGGCTGGGTTGTGCTGATGAACCGGACGCCTAAGCCCTTGGGTAGGGCCCTGATCGCAGGCAGTGGGGTAGCGCTATGGGCGTTGGTGGGCTATGGCGCGTTTGTGGGGGGGCGCACCGTTTTGATTACGGGCACACCGATGGTTGCGATCGCCACACTCGGCCTTTTAGATATCGGGGCTAGCATTACGGCTGAGAGGCTAAAACGCAAACGACTGCGTACCACCCTCGCCCGCTATGTCACCTCACCATTGGTGCAGGAAATTATTAGTCAGCAAGAAGACTTTCAAGATCTCTTAGCTATTAGCCGAGCGGATTTGATCGGCACCCTGCTGGGCGATCGCTATCGCATCGTCAACATCCTGGGTGCAGGCGGCTTCGGCGAAACCTACTTGGCTCAAGACAGCCTGCGTCCCGGCCATCCAGTGTGCGTCGTTAAGCAGCTCAAAATTGTCAGCGATAACCCCAAAGCCCACCACCTTGCCCAGCGCCTATTTGAAGCAGAAGCCGTCGTCCTCGGCCAGCTCGGAGAGCACGAACAAATTCCACGGCTGCTGGCTTACTTTGAAATGCAGCAGTCGTTTTACCTTGTGCAAGAAATGATAGAAGGTGAGCTGCTAAGGGATTTACTCTCTCGCTCTCGCCCCTTTTCCCCAAGAGCGGTGGTAGAACTGCTGCGCGATTTACTACCGGTCATTGGCTTTGTCCATGCTAAAGGGGTGATTCACCGCGATATTAAGCCATCCAACATCATTCGTCGTGAAAGAGACAGCCGCTACGTACTCATTGACTTTGGCGCTGTTAAAACCATTTCAACCCAACTGAGCGAGGCTGATACAACGCAAGCTGGCGCACCAGCAACCTCGACGATTGGCATCGGCACTCAAGGCTATATGCCTAGTGAGCAATCGGCTGGAATGCCCAACATCCGCAGCGATATTTATGCGCTGGGGATTACGGCCATTGAGGCGCTCACGGGCAAGCCGCCTCATTCCCTCAAATACAGTGATAGTGGCGAAATCATCTGGTCGCATACCTTAGCCGATATGAACCCAGCGTTCACTCAAATTATTAACAAAATGGTGCGCTACGACTTTAATCAGCGCTACCCCTCAGCTCAGAGCGTACTCAATGATATTGAGCAGCTCAATGATCAGCAGCTATCCGATGCCCCTATAGATCTTGACCAGCGCTTTGCATTAGATGAGGCCGCGACCTATAGCCAAGGCACTCGCCCAGGTGTGATTGACACCAATACATCACTAGGTGAGACGCAACTGTTACCAGCAGATTGGCCCAATAGCTTACCGACTCGGATGGAACCTTTCACCTCAGCCTCTTCTCTAGAAGAAGCACCACCTGACTCAGACCCCACCGGATAGCGACAGCAAAAAGCCCTAACTGAGCTGAAAGGCATGGTTTGAGGTGCTTTTCTCAGGTCTCGTTCTCAGGTCTGGCATTGCCCGTAGTATCTATAGCGTTTCTCACTTGGCTAGAGTACAGATATTTTGGTGAAACCTTTGCAGGACAACAGGCCAAGTGAGTAGCCTATACCGAATGCATCCGGTACAGGCTATATAGCTTCTGTCAAGTGAGTTAGGACAATA
>JAAUPS010000299.1 GCA_012033015.1 Phormidesmis sp. RL_2_1
GCCTGTGGCTTTAACCTCCGTAAGCTCTACCGTTGCTGCCTTGATACGGTAGGCGATTTCGCGATGGCGTAGCCAGCTCTCTCTAGGCGATCGCCTAGAGCTGATTTAGGTTTTTCAGGGACGACTACATAAGCCGCCTACAAATCTACGTTCAAAAGATTCTTAGAATCCCTCTGACATCGCTTGAATTCTTGCAAGTCAGCGATCATGTAGATCATCACAACTGCCACACCTTCGTTTACAAAGTGAGGTTACAAGGCCAATCTATGGGGCAAGGTACCGGCAGTAATTCACAGCTTGCTAAGCAATCCGCTGCCAAGGGCACCCTGAACAAACTGAAAGCTAGCAAACCTTAGTCGTTATCTTCCACCCAGTTCTCTAAACTAATGTCAGGAAAAACCCGAAAATCATTCAGGTTATTGGTCACCAGTGTCAGCCCCAAACTTATAGCATGGCTAGCAATCAACTTATCTAGCGCATCTCTTGTGCGATCAGGTGCAGCCGCCCTAACCGCCGCATACGCCTGAGCTGCCGGTTCTGTAAACGGCACAGACGGAATAACCTTCACAAGTGCATCCAAAGCTCGACGGTTTTGCAGGCGCGTCGCCTCACCGCTGCAAAAGACACCATACTCCAGCTCCGCCAAGGTAATCGCCGAAATCACAACGTCTCCTTGTCGGCACTTGGCAAACCGCCGAGCAACCGCAGCAGGCTGTCGCTTCATGATGTAAATGCAGATATTCGTATCGAGCATGTACTTCAAAATGCTTCTCGCTCCTGAGTACCCTGGTCGGGCCTGCCCTCAGCCATAAAGTCGTCCGAAAAAGCCGCAAATAAATCCAATACGTCTGTAAGCGCTGCCCCTACCGGGCTGATGATCAAGCGATCGCCTTGCCGCTCAATCTCATACTCAACGTCTAACTGCTCAAACTGTAGCTCCTTTGGAATCCGCACAGCCTGAGAATTGCCACTTTGAAAAACGCGGGTACGCATAGCCTGCTACCAAACCAATAGGTATATACAGTATATACTTTAGCTTATTCAAATTAAGTTGGGTCAAGTCATTTTGACTAATCATTTAGACGGCTATTATGACGTAGCTTAAGCCAGATGACTTATGAATCGAGATCGCACCAAAATACCCTGCAAGACATCTTCCAAGACGATAGAGCCCCTTTCTTCGGACGCCCTCAGAGAAGTTGCTACCTTCGAATCCGTCGATCAGGTTCTTCTACGGTAGTGCGTCAAAGCTATCAAAACCCAAACCACTTCCAATCCCATTCACTTCCAATACTGGTGCGACCTGATCCAATCACGCCGCAACCTATTCTGGTTCTCAAAATATCATTTCATCTATATAGGCCCTAGAAGCCGCCCTCACTTTATTCGAGTTACGGCAAACTTACGACGCAGGCTTTCGTCAAGCGCATTTGCAATAGCCTTAACGGTACCCATGTTCTTATCACTGCCGACCACGGTTTTTTATACCAGCGTCAGCCCATCGCCGCTGCCGAAAAAATGACCCTTCCCATCGGCGAAGATATCCTTGAAACCAATCGCCGCTACCTGCTGCGTACTCAGGCCACTCATAGCCCCGACACGCTTCTTTTTCCGCTACCTTATTCAGAAAATCCTATCAACATTGTGGTTCCTCGCGGCAGCGTTCGATTCGCCAAGCAAGGCGCAGGTTCCCAATATGTTCACGGCGGGGCTACCCTACAGGAAGTCTGTGTACCTATCATCAAATACCACCATAAAAGAGCTAAGGGAGACGATAGCCCTGCCCGCAAAGTCGGCGTTCAAATCAACGTCCGCGCTCGCCGAGTGACTAACAATCGCTTTCGCCTTAGCCTAATTCAAACCGATCCGGTAAAAGGCCGCTGGCGGGCTCGCCCCATCACCGTCGCCCTTTATGATGCAGAGACCGGGGAAGCGCTGACGGATGTGAAGCGAGTGGAGCTAAACAGTACGGCTGAGAGTCCGAGCGATCGCGAATTTGCTCAAACTCTTACCGTGCTAGTTACTAACCCGCCCAGTCGCGCTGACCTCATCGTCAAAGATGCCGATGACGACAGCGAGCTGCTCAAAGAAAGTTGGACAGTCAGCATCGGCATCATTAACGACTTTGGAGACTTTTAATATATGAACCTCTATAGGAACTAATCCAGGAACTAATACAGGAACTTGCTTATGGATGACCTAGATCGCAAACTCAACGACTACTTCCCCGGTCTAGTTGTTCGCAAAGACCTAACAAAGCGCATCCGCGAAGGCGCAAGCGTTCCCGTCTATGTGCTGGAATACCTGCTAGGCATGTACTGCGCCACCGACGACGAAGAAACCTTAGAAAAAGGCGTTGAAAGCGTCAAACGCATCCTTACCGAAAACTACGTCCGGCCCGACGAATCCGAATCTGTTAAATCCAAAATTCGAGAGTTAGGCCGCTACAGCATCATCGACCGTGTAACCGTTAAGCTCAACGAAAAAGCCGATATTTACCAGGGCACTTTAATGAACCTGGGCATCAAAGGCATCGCCGTTGACCCCGATATCGTAACCCGCAACGGCAAACTGCTCAGCGGTGGCATCTGGTGCATATTACAGCTCGAATACGAAGCTGGAGCCGACCCTAGCCCATTCATCGTCGCCAGTCTCAAACCTATCCAGATGCCCAACGTGGACATGGACGAACTACTGGCCCAACGCTCTCAATTCACCCGAGACGAATGGCTCGACCTACTCCTTCGCTCTGCTGGCCTCGAACCCACTACCCTAGAACCCGACACAAAGTGGCACCTGCTCGCTCGCATGATCCCCCTATGCGAGAACAACTACAACTCCTGCGAACTCGGCCCCCGCTCCACTGGAAAATCCCACGTTTACAAAGAAGTCTCTCCCAACTCCATTCTCATCTCCGGCGGCAAAACCACCGTCGCCAACCTTTTCTACAACATGTCTAGCCGCCAAATAGGACTTGTGGGTCTCTACGATGTCGTCGCCTTTGACGAAGTTGCCGGTATCCGCTTTCAAGACAACGACGGCATCCAAATCATGAAAGACTACATGGCCTCCGGTTCTTTTGCACGAGGGAAAGCAGAAATCAGCGCTTACGCCTCTATGGTGTTTGTCGGCAACGTCAACCAAAGCATTGAGTCATTAGTAAAAACTTCCCATCTCCTCGCACCTTTTCCCGAAGCAATGATCGACACTGCCTTTTTTGATCGATTTCACGCATACATTCCCGGCTGGGAGATTCCCAAGTTTAGCCCCGAGAACTTCACCAACGGCTACGGCTTCATTGTCGATTATCTAGCCGAATGGCTCAGAGAAATGCGAAAGCGTAACTTTGGCGACGCCATTGACCGCTATTTCAAGCTAGGCAACAATCTAAAACAAAGAGATGTTCAGGCCGTAAGAAAAACCGTTTCTGGGCTGCTTAAACTGTTGTTTCCAGACGGATCGTATACCAAAGAAGATATCCAAGACGCCCTGGTTTATTCGCTGCGTGTTCGCCGAAGAATTAAAGAACAGCTCAAGAAAATTGGTGGCATGGAGTTTTACGATGTCCACTTTAGCTACATAGACCAGGAGACCTTAGAGGAACATTTCGTTTCAGTCCCTGAGCAAGGCGGGACTAGCCTAGTTGCCGAAGAAGCCCTAACACCGGGCCATCTGTACATGATCAGCACAGGTGGACAGGACATGATCGGCGTCTTCAAGCTAGAGCTACAGGCAATTTCTGGCAATGGCAAAATCGTAAAGACAGGTTCTGCTAGCTCAAGCCGGATGAAAGATAGTGTCAACATCGCCTTGAACTATTTCAAAGCGAATGCTCACCGAGTCAGCGGCAGCATTCATCCCGACAATGCCGACTTTCTATTTCAGCTCATCGACTTACAGGGCACCGGCATCCCAGAAGAAGGCGGTCTAGCGCTATTCATCTCCCTGTGCTCAGCCTCACTCGCTCGCAGCGTTCAACCTCAACTAGCGATTTTTGGAGAAATGACACTAGGCGGCACCATTAATCCCGTGAAAAATCTGGCCGCTAGTCTGCAAGTTGCCTTCGACGCTGGTGCAAAGCGAATCTTATTGCCCATGACCAGTGCCATAGACTTACCAAACGTACCGCCAGAGCTATTTACCCGACATTCCGCCCTTTCAACCGTCACAATCAGAATAAATCCAGAATCAACATAGCAGGTAGTACTCCTGAGCCGCAGACCCCAGAAACCGCAGTATTTTCCGATGATTATCATTCAGATTTAGAATTTGCGCTTGTCCATTCATCGTGACGAGGTGAATGGCCATAAAGGATTGAAAGACCCACCGTAGCGTCGGCATTTGGGTCGGTTTTCCCAATTGATTCGGAACGTACTCATGAGCGGCGTTTAAGCTTTGTCGGAGCTGCCGCTGACCCAAGTTATAGACCAACAAACACAGTGCCATCATCATCGCCAGTGCCATGATACGCTCAGGTGACTTGAGAAAGACACTGGAGGTGAAAAACAAAGGGTCTTTGAGGAATCGAAACCCTCGCTCAACCCCTTGCTGTGCTTTATATTCACTGAGGACATCATCTGCTGTGAGCTGAATTTCGCTGGGGGCAATGGCGGCTGTCTCACCGGTTGGCGAGGGGGTCAGCACATTGGTGGCGAGGATGAATCGTCCCGCCCGGCGCTGTTGCCGTTCAACCGCTTCTGAGTCCAGCGTTAGGGTGGCTTGGATATGATAGTGAATGGCCGTCGGTGTAGCTGTTTTAGCGGGACGACCAGCGGTGTCGTAATGTGGCTTTTCAACAATCTCTATCGGCCTCAGGAGATGGTGTTTCAACGTTTTCTTAAATTTTTCTACAGCCTGCTGAGCATCGGCTTTACAGGCAAACGGTTGGCGGCTGAGTTTGTCTAGTTGGGTTTGAATGCGCTCGGTCGCTTGGTCTAATCGTTTCTCTAGGGCTTTCAAGTCAGACACTTGGCGCTGACTCGATTCAACCACCAGCCATCGCTGACGGATATTGCCATAGGTACTGCCGACTTCAGCGATGCGATAACCGGCCATGGGACTGGCACAGAAGGCACTCTCGTCGATTTCGTCTACTAGGGCGTTGGCTGCACTCAGCGTCATCGGCACTCGCGAAATCCATCTCAAGCTGTTCAATTGTTGCAAGTTGTCGGCGCTGTAAAGTGCGCCATCAGCTACGTACAATCCGTCGAAATCCCATTGTTGTTGAAATTGTTCTATGACCTCGGCAAAGCGGGCTTTATCCGATTGGTTGCCAGCGGCCAGTTCGATAAACGCTGGCATATCGCCATCTCCCCAGCACACCAAATTCATCACGAACTGCTTGAGGTCCGGACGGTGGTCGCGGGAATAGCCATGACAGATCTCTATCGGTACACTGCCACCTATCGGTTCACCCTCATTCCCAGTCTGATAGGCACCCGTCACGCTCATTGACGTAGCATCTAAGTGGGCACGCTCACAGCTCAGCCCGTAGCGTTTCACCGCCGACAGACAGAGCGATAGAAACACTGAGGTGATGCCTGATACGTAGAGCCCGTCTAGTACTCGGCCTAAGCGGTCATCGTTAAGCTGCTCACTGCTGACGCCTGCACCCAACAAGTGCTCGGTGGCTTTTCCCTGAAAAAATTGCCCAAACAGATATAGCGGGGCTGAGACGAAACCCAGGCCATTCAAAATCATGGCTTTGACAGCTAGGCCTGCACTAATTTGCTCACGTGGGTCTTCGCCGAGTCGCTCGTTGACGATATCGACCACCCCTAGCTCATCGACAATACCGGCTATGATGCCCAGGTGGTCTAAGTTTTTGACCGCTAACGTATCGATAGTTTTGGTGATCGCTTGGCCC
>JAAUPS010000087.1 GCA_012033015.1 Phormidesmis sp. RL_2_1
GCAATTGGGTTTGAGCGATACGTGAGAGATATTGATAGCGCCTTCACTTAAGCCAATATCGATTAAGCCAATATCGATTAAGCCAACGTCGATTAAGCCAATATCGATTAAGCCAACGTCGATTAAGCCAATATCGACTTTTTCTTCAACAAAATCGCTTGGCCGTCTTTGAGAACTAGCCCTTTGAGCTTTTTAGGATCGGTGATGGTGAGTCCTGGGGAGGCAAGCACAATCGACCAATCGCTAGAATCGAGCTGTAGCCAATCGAAGAGCGCTGTTTCAGCAGGTTCTCCTCCCATATGAGCGAGCATGGCAACCTGCTTATAGTCCACAATAGGGCTAGATTCTGCTTGAATATGTTGGGTGCGTACACCGTAAAAAAGGGTGTAGCCCAGTTGGTTAATCCGATTGAAGCGATCGCTGCCTGAGAGGTTTTGCGCCAGCCATGGATTTGCCTGACGATACTGACGCAGCGCCAAATTAAAAGCTACGCGGCCTCCGGGCATCATCTTGGCTAGCTGGTGGCTGGTGGTTGGAGGATAGGGATGGTGGGCTTGGGTGTGCGGTGATAGTTTTTCAGTTTGAGAAGGACTTTCGTCGTCTTGCTCCGACTGATTCGTTTGGTTGACCTCTGCTACAAAGTGAGAACTCGGCTAAACTCGTGGCTATCTTCCATAAATGCCAGCGCGAAGCGTTTGAGATGCTCAGCATCTAGATGAGTGAAAAAGTCTTTGAGGACGGGAGATTGAAGGCCCCATTCATCGTGTTCTATAAAAGATTTTCGACAGGCACTTGCGACTAATTCCAGATCGTATTCGAGCGCCGCCATATTGCTCGATAATGCCTGGGTAAAACACTGAAGCTGGGCTAGGGTTTTAAACCCTAGCTGTTTTGTGTGGATAAAAAACTGGGGTTTGGCGTAAAACTCTGCGGTGACCTGCCAGTCTAAAAATCCTAATTCTTCGGTGGCGACTTTAACGCCGTAGAGATCGTCGGTGTTACGGAAAAATCCCCAGCCGCTGTGCATCAAGGCATTGAGAAAGTCCATGGGCACACCTGGGCTAAAGCCATATACCCAAAGGGTGGTTGCCGGATTGTCGTAGGCGTTGTTGAGCACTTCTGGAATGTTTGTTCCCAAGTTCCAATTAATGTCGGCATCGAGAGAAATTTGATTGCCCCGACGCACCGTATCGTGGTTGCCGCAACCGGTAATCCAGCGTTCGCCTTGCTGCATTACTTCTCGTACGCGAGGCCATTTGTAGTCCCAAAATCCTTTTAGCGCCGGTGTATTATGGGCAAAAATCAGTGGCCCCCACTGAAAAGAATCTGGTCGTAGATCAATCAGCTCTCGGTAGGTTGAGGTGGTTTCCCATCCCTCGTCTGGCCAAGGGCGACCATCTTCAAAAATAATGAACATCAATCGCTGATGGCCGTTGATGTCTTGAATCACATCGCTCATGGCCATCAAGTAGTTATCGTCGTACTCTAGCCGTCCAGAAAACGGATTAAAAAATTTAAAGTCCTGACCGCCGTCAATGCGGATCCCGTCAATGCCAGTGTTGATTTTGCGGCGCTGCATTTCTAGCAGCGTAGCGCGCACCATGGGCAACGTGTGACTGAGATCTTGGCCGTACATATTTGGCCCAGCTAAAAACTGGCGGCTGAGCAACTCCAGGGATTGATTGTCCGCATGGCCGTAGACCAAATCGTAGATGACTTGAATGGGCCTACCAGGGAAATTGTGCATGTCTGCGATGAAGTCGATCACTTCGTCAGGGCGCAGGGTGCTGAGCAAGGCAGGATTGGTGGTCGATGAACCTAAAATGGGTACATCGTAGCCCCAGTTTTGGGTGTTTGGTTTACGTAGCGTTATGGTCAGCGGGGTTGGGCTACAGGTGCAGGCTGGGCCATCATTGCCATAACCGACTAAGTCCATGGAGAAGAAATGTCGCTCTCCGTGTTCTGAGCGGTATTCAATCGTGGGTTCTGTGGGCAGCAGTTGCAGCGCGTCGTAGCCAATATAGTTTTGTTCTGCCGGGGTTAGCGGCGTTTGCTGTTTGATTTTGTCAGCGATTTGTCGGTAAATTTTGGCGAGGCCAGCGAGGGTGCCTTCAGCAGAGGCGGTGGGAATGTGGATTTGTAAAATATTGCTGGGGGCAGGTTCTCGCGGTAGGGCAGGTTCGTGGCCCGTGGCGGCTGGAATAACGGGCTCTGCTTGGGCGCGATCGCGCAAATAGTCGCGATCGCGCCGACTTTGCTGTAATGCCTCAAAGTCATATAGCTCAGCAGGGGCAAACACGCCGTAGGGCAAGGAATAAGGCGCAACATCCCGGACAGTATGGAGTGAACCATCACTCAAATCGCGGTATCGCAGCCAGTACAAACTGCCTAGGAGATCGCGCGAGCCCACCTGCATTCCACTGACCACTGCCCAAACAAACTCTCCCTGCAAAGGCACTTCCACACATTCATAGCGAAAAGGTATGGTCTGCTGCGGGGCACTAAAGTCGACTGCATCCAACGGCGTAAATACTTCCAGATAGATATGGCGCTCAGAGGCCGCTAGCTGACCAGCCAGTTCTGGCACCCAAAAGCCAATTTCCGCCAAGCCATCAGCAGTAGGATGAGCCCCTATGCGTCTGGCAAGCTGTTGGCCAATTTCAAAGTAGGTACGCTTGGAGCTAGCAATTTCTAGAGCCCAAGCCAGAAGCGATTCAGTCTCTGAGGCTTGCAACTCGACAGGTGGTAAAGAATGGATTTTTTTAGCAGGCAATGGGCTCATCAAATAGTCCTAAAGTTCAAAGCAGGAGATCTCAAGCAAGGCCGTTATTTAGTAGATATTTGCCTACTCTAAGCTCAAGCAATCGAATGGGAAAAAGATCTTTTCATCTCCATGCCCTATCATCAGCAAATGGGTGATTTAGCCCCCTAAAAAGGGCCTTTCAATCTGTCTGGGTATATTTCTGAGTGTATTTCTGGGCGTATTTCTGGGCGTATTTCTGGGCGTAATCATTTAAGCGGCATAGGTCATTCAAAACTGGGTTCGCTTGGCTAGGTTCACTTTAGCGCTATTAGTTTTCTACACATTAGCTTGAAGTAAAGTCAAGTTGCAAAGCCACCCTCGAAGCGCCATCAGATGTTCGTAACCCCTTTAGCCATAGAGCTTTTAAGTCTTTCCTGAGATCGGCGACAGAGATAGAAAACTTTGTTTGATTTGACCACTTGATTTGTCAATGCACCAGTTTAGTGTGAGTATTGGACAAGCGTGAGAGCCTAAGCTCAATGTGGCAAATGAGAAATATTTGCCGAGTAAGCACTTATCAACCGGGCTTTACTTACTTAACCGGGCTTATTAACCGGGCTTTGATGTTGGTTGGTTTTCCAGTATTGGCTTTATGGTTGTGTTGATACTGCTCTGAAGTATTCCACGGTGAGTATTTCATGGTGAGTACTCCATGGTGAGTACTCCATGGTGAGTATTTCATGGTGAGTATTCTAAGATGGGAGCCTATCCCAGGCTATTGCAATGGCTAAGCACAAGCTTGCTCAGTGCAAACGGCAAGTGCTTAACGGCAGGGGCTTAACGGCTAACTGCTACTAGAAAATGACTGAATAGCCATCAAAGTTTGATGATCCGCCAAATAGCCAAATATTTGTTCAACCTTTGAGAGGTCTTTAAAATCCATGAAATCATCCCTTGTCATTCTCTATCATCGTGAGCCATACGACGAAGTTATCGAAAATGGAAAAACGATCTATCAAGAGAAGAAAAGCCCAAACGGGATCCTGCCGACGATTAAGAGCTTTTTTGCCAACGCCGAACAGAGTACTTGGATAGCTTGGAAACAAATCAATGCCAAGCAAAAAAACAACTTTCAAACGCGCATGAGCTTTGACGGCAACGAAAACGCCACCGTGCGCCGCATTCCTTTGAGCGCTGAGCAGGTTAAGAACTTCTACTATGTCACCTCAAAAGAAGCTTTTTGGCCAATTTTGCATTCCTTTCCCTGGCAGTTTACCTACGAATCATCTGACTGGGAAAATTTTCAAGATATCAATCGCAAGTTTGCCGATGCAGCTTGTGAAGATGCAGCAGACGATGCCCTCATTTGGATTCATGACTATAATCTGTGGCTAACGCCTTATTACATTCGTCAGCAGCGGCCTAACGCTAAAATTATCTTCTTTCACCACACGCCATTTCCAGGGCCTGATGCTTTCAATGTATTGCCTTGGCGCGAAGAGATTATTGATAGCCTTTTGTGCTGTGATGTGTGCGGCTTTCACATTCCTCGATATGTCGAAAACTTTGTCTCCATTGCCCAAGGATTTCGCGACATTGAGATTGTCAAACGAGAGCCCGTGCCCAAGGAATTTACGCCCCGAGGCACAGCCCTTGCCGTGCCAGAAATGACGACACAGATTCGATACAAAGATCAGCTTGTTCATTTGGGTGCTTTCCCTGTCGGCACGAATGTAGCGTTCATTCGCTCTGTGGTAGAAAAACCAGCGGTGAAAAAACGGGTAGCCGAAATTCGGGCAGAAATGGGGGTTGAGCGGCAACTCATTGTCTCGGCAGGACGGGTGGACTACGTTAAAGGCACCAAAGAAATGTTGTTATGCTATGAGCGTTTGCTCAGCCGACGTCCGGAGCTTCAAGGTAAGGTGAATTTTGTCGTAGCTGTGGCCAAACCTGCGACCGGAATGCGAATTTATCGGACAGCCCAAAGCGACATTGAGCGACTCGTTGGGAAGATCAATGGTCGCTTTGCCAAGCTGAGCTGGACGCCCATTTTGCTGTTTACATCGGCGCTACCTTTAGAAGAGATTTTGGCCCTTTATGCAGCGGCAGATATTGCCTGGATTACCCCCCTGCGAGACGGACTCAATTTGGTTGGCAAAGAGTTCGTTGTCGCCAAAGGCGGTCAAGACGGTGTGTTGGTCTTTTCTGAATTTGCTGGGGCAGCAGTAGAGTTGCCCGATGCCGTACTCACCAATCCCTATGCCGATAGCAGCATGGATAAGGCCATTGATCAGGCCCTAGCGATGGCCCCTCAAGAGCAATCAGATCGCATGGGCCGAATGTACAAAGCGGTGAAAGCGTACGATGTTGATCGGTGGGCCAAAGAACTGTTAGGCGCGGCAAACTGAAGTTGCGCCACGAAACGCGCTGCCAATGTATTTAGCATTCGAAATGTAGAGATAATTACAATACTTGACACACATGGGAACTCTGGGCGAGCTAACTGGGCAGCACTTTGATTTGATCGTGATTGGTGGCGGCATTAACGGCGCGGGAACGGCTCGCGATGCGGCTATGCGGGGGCTGAAGACTCTGCTGATCGACAAGGGCGATTTTGGCGGTGCTGTCGGCTGGTCTTCTCGTTTAATTCACGGGGGGCTGCGCTATTTGGAATATTTTGAGTTTAATTTGGTGCGCGAGTCTTTGCGTGAGCGCGAGCGGCTGTTGAGTAATTCGCCGCATCTGGTGCATCCGTTGCAAATGACGATTCCGATTTATCGTGGCAATAAGCGTGGCCCGCAGCTCGTGCGGTTGGGTATGGTGCTATATGACCTTTTGAGTTTTGATAAAACGCTGCCGGGGCATCGAATGCTGCCACTAGCCCCTTTTAGTCAGCTATTTCGCGGCGTCAATCACAATCGACTCAGGGGTGCGGCCCAATATTTTGATGCCCAGGTAGAATACGCTGAGCAACTGTGTCTTGAAAATGTGCTCTCGGCCCAAGCTGCAGGCGCAACGGTGCGTAACTATACGTCCATCACCCGTTTGCTGCAGCCGTCGGAGGGCGGTGTGGTGGAAAGGATTACGCTGTGCGATCTGCTCACTGGTGAACAGGTTGAGCTGAAAACCCGTGAGACGGTGTTAATCAATACGGCAGGGCCTTGGGTGGATCAGGTTTGTCAACGGGGTTGGCAGGGTGACCATCCTGCGCCGCTGAGCCCTCGCCCATTGATGGGGGGCACTAAGGGCAGCCACATTATTGTTGATCCTTTTCCTGGTGCGCCTACCGATGGGGCGTTGTATGTTGAGGCTGAAACCGACGGACGACCCTATTTTATTATTCCTTGGCTGGGCAAGTATCTCATTGGCACGACAGATTTGCGCTTGAGTGGCGACCTCGATGAGGTCAAAGCTAGCGATGAAGAGGTTGACTATTTGCTCGATGAGACCAATCGGGTGTTGCCCCAAGCTCAGTTACGCCGTGAAGATGTGAGGTTTACCTATGCTGGTGTGCGCCCGCTGCCCTTTGTTGAGGCTCGCCCAGCGGGGCAAAAGCCGAAAAATAGCAGCATTACTCGCAGCCACATTTTACATGATCACAGTGACGCCCAAAATGGCGATATTAGCAATTTGATTTCTCTGATTGGCGGTAAACTGACGACCTACCGTCAAGTTGGTGAAGAGCTAACAACGGCGGTTTATCGCAAGCTCGGTCGCTCAGTGCCGCCTTGTCCAACTCGCCATCAACCTTTGCCAGGAGCGATAAACTATACGCCTCAAGCGTTGGTAGAGGCGGTGGCGAGGTATCGCGATCGCCTCTCCGTCGCCTCTCTTCAACATCTTTTTAGCCAGTACGGAACACGCAGTTGGGACGTTTTGGCTTTAGTCGATAGCACGCCAGCTTTAGCGCAATCCATTCAGCCTGACCTGCCAGATATTCGCGCCCAGGTGGTGTACGCGGTAGAAAAAGAGATGGCCAAAACACTGATTGACATTTGCTTTCGCCGTTTGTTATTGGCGCACCGGGCCAACTATGGCCGAGATGCCTTGGCCAGCTTGGTGGAAACATTGCAGCAGCATTGCGGCTGGACACAAGGGGAGTGCGATCGCCAGCTTCAGGACTATCGTCACTACCTGCAAACCCACGCCATTCCGGACTATCAGCTTGCGATCGAAGGCCAGCTTACGAGAGAAGGCCAGCTTACCGACAAATCTGCGGCGGTAAACTGACACTAGGTCGTGATTGATATTCCACTCAATCTTGCTTGATTTTCATCTCTTTTTTCGGGTTTCTTCTCATGTCGGTCTCTCCGATTGCACCTGCAGACAAGCTAAATTCAGCCCCTGTTGCTTCTCATCCCATCTTCAATCTCACCGTATTGGGCGCTGGCGCTTGGGGTTCAGCGTTGGCGCATTTGGCGCAGCTCAACGGGCACAACGTGCAAATTTG
This sequence comes from Phormidesmis sp. RL_2_1, assembly GCA_012033015.1. Taxonomy (GTDB): domain Bacteria; phylum Cyanobacteriota; class Cyanobacteriia; order Phormidesmidales; family Phormidesmidaceae; genus Phormidesmis. The sequence continues at coordinate 7,194 of JAAUPS010000087.1, forward strand.
GTCACGGCGCAATGATCTCAAGTTGGCCGAGGCAGTTGCCAATGCAGATGTCATTTTATCTGCCATTTCAATGAAAGGCGTAGCCGATGTTGCTCAACAATTGCAGCACCTGTCGATTCCAGCGCAGGCCATTTTAGTCACGGCGACCAAAGGGCTCGATCCTGCCACCACCCAAACGCCTTCTCAAATTTTCGCCGAAGCGTTTCCGCAACATGCGGTTGTCGTGCTATCAGGGCCTAATCTTTCCCAAGAAATTGAGCAGGGCTTGCCAGCCGCTACGGTGTTGGCAAGTACCGATCAGCAGGCTGCAGAGACCTTGCAACACATGTTCTCTTCTGAGCAGTTTCGGGTATATACCAGCCCTGATCCTATGGGCGCTGAGCTAGGGGGGACGCTGAAAAATGTGATAGCGATCGCAGTCGGCGTTTGCGATGGTTTGCGCTTAGGCACCAATGCCAAATCAGCCCTGATCACCCGCGCCCTGCCAGAAGTCATTCGCATTGGTATGCACCTCGGTGCCACTGAAATTGAAACGTTTTATGGGCTCAGCGGCCTAGGCGATATGCTAGCAACCTGTAGCAGTCCCCTGAGCCGGAACTATCGAGTCGGCCACGGACTCGCCCAGGGAAAACCGTTAGCGCAAGTGCTAGAAACCCTAGGCGGCACCGCAGAAGGGGTTAACACAGCCCACGTTTTGATGGCGATCGCCAATCGTGAAGGCATTCCAACCCCCATATCGCGACAAGTCGATCGACTGCTCCGAGGTCGAATTACGCCTGAGCAAGCCGTAGAAGCGCTGATGGAACGTGAACTAAAACCTGAATCGTGTGACCTTGACGGCTTCTGACTCCGGTTTGAGTTCTCCGCCAATAGACGCTATATCGATACGCTATATCTAAAGGACTTGTCTCAACGCCATTTTTTCCCTCGCTATCACTAGCCCTCTAAGCTAAAAACATGAAGCCTTTGCTCCCTCGAAAATTCGCTCAAGCGCCCCGTTCATTGGCCCGTCCAATGGCCCATCCAATGGCCCGTCCATTGAATAGATTAGCGCTGAGAATCGTCCTAGGTTCAGCCCTATTGCTCGCAGGTTGCAACAGCAACCAACCGGCTGCAACAGAAAACACAGTGACCGTCCTCGGCGTGATTGTAGGCGAGCAGCAAGACAAACTTGAGCAAGCGTTGGCACCCTTTGAAGCCGAAACTGGCATTGATGTCATCTACGAAGGGACCGATGCCTTTGCCACCTTACTGCCAGTGCGGGTTGAATCAGGCGACGCCCCTGATTTGGCCATGTTTCCTCAGCCCGGTCTCATGAGTGATTTTGCTAGAGCCGGACAGCTCATTCCCCTGACCGACTTTATCGACAGCACCACCTTGCAGGCTGCCTACCCCGACACTTGGCTAGATCTCGGCACGGTTGACGATCAGCCCTATGCCATTTGGTACCGGGCCTCGGTCAAAAGCTTAGTGTGGTACAGCCCGCCCGCCTTTGAAGCCAAAGGCTATGACATTCCTCAAACCTGGCGCGAACTCATTGCCCTGAGCGACAAAATGGTGGCCGATGGTGCAACCCCTTGGTGCATCGGGCTCGAAAGTGGTGATGCCACAGGCTGGCCTGGAACGGACTGGGTAGAAGATATTATGCTGCGCACAGCAGGCCCTGAAGCCTACAGCCAGTGGATTAGCCATGAGCTGCCGTTTAACTCCCCTGAGGTGATCAATGCCTTTAATGAGTTTGGCAAAGTTTTGCTCAATGCTGAATACGTCAACGGTGGTGCCATTGGCGCAGTCTCCACACCTTTTGGCGATGCGCCCCAAGGTCTTTTTAATGATCCGCCTAGCTGCTACTTACACCGGCAAGCTAATTTTGTCTCTACCTTTTTCCCAGATGATAAAGCCCCTAAAGTCGATTACGATATATTTCCCCTACCGGCCATCGATGAAAAGTTTGGCACGCCTATTTTGGTGGCAGGCGATGCCTTTGCCATGTTCAACGATACCCCTGAAGCTCGCGCCCTAATGGCATATTTAGCTACACCTACACCCCACGAAATTTGGGCTGGGCTGGGCGGATTCATCTCACCTCACAAACAAGTTGCCCCGGAAGTTTATCCCGATCCGGTGAGCCAAAATATCGCCCAGATTTTAGCCGATGCTGAAGTCATTCGGTTTGATGGCTCGGACATGATGCCTGGGGCTGTCGGCACCGGTACATTCTGGTCTGGCATCATAGATTTCGCGGTGGGAGAAGACGCCGCAGAGGTGACCAAGACCATTGACGCGAGCTGGCCAGAATAAGGGCCGCTAGCCATTACGGCATTGGCATGGCTGGCGGCTGGCTATGATCATGGGATTTGACTGCTTAGAATCTAACGGCTTAGAATCTAACGGCTTAGAATCTAACGGCTTAACCCTACTGCTTAGATTGGCCTGCGGGCAGCCGCTCGTAGGTAGCGGTGAGTGAACGCAGCCGCTGGGCGATCGCATCTGTCAGCATCTGAGTGCTGTCATACCGCCATCGCCAGTTATCTGGAATTTTACTGGGGTCATTCATACGGGCGCTGCCATCCAAACTCAACAGATCTTGCAGCGGCACAATCGCCAAATCAGCTACAGATTTCAGCGCCGTTTCAATCAGCACCCAGTTAACGTCTGCGATATCGTCAGGATTAGCGTAGCCTAGATACTGGGCAAAAACCTGCTTTTCTTGAGGGGCGAGTGTCTGCCACCAGCCTATGGCGGTGTCGTTGTCGTGGGTGCCAGAGTAGACGATGCAATTGTGGCCGTAGTTATGGGGCAAATGGGTGTTGTGAGCATCCCCATCAAAAGCGAACATGAGGATTTTCATCCCAGGAAATTCATAGCGATCGCGCAATGCCTCCACCTCCGGCGTAATAATCCCCAAATCTTCCGCTAGCACGGGCAACGTCCCTAGCTTTTGTTTGAGCGTGTCGAAGAACGCCTCACCGGGCGCTTTTATCCACTCACCATTCATCGCCGTTGATTCACTGGCAGGCACCTGCCAGTAGGCCTCAAATCCGCGAAAATGATCCACTCTGACCCAATCGACATACTGCAACGTCGCTTTAAACCTTGACACCCACCAGTCAAACCCCGAAGCTTGACAAGCCTGCCAGTCATAAACAGGATTGCCCCATAGCTGACCGGTTTCACTAAAATAATCAGGTGGAACCCCTGCGATGTAAGCTGACTCCATAGTCTGCGAGTCGAGCTTAAAGAGCTGCGGATGGGCCCACACATCCGAGCTATTGTGACACACATAAATCGAAACATCCCCAATAATTTGGATGTTCTTGTCATTCGCATAGCGGCGCAGCGCCATCCACTGCTCAAAAAACTTAAACTGCACAAACCGCTGAAAGTCAACGCTCTCTTTGAGTTCTGCCGCCTTAGCCTGGATGGCCGCCGGTTCTCGGCGAGCAATAGGCGATGCCCACTGGCTCCAAGGCTTGCCCTCATGCGCCTCTAGCAGCGCCATAAATAGCACAAAGTCTTCTAGCCACCAGCTTTGCTCCTCAGAGAATTTGGCCAGTTCAGCGTTGTGACCTTGGGCGCTAAATCGCTCAAACGCCTGTCTGAGCATCTGCATTTTGTGGGGAATGACCCGGCTAAATTCTACGCGCTGGGGCTTGGCACTTTCCAATGGTGTGGCTTCATCTAGCAACCCTTCTTCTACTAGCTTTTCGAGACTTACCAACAGTGGATTGCCAGCAAAAGCGCTGAAGTTCATGGTGTAGGGCGAGTGGTCATAGCCCGTAGGGCCAAGGGGCAAAATTTGCCATAGGGTTTGGCCGCTGCGTTCCATAAAGTCGATAAAGTCATAGGCTGCTTGGCCCAAATCGCCAATGCCATGGCGGCTAGGGAGGCTAGTCGGATGGAGTAAAATGCCACTGGCACGCTCAAATTTCATGGGATCAAATCTTATGGAAACAGCTTGGATGGAAACAGCTTGGATGGAAACAGCTTAGATGGAAACAGCTTAGATAGAAACAGCTTAGATAATTCTGGGGATGATTTCGGCTTAGGCGCTTGCTGCTGCTGAGACTATTCTTCGCCTAGGCGAAAGTACCATATTGGCGCACCTGTCTACAGATGCTACAGATGGTTTTGCCAAATCAGGCTATCTTCAGAACAAAAGTCGTTCTTTTGCCAACAAGACGACCGCCAAATTTAACGTATCCTGTCAAGATTGTACCTAACTGACTCGCAGCAGATTTTTATGCCTTTAGATAACAGCCCTCTCTGGTTCAAAAACGCCATCATTTATGAAGTGCCCGTACGGGCCTTTGCCGATAGTAATGGCGATGGTATTGGTGACTTTAGAGGACTGACCGAGAAGTTAGACTACTTGCAAGAATTAGGCGTTACCGCGCTATGGGTACTGCCCTTTTTCCCTTCCCCGTTACGGGATGATGGCTACGATATTTCCGATTATCTATCGGTCAATCCGATTTACGGCACGCTGGACGACTTTAAGGAATTTTTGGCCGCAGCCCATGCCCGTGACATTCGCGTGATTATTGAACTGATTGTCAATCACACTTCTGATCAGCATCCTTGGTTTAAGCGGGCGCAGTTGGCTCCGGCAGGTAGCTCAGAGCGCGATTTCTATGTGTGGAGCGACAGCACTGATAAGTACAAAGGCACTCGCATTATTTTCCAGGATTTTGAAACCTCTAACTGGACATGGGATCCGGTCGCAAAAGCCTATTACTGGCACCGGTTTTACGCCCATCAGCCAGATATTAACTACGACAACCCGGCGGTGCAGCAGGCCGTTTTAGAAGTGCTCGACTTTTGGCTGGAGTTGGGGGTAGATGGGCTGCGGATGGACGCTGTGCCCTATCTGTATGAGCGTGAGGGTACGAGCTGCGAGAACTTGAAAGAAACCCACGATTTTTTGAAGAAAATGCGCCAGTACGTGGACGATCGCTATCATGGGCGGATGCTGCTGGCAGAAGCGAATCAGTGGCCTGAAGATGCGGCGGCGTACTACGGCGATGGCGATGAGTGCCATATGAATTTTCACTTTCCGCTGATGCCGCGTCTGTTTATGTCACTGCGGATGGAGGATAACTTTCCGATTATTGATATTTTGCAGCAGACGCCGGAAATACCGGAGAACTGCCAGTGGGGGCTGTTTTTGCGCAATCACGATGAGCTGACGCTGGAGATGGTTACCGATGAAGATCGGGACTATATGTACCGGGTCTATGCGCAGGATCAAGAGATGCGGATTAACCTAGGCATTCGGCGGCGGTTGGTACCCCTGCTAGAAAATGACCGTCGGCAAATTGAGCTGCTAAACGGCCTTTTGCTGTCGCTGCCGGGAACGCCTGTGCTGTACTACGGCGATGAAATTGGCATGGGGGACAATGTGTATTTGGGCGATCGCAACGGCGTACGCACCCCCATGCAGTGGAGCCCTGATCGCAACGCGGGCTTTAGCCCTGCCAATCCGCACAAGCTCTATCTGCCGCTGATTGTAGATTCGGAATATCACTACACCACTTTGAATGTCGAAGCGCAGCGCTCAGCGCCCAACTCGCTGCTGAACTGGACCAAGCGCCTGATTGCCACCCGCAAGCGCTATCAGGCATTCGGCTGGGGAGATTTTCACCTCACCAGTGTCAGCAACCGTAAAGTCTTAGCCTTTACCCGTACCTACGACAATGAAGAAATTTTGGTAGTGGCCAATCTTTCTCGATTTGTGCAGAGTGTGCAGCTCGATTTGTCTCTCTTTAAAGGGCGAGTGCCCATGGAGATTTTTGGCCGCAACGATTTTCCCGCCATCGGTGATGAAGGCAGTTATTTTCTCAGTTTGGGGCCTTATGCCTTCTATTGGTTTGCCCTCAAGCCCAGTGCGGTAGTGCCTTTGTCTCCATCGGAAATACCGAGTATTACCTTGCAGCAGTGGGAAACTATTTTTGCCCCTGCCCAGCGAGGCGCTTTAGAAGATGTCTTAGATGCCTATTTGGCCCGTCGCCAGTGGTTAGGGGTACAGCTCGAAAAGGTGCGCTCAACCGCGCTGACAGAGTGCATGGCAATTCCCGATAGCGATACCTACATGCTCTGTTTGCGTGTGGAGTATAGGCAGGGCGATCCCAAAACCTATTTGCTGTTTGTCAGCTATGCCTTTGGCGAAAGTGCCGCCCATTTGCTCAATGAGTCATCTTCTATGGTGCTAGCAAGGCTGCAACTGTCGGGGGCCGAAGAAGATGAAGTGGGCGTGCTTTATGATGCGATCGCCGATAAAGACTTCCTCAAAACCCTGCTCGAAACCACGATTTACAGCGGCACCTTTGAAGGCATCAACGGCAAGCTTGTGGCCACCTCATTAATCCCGGCTGCCGAAGCCAATATGCCCAGTGACTCAAGACCTTTAAAGGGCCAGTTCACCAATAATTCAGTCATCTACGCCGACGACGAACTGCGCAGCCACACCAGCCTCATTCTTAAACTCTTTCGTACGGTAGATGCTGGCATTAACCCCGACTTAGAAATTCGCCAGTTTTTAAAGAAACATCAGCAATTCAACAACTTTAATGTGATCGTGGGCTATTTAGACTACCGGCGTACCGACGCCGACGCCGCCACGATTGGGGTTTTGCAAACCTACATTCCTGAGGCCCAAAACACTTGGGAATACACTCTTGACAACATTCGCAACTACTTCGAGCAAGTGGTCGTTGAATCAGCCGAAATGACTGAAGAGCCCCCCATTCTTCAACCGGTCATGGCCCTCCAAGCAGAATTTGATCAAGACAGTGAAACCAAGCGCGTCGCCGCCCACTTAATGGGCACATACCTGCCCAATATGAAGCTTTTGGGTCAAAGAACCGCAGAATTTCATATTGCCCTTTGCGCCGATCCAACCGACTCGGCTTTTGCCCCGGAGCCGTTCAGCACCTTCTACCAGCGCTCCATCTACCAATACAATCGCAATCAAACAGGCCAAGTTTTTCGCCGTATCAAAGATGACTTAAATAGCCCCTCAGGGCATCTCAACGCCGACTTACAGCCATTGGCGCGCACCCTACTGAGCTATCAAGATATTTACCTCGAACGCTTCCACCAAATCCTCGACTGCGAAATTACCGCCATGCGTACGCGCTACCACGGCGACTACCACCTAGGGCAGGTCTTATATACCGGAAAAGACTTTGTCCTGATTGACTTTGAAGGAGAAGACAATCGCACGGTCAGTGAGCGGCGAATTAAGCGATCGCCCCTGCAAGATGTCGCCTACATGCTGCAATCCATTCACTACGCCGTGATTAACGGCTTTCAAAACGAGGTAGATAGCGGCCTCATTCGGCTCGAACAAAGCGACCATATTCAACAGTGGGCGCAGTTTTGGGAGCAGTGGGTCAGTGCGGCGTTTTTATCGGCCTATCTTGACACTGCTCGTGCAGCCAACTTTTTGCCCAAAACCCAGCAAGAGCTGCAGATATTGCTAGACAACTACCTGCTATCTAAAGCCATTCACGACGTGGGCTACAAACTCGCCCACCGTTCTCCTGAGATCGATGTCCCAATGCGACGGCTATTGCAGTTTGTCGATGAGCAGCTCACGTAGCAACGCCCAAGGCTGCATCACCTAATCAAGGCTGCATCACCAGATCAGCCTTGATTAGGTGATGGTTTGCGCCAGCCAGCTCAGCACTGGCCCCAAACCCAGGGCAGGTAAAAATGAGGCTACCTTGATCTTGCCAATGTCTAGCAAGTTTAGCCCTAGCCCTAACAGCATAATGCCGCCCGTACCCGTGACAAGGACAATACTCGGCGCTGTTGTCGGATTGGGGATAACAGCGCCCAGACTAGCCGCCAGTAATGAAAGCCCCCCCTGATAAACCACAATTGGCAGCACCGAAAAACCGACACCGATGCCGTAGGTTCCCGTGAGCGCAATCGAAACCAATCCATCCATGGTGCTTTTCACCACTAAAATGGTGCCATCGCCTAGGAGCCCATTGTTAAGGCTGCCTAAAATGGTCATCGGGCCAATGCAAAACAGCAGGCTTGCAGCCACAAAGCCTTCTGTAAAACGACTCCCCCCTTGGAACCGAGCCTTGAGCCAGTCACCAAGGGCCGAGAGGCGTTTTTCGATTGCCACCACTCACCGAGCAATCCACCCACGACCAGCACGATCAGCGCCAAAATAACCCCTCTACACGGCCAGCTTTTGCCGCCGATAGCGCTTGCGCCATCGAAAGGCCAATAAAAACGGTGGTCAACCCATCGCTTGGGTGATGATGACGCGCATTTGGGAGGAGAGCTGATGGCGCAGCAGCAGCCCAGCCCCTGTACCCAGCAAAACGAGAGCAACGTTAATCCAGGTACCGCTAGTTTTTATCCAAAAGGTGAGCATCTTGTCACATATAAATTACAGTGGGCCAATCAAACAGTGGGCAAAGTGAACAGTGGGCCAATAAAACAGTGGGCCAATAGATACAGTGGGCAAAGTAAGCAGTGGGCAAAGTAAGCATATTCTTAACTTTGCAATAAAGCTTATTATGCTGTTGAGCATTCAATTCTAAAGGGGAAAGTGTAGTGGAAACGGTCATACCATCTGTCAGTTTGATCCGGGCGCAGCGTTACGATATCGAAGTTTTACAGGCTCAGTTGGTAGCATTGCTGGCCCCGCTCGGCGGCATGACAAATTTTGTCAAACCAGGCGATCGCGTGCTGCTAAAACCTAATCTTTTGACCAGCTCACGCCCGACCAAAGGCTGCACCACCCGCCCAGAAGTGGTTTACTGCGTCGCTAAAATGGTGCAGGCCGCTGGCGGCAAACCCTTCTTAGGCGATAGCCCTGCCTTTGGCAGCGCCCATGGTGTTGCCAAAGCCAACGGCCTGTTGACCTGGGCAGAAAAAGCCAATATTCCCATTGTGGAACTGCATGGCAAGCGCTACCCGGTAGCAGGCCCAGAATTTGATAATTTTTTGCTCTCCAAAGAAGCGATGGAAGCTGATGTGGTGATCAATTTGCCAAAGGTCAAATCCCACGTGCAGCTCACCATGTCTTTAGGCGTCAAAAACTTATTTGGCTGTGTTCCTGGCAAAATGAAAGCCTGGTGGCACATGGAAGCAGGCAAAGATAGCCAGCGATTTGGCACCATGCTGGTAGAAACCGCGCGAGCAATCTCACCACAACTGACAATTATCGATGGCATTGTTGGTCAAGAAGGCAGCGGGCCAATCAACGGCGAACCCAGGGATTTAGGGGTGCTAGGGGCTTCTAACAATGTGTTCGCCCTAGATCGAGCCATGGTAGAAATTCTCAATGTCGATCCAGCTATCGTGCCGACCTTGGCCCAAAGTCAACGCCTAGGGCTATGCCCTGAGCTAGCAGAAATTGCCTTTCCGCTGATGCAGCCTGCTGAGTTGAAATTAGACGACTGGAAGCTTCCTGAGACAATGGTACCCATTGACTTCGGCGCACCCAGAGTGCTCAAATCTACCTTCAAACATTTATATATTCGCTTTATTCAAGAGCCGATGGCTGCCTACGCGACCAGCCGTTAGCTGAGTGAATGCACGGTTGATTCACGGTTGATTAGCAGTTGATTAGCAGTTGATTAGCAGTTTATTCACTGTTCTAGAGCTGATCAACAGGTTAAACCGTTGATCAGCTCTAGAACCTTAGCCTTTGAGTCTAGGATTTACATCCTTAGCCATCCCTTTGAAGGCCCCTAGGCTAGGGCCAGGGCGACGGCGGCCTTGATTGCCTAGCGGCATGAGGTAGTCAGTGGCGAAGTTTTGAGCTGATTCAATAATGTTTCCTTGGCTGTCGGTTTTTTTGCTGCCAGCGCGATCGCATTGACAATGATCTCTTCTGGCGTCAGCCCAGGAGATTTGCTAGGCTTGGCCGCCTCAGGCGCTGACACCTCCTCGGTCGCCGGTGCTGCCGCTACCTTTGAGGTGACGGTGTCTACTTTAGCTTCTGTCTTAGCGGCAATTTCTTGAGCTTTTTCAGCAACATCTGCAGAAACTTCTTTTACGGTTTCCACTACTGCCTTGGCTGCTTTGGCAGCTTTCTCAGCAGCAGCGTCATCGATTTCTAAAAAGTACTTGTCTTTGCTGACCCCCAGCGTTTTACCAATCGTCTCGAATATTCCACCAATCATGGCAACTTCACCAGCTATGTTATCTCAATAAATAGGTTGTCTAAAAGGCATCGCAGGCAGCTTGAGGATCCCTCAAAAGAGGATGCGCTCAACTACTGTAACCTCAATGTTAATTATTGATTTTTATTGCAGGTCAACGCAAGCCAGCTTTACGTCTGTTTACAAACGTGACGAACGCTATCCGTCGTCATGGCCCATGCCTAATAACACCTGCGAAAAAGGGGACTGAAGTGCCCATGCTCTCCAGTCCCCTTTTCGATGTGCAATGACTAGAACAGCAGCAACTGTGCTAGTCAACTGCGGTGATCAGCTCGCGCTTTTCTTCAGTAGCAGAAGAGGTCACCACGACTTTGTTGTCTTCATCGATATCAACGATAGCGGTGCTGCCATCTTTAATCCGGCCGGAGAGGATTTCTTCAGCCAAGCTATCTTCTAGCAGTCGCATAATGGCCCTTCGCAGTGGCCTTGCCCCATAGCTGGGGTTGTAGCCCTCTTCTACGAGTCTGTCTTTGAACTTCTCGGTAACCTCTAGGGTAATGCCCTGTTCTTCTAACCGGCTAAAGACCTCTTTGAGCAGGATGACAGAGATTTCTTTGACTTCGTCCTTGGTGAGCTGGCGGAAGACGATGATCTCATCCAAGCGGTTGAGAAACTCAGGACGGAAGTATTGCTTAAGTTCTTCGTTGACCAACGCCCGGATGCGATTGTACTGGGAATCCGAAGCATCCTCGCCGGAGAATTCGAAGCCTAGGCCACCGCCCCCTTTCTCAATCACTTTCGAACCAATGTTCGAGGTCATGATGATCAGAGTGTTCTTGAAGTCTACGGTGCGACCCTTGGCGTCAGTCAGGCGACCATCTTCCAAGATTTGCAGCAGCAGATTGAAGACATCAGGATGAGCCTTCTCGATTTCGTCGAAGAGAACGACGGTGTAGGGACGACGGCGCACCGCTTCGGTAAGCTGACCGCCTTCACTGTAGCCGACATAGCCCGGAGGTGAACCAATCAGCTTGGAGACGGTATGACGCTCCATGAATTCGGACATGTCCAAACGCACCATGGCGTCTTCGGAGCCGAAGAAGTAAGCCGCTAAAGCCTTGGTCAGCTCGGTCTTACCGACACCGGTCGGCCCCATGAAAATAAACGAACCGATCGGCCGGTTGGGATCCTGCAAACCGGAGCGCGCGCGGCGCACGGCGTTGGCCACGGCCGCCACGGCTTCGCTCTGGCCGATCACGCGCTTCTGCAAACGCTCCTCCATCTGCACCAGCTTCTCACGCTCGCCTTCCAGCATGCGCGTCACCGGGATGCCGGTCCACGAGGCCACCACGCGGGCGATGTCGTCCTCGGTCACCTCTTCGGTCAGCAGACGTGTGCCTGACGGCAGTTCGTGCAGGGCCTTTTCCGCACCGACCAGTTTCTTCTGCAAATCCGGGATGGTGCCGTGCTTGAGCCGCGCGGCGCTCTGCAGATCGCCGGTGCGCTCGGCCTGCTCGAGTTCGAGCCTGGCCTGTTCGATCTGTCCGTTGATGATGCTGGCCGCGTTGATGGCCGCCTTTTCGTTCTGCCACTGCGTCTTGAGTAACGTCGACTGCTCCTTCAGGTTGGCCAGGTCCTTCTGCAATTTGGCCAGGCGTTCCTTCGAGGCCTCGTCCTTCTCCTTCTTCAAAGCGGTCTG